>DASVPU010000302.1:0-9668 GCA_036389475.1 Solirubrobacteraceae bacterium
CTTCCGACAGTGCCTCGTCGGCACGCAGCCCCCATACGCGTGAGCATCGATATGCACCATACGCCTAATGGAGCAGGTTATGGAAATGCTCAACGTCGTGACAGTACGTTTGCCGCCACGATGCGGCGCCACCGCTACGTAATGGTGGGACGGGCGCGGTCCCACAATGCACAGCAACAGCTCATCGCGCGGCCAGCGTGAAATCGGCTGATGTACGTGAGAACCAGGTTCAGGTCTTATGTGGATCGTCTCGCCATCGCCAGCATCGACTTGAAGGTTGGGCGCGGCCGGCGGCCCCCGGATCGTGTCGCACAGCTCCTCGGGCGCGATTGCGACGCCGGGCGCGGTCGCACAGTCGGTAGCGCCGTCAAGGCGGATAATGGCGTGAAAGTGCACCAGGCTGGATTCCGCCACTTTCGCAAACGCGACCCGGACGCGCTTAGTAAGACTCATTTCAGCAACACGACACTCCGCGCGCTATGGCCGCCCGCGGCGGGCGCCAGGAAGCGGCGGCGGCCTCGCCCCGTCCCATCGTTCTTAGTACCCCGCTGCCGGCCCGCTGGCGCCGCGCAGTCGGCATCGCGATGACGAGCGCCGGTGCCGCCACGATCGTGACGGACGCCGCCGGAATGGCTGCCGATCCGGTGCTGGCGCCGGTCGGGCAGCTGCTCATCGCGGTGCTCTGCACGGTGCACATCGTGCAGTTGCGCGGTGGCGGGCGAGTGAGCCGCGCGATCCACTTCGCGTCTACTGGCTCGGGTTCACGCTCTGGTTCATCGTGCTGCAACTCGTCGTCGCCGAGGAGCCGCCGCGCGCGTTCGGCATCGCCGTGATCGTCACCGGAGCCCTCATCGTGACGACCTTCGTCATATGTTTCCAGCGGCGTCGCGCGCAGTCCTGGTCTAACCCGTAACGTGCGTTGCTCATCAGCGCGGATCGTAGGGGCGAGAACTCAGGCGCGCCGCGACTCGCCGCCCGCCGAGTCGGCCGCGGATCCGGCCGTCCCGCGCGAGTACGACAGTTCCACGCGAAGCTGCCTCTCCGGAGATCCGCATCACAAGGCGGCCGCTCTTGTTCGGTCTCCCGGACACGCGGACGCCCGGCACATACTCGACCGAACGGAGGCGCGGCCAGTGAGCGCCGCCGATGAACGATCCGCCGCGCAAACCGCCACCACCAACCTTCGATGAAAGCGCAAGCGCAAACGCTACGTCGTCCAGCGTGAGCTCCAGTGCCCGCAGCGTTCGGCCGGGTCCGCCGCGAACTGGCGCTACCGGTCGTAGCGCGCTGAGACTTCTCGGGAGCAACCGAGCGGGTTGCGGCAAGGTGCCAGGACCGCATGGCTTCGGTCGCTTGAGCACCACGAGAAATTTCACAACAGCCTGGTGAGCACAGCCATCCGCGTCGCTTCCGAACACGGAATGTCCAGCCGACCGCACCACGAGCACAGATGCCGTGGGAACGCGGCGAGCAACCTGACGGGCATTTTCGAGCGGCGTGCGGATGTCCTGCGCGCCGGCCAGGATGAGCGTCGGGGCGGCGATGGGCTGCCAGGCCACAGCTGGCGGCGGCGCCACCGCGTTCGGCCACGCGAGGCAGAGCGAGAAGAGGCCTCCCCGTAAAGCAGTTTGCCGGTTGAACGGCATGAACGCGGCGTCGCCGATGGTGGCGAGGCTCGCGTCGATCTGTGCGATTCGAGCCGGCAGATCGGCGGCCGGATCCCATGGCGGCTGCAGATCCGTGCAGTTCGTCGCGGCGTAGGTGCCGGCCGAGAACTCGGTCAGCTGCTTCAGGCGCACCACCCGGCCTGCGACGGCAAGGCGCAGCAGCGCGGCTGGATCGCCGCGCTGCGCTGACGTTATCGCTGCCGCAAGGCCTCCGCGGATCGCCGGCTGGCGGTCTGCCGCGAACAAAAGATCGAGGAGGCCGAGCGCGTCGATCGAAGCGGGGTGGCGTCTCCCCTGCGCGTCGAACGTCGTGCCGACCATCGGCCGAACGTCGAGCTGCGCGGCAAGCCTGGTGGTCTCCGCCACGAGGTTCTGCGTTGCCCCTTGACAGTATCTCGGACAGAGGGTTGTCAGGATCCGGCGCATTGCCGCGAAGGACTCCAGCGCGACGCCTGATGGCCCGTCTGGCGCGACGACGGAGTCGAGGACGAGTCGCTGCACATGCTGGGGATAGGCGGCGGCGTAGCCCATCGCTACGCGGGTTCCATACGAGGTGCCATAGAGCGCGACACGCTCGACGCGGAGGCTGTTCCGGACAGCTTCGAGATCCTGGACATTGTCCCAGGTCGTGTACTGGGAGCGTCGTCCTTCGAGCCTACGGGCGCAATCACTCGCGGCCTCAGTAGATCGAAGCGTCGTGTCGTCCTGCAGCGTGGGGCAGCGGACGACCCCGGATTCGCCGGTACCCCGCGGATCGAAGACGACGATGCTCCAGCGCTGCCGTACGGCAGGCCCGAGTGCCTGAAGAAGCTCGCCCAGTCGGGCGCCAGCGCTCTGGCCGGGGCCACCGGGCAGGACGATCAGCGTGCCCGCACCCGGAGGCCTGCTCTGGATGCGCTGGACGTACAGCCCGATGCGACCTGTCCCGGCTCGTCGGTCGAACGGGACGGCCACCCGCATGCATTGCGAGTCGGCACGCTTGCACGGAACGGTGGTTGCTGCGGCGGGCGACGTGCTTAGCACCGTCGCGAGGACCAAGCCGATCAACACGCTGGTTCGTGTCATGCCCCGGCTCTCGCTGCGTCAGCAGTTCGCGGACGCTTCAACAGATCCACGAGCGTCGTGAACCCAAGGCCGGCCAGGGTGCCGACGACGAGCATGAACAGATCGCGCTGCCAGCCGGCCGACGACTCGATCACCGCCGCCACGGCGCTGCAGTCTCCCGCCTTGGCCGAGGAGATGACCTTGGCGGAAAACGCGCCCGACGATGCCCCGCCGGTCGTCCCGCCCACGACGGGCGGTGTCGTGGACGGAGCGGCGGAGCGCAGGGGCCGGGCCCTCGCCTTGGGCTGTGCCACGCACGTCCACGTCGGGCTGCCGTTGGTGCTTCCCGAGGGGGCAGGAAGGGACTCCCCGATCTCGGCCCCAGGCGACACCACGGTTATCGAGCCGTGAATCGCCTCCAGTCCCGCCGTGTACACCGCCTGGGCATTCACTCGCGTGGAGAACACGCGCAGATCTCCCGGATTCGCCGGCAGTCTCGCGCCGAGCGGTACCGCGAGGTCATAGGCCCGCTTTGACGTGAGGACGGCGAGGTCGCCGGTGAGCGCAGGGAGCCGAAGCCAGCACGAGCCCAGGCCGCGGTTCTCGAGCCAGTCCGCGCTATAGCTCGCGATGACCGGCGCGAGGGTGCGATTCCAATCGCGCACATCGAGGCTCGCGACGAGCAGGTCGCGTTTCGGGCCCTTGTAGCGGATATCCGTCACCTGGATGCTCGTGCCACCGGTCCGCGCCGGGCGTTGCACACGGTCTACGACGTCTTGGGGCGTTGTTACGTCGGATGCGCTCTGCCCCAGCCGGAAGCGGACGTCGTCATTCCTGGCGTCCGGCAGGGCGAACTTCACGTCCCTTGCAGTGCGGTGCGCCAGCCAGTACTCCGCGGTTGGCTCCGCGACCACGGTGACTTGCACGTCGCTTGCACAGTCCTTGACCTCCGCGAGCATGCCGACTGCGACGCCGGCATCCCGCGTGGGAGCAGGGCGAGGAATGACGGCAAGGCTGGAAGGCTCTTGCCGTGTCGGAGCGAGGATACGCAGCTGATCGACGGCCACGAGCGCCGGCACGGAAACCAGCGCGATGCCCAGCACGACCCGCGAGCCGATCGCGACGAGCGGTGGGGGTGGGGTCGAGTGCCTGCTATCGCGCACGCCGGCGCGCTCGCGCCGGCGTGCGATCGGTCTACCGGATCTCGGTGTCGACATCGACCTGCACGCGGCGGACGTTGCGCGGGACTCGACGCAGTGTGATCTTGGTGTGCGCTTGGATCCGCACGTCACGCCGTACAGCGGGGCCGAGCCGGTGTTTGCGAGCCGTATAGAACGTCACTCTTATCCGGGTCGGGCTCGGACGACTGCCACGCGGCAGATTTGCGTTGAACTCCAGGACGTACCGTCTGCCGTGGCGGCGCAGCTTCTCGCGCGTGAACGTCAAGTAATCGGCCAAGTCAGCTTGGGCTACTCCACCGGGTGTCCCGCCCGGGACATCGCGCTCGCATCCGATGGCGCCGGCGTCGAAGCGGTCGAGCGATGCGTTGTCGATGCCATCGCCGCAGTCGACCATGTCCACCATGCCATCAGCCGCCGCCACGAGGTCGTTGCCCTGGTCGCCTACGATGACGTCCGACCCGAGGCCCCCGATCAGCACGTCGGAACCCGGACCGCCCCTGATCTGGTCGTTTCCCGGTCCGCCCCGAAGATCGTCGGCACCGGATCCCCCTGTCAGGACATCATTTCCGGCGCCTCCCTCGAATGCGAGGGCAACCGAGGCGCCGGCGGTGGGGCCCAATAGGACATCGTCCGATCGGCCGCCGCGGATCCGCTCCACCGTCTGCTGCACGTTGTCGCCTTCGCCAAGCTGGCCATCGTTCGCCGCGCCGTCGAGAGCGACACCGATGGGCGCAAGGCGGCCTCCGAAACTGACGGTGTCGTATCCCGGGCCACCGTCCAGGTTGTCCGCTCCGATGTCCGTCCGGATCGAATCATCCCCTGTGCCGCCCATCACGTTGTCATCGCCAGGACCGCCACCAAGCCGGTCCGCCCCCGCCCCACCAGCAAGGACGTCATTCCCGCTGCGTCCCGCAAGTAGATCCGCTCCCTCACCTCCATCGATCTGGTCCGCCCCGGTACCGCCCACGAGGCGATCATCGCCGGACTCACCTGCGAGCACGGCCGGTACCGCCCCGGTCTCGACGCTGATGGCATCGTTTCCGTCGCCCCCATGTAGCTCGACGCTTGCCACTCCGCGGGCGGGGCAACTCGCGCGAGCCGGCGCAGTCTCGCTCGTCGCGGTGAGCTTGCATGGTGCGACCACGCGGATCGCCGCGCCGGTGTCGCGCACGGCGTAGGTGCGAAGGCCGCCGGAGATTCGGATCACGTTGCTTTCGCCAGGATCCGCGACGTACAGCACCCGATTGCCTTCGATCGCCAGGCGAGAAGCGAAAGCAGGCTCAGCACAGCTGATCATCATGAGCGCGACCGCCACGAGGGCGGACCGCCCCCCCACCAAACCACGACGGGCGCTCATCAAGAAGCCGCCCGCCGAAAATTGCACTGTGGACACGGCAACATGGCTCATGAAGGACAACAGATCAGTGATCAATTTCCGAGCCATAGCACCGCGCCCGTCAGCCGGGCACAGCGTTGCTCACGAAGGACGACCCTCCCAACGACTCGTGCGCTTGTCAAGCCGGCTCGCCCTGGTGCGGCTGCACGATCAAACGCGAGCGCGGACGCGCCGATACAAGCGGGTACACGGGGCTGCGGCAAACCTGGCTCGCGGCAACGCTGGCATGCGCTGCGGTCGCGGTCGGGTTGGGCGGCGCCCGCGTCAGCCTCATCTCCCCGACCTCTCAGCGCGTGGAGGCCGCGCCGTCCACCGGCGTCAAGCTGCTGTTCGGCCTCGGCCCGAGGCTGACGTCGCGCGAGGTAGACCCCGCTCGCCGACCGATTCCCGGTGACATGCGCCGGCTGGCAGAGACGCCTGCCGGCGACGGCGACGGGCCGCCCCTGTACGTAACGCTGTTCACCAAGCTTCAGACCTATCCCTGCCGCGACAACGCCTGGGCGTCGGACGCCGCGACGAGCGCGTACTGCCGGGCGTTAAAGGATCGCTCGTCGACCGACCCACGGCTCTCTAGCAGCCACACCGACGGGTAACGATGGTGAAGCAGGCTCAGGCGCTGCTGGAGCTACGCGCGCAAGCAGCAGCTCGCTCGAGTAGCAGCTCACGCTCGCGCACGTTTCGCGTTAGCCCGGCCGCGCGCGCGAACTCCTCCGACGCTTCACCGAAGCGGCCGAGCTTTGCGAGCAGGTCGCCGCGCACGCTCGGCATGAGGTGGTAGCTCTTGAGCGACGGCTCGTCCGTCAGCGCGTCGACGAGCTCGAGGCCCACGGCCGGACCGAACGCCATCGCCAGCGCCACCGCCCGGTTGAGCTCCACGACGGGAGACGGCGCGAGCTGAGCGAGCGCGTCGTAGAGCGCCGCGATGCGCGACCAATCGGTCGCCTCGGGAGTGCGCGCCCGGGCGTGGCAGGCGGCGATCGCGGCCTGCAGCGCGTAGGTGCCGAACGTGCCGCCGAGCTGCTCGGCGCGCTTGAGCGCCGCCAGGCCGCGACGAACGAGCAGGTAATCCCAGCGCGCGCGATCCTGATCGAGCAACAGGACCGGCTCCCCCGACGGGCCGACGCGCGCGGCGGCGCGCGACGCCTGGATCTCCATCAGTGAAACGAGGCCGTGGACCTCCGGCTCGTCGGGAGCGAGCTCGGCCAGGATCCGCCCGAGCCGCAGCGCCTCCGCACAGAGCGACGGTCGCATCCAGTCGTCGCCGGCGGTCGCCGAATAGCCCTCGTTGAAGATCAGATAGACCACGTCGAGCACCGATGCCAGCCGAGCGGCGAGCTCGTCTCCGCGCGGTACCTCGAACCCGACGTGCGCCTCTGCGAGCGTCCGCTTGGCTCGCACGATGCGCTGTGCGACAGTCGGCTCGCCGACGAGGAACGCCCGCGCGATCTCCTGGGTCGTCAGGCCACCGAGCAGGCGCAGCGTCAGCGCGATGCGGGCGTCGGTGGAGAGCAGCGGATGACACGTCGTGAAGACGAGGCTGAGCAGGTCGTCGCCGACCTCGTCGTCGATCGCGGCGTCGAGATCCGGCGCGGGCATCTGCAGCTGGACCTCGATCTCGCTTGCGAGCTCCTGGTGCTTGCGCTCAAGCCGCTGGCTGCGCCGCAGCACGTCGATCGCACGATGCTTCGCGGTGGCCATGAGCCAGGCGCCCGGATTGTCCGGAACGCCCGACTCGGGCCAGCGCTCGAGTGCGGCGACGAGCGCATCCTGGGCGAGATCCTCGGCCAGGCCGACGTCGCGCACCATCCGCGCTAGACCGGCGATGAGCCTGGCCGACTCGATCCTCCAGACGGCATCGATCGCACGCTGGGTAGCGGAGGCCGTCACGACGATCGCTCCCACGCAGAGCGCGCGCCCTTATCGCGCAGTCGTCTGCTCGGGCGGCGTCTGCGAGAGCTCGGCGGCGGCCTCCTGGACATCGGGCGGGAAGTCGGACATCTCGAACACCTGGCGAACCTCGATCGCGGCGCCGTCCTGCATCGGGCAGCGTGACGCCCACTGCACCGCCTCGTCCTTGGTTCGGACATCGATCACCCAGTAGCCGCCGACGAGCTCCTTGGCCTCGGCGAACGGTCCATCGGTCACGGTGCCCTTCCCATCGGAGAAGGACACGCGAGCGCCCTTCGAGCTCGGGTGCAGCCCGTCGAGCGCGAGCAGGACGCCGGCCTTGGTCAGTTCCTCGTTGTACTTCGTCATCTTCCCGACGTCCTCTGCGCTCGGGGCCCAGTCCGCCTCGTCTTCGCTGTTCGGGATCATGACCAGCATCATGAATCGCATCGTGGCCTCTCCTTCTCGTTGCGGGCTCGGCGCTGCGCTTCCGGACCATCTTGACCGGCGTGAGCCCTGCCTCTACTCGGTACGACGAACGGGGCGCCGCGACATCGACACGGCTGGCCGATTTTTCTGAGCTTCGCCGTAATAGCCTTTTTCCGTCACCATGACCGACAACGGCGACGACGCGATTTGCGAGCTCCGCTCGACCTCCCGCTACGCGACGTCGCCCAGCGGCCTGAGGCATGCTCGCGATCCGCCGCGCAGACGTGCCGGCGGACCGCCGGACCGGCGCGACGACGTCGACGCGTGGGTCACGGCCCACGGAGGCCAGAACGGTCACGAACCGTTGATCGTCGTACACGGTGGCAAGAGCCCGAAAGGTCCCCCGGGCGAAGTGTTCTACGCCATCCCGCCGGCGGCGTCCGCGCCGTAGCGCCGCGCTCTCAGCGGATTCTCAGCCTCGCCTGAGCCGCAGCTCAGCCTCCCGACCGATGCTGACGCGCAACAGGCGTCCATCTCATGGAGGATCCATGCTTCAGCCGGTCCGCAAGGTGCTCATGTTCGTTGCCGCGCTCGCCGCACTCGCAGCCGGCGCTGCGACCTTCGCCGGAGCGGCGACGAAGAAGAGCGCGAGCTCCGCCTCGAGCTCACCGTCATCACCGCGCGAGCGCCAGCCGCCCTCTCCGGTGAGTCCGCGCTCTCGGGCGAGACCGCTGACAAGGTCGAGGCGACCGCGATCGCAAAGGTCCCGGGCGGAAGCGTCCTGCGCGTCGAGACCGGCGGCCCCGGCGGCGCCACGTACCACGCGCACGTGCGCAAGTCAGACGGCAGCGAGGTCGTCGTGCTGGTCGACTCGAGCTTCCAGGCCACCGCCGTGCAGCCGCGCGGCGAACCCGGACATCGCGGAGGGCACGATGGCGGCCGCGGCGAACCTGGGCGTCACGGCGCGGAGAAGGCGCTGACCGGAGACACCGCCGACAAGGTCCGGGCGGCGGCGCTGGCGAAGGTCGCGGGCGGCACGGTTCTTCGCGTCGAGGCCGACGCCGACCACGGCTCGCCCTACGAGGCGCATGTGCGCAAGCCCGACGGCAGCGAGGTCGAGGTGCTCGTCAACAAGAACTTCGGGGTCACCGCGGTCAACGAGCATCGGGGGCGCCTCTAGTCGACCACTAGACCCGACGGACCCAGAAATACGTTTGAAGTTCCGGTGCGCAAGGAACTTGCGTACCCTCCCTCAGCCGCAACCGTGCCGACGACCACCACGCCCCCCGATCTTCTGGACCGCGCGCTGCTCGAGCGCCTGCGTGAGATCTGCGGCGCCGAGCACGTTCTCACGGATGCGATGCAGTTGCGCACGTACGAATCCGACGGGCTGCTGCAATACCGCGTGACGCCGCGAGCGGTTGTTCTGCCAGGCGACGCCACGCAGGTGCAACGCGTCGTGCGCGCGTGCTCGGACGCGAACGTCCCCTGGGTCGCGCGCGGCGCCGGCAGCGGTCTGAGTGGTGGCGCACTGCCTGTCCAGGAAGGCGTCCTCATCGTGGTCACGCGCATGAGGCGCGTGCTCGACGTCGACCTGGCGAACGGGCGCATCGTCGTCGAGCCGGGCGTCACGAACACCGAGGTGTCTGCGGCGGTCGGCCCCACGCACTTCTATCCGCCCGACCCGTCGTCGCAGATCGTCTGCTCGATCGGCGGCAACGTCGCCGAGAACTCCGGCGGCGCGCACTGCTTCAAGTACGGCTTCACGACGAACTACGTCACCGGCTTGGAGGTCGTGCTCGCCGACGGCGAGGTCGTCCAGCTCGGCGCCAAGGAGCTCGATACGCCCGGCTACGACCTGCTCGGCGTGTTCGTCGGCTCCGAGGGGACGCTCGGCATCTGCACGGCGATCACGCTGCGCGTCATTCCGGTGCCGGAGGCGATCAAGACGATGGTGGCGTTCTTCGACACCACGAGCGAGGCGGGCGAGACCGTCTCGCAGATCGTCTCCGAGGGCATCGTCCCGGGCGCGATCGAGATGATGGACACGCTCACGATCCAAGC
>DASVPU010000303.1:0-12752 GCA_036389475.1 Solirubrobacteraceae bacterium
GCCAACACGCAGCCGCGGCGCGTGCAGATCGGCGTCGGCGGCGCCGAGCCCCGGACGATCGAAGCCGACTCGTAGGCCTGGATCGGTCCGATCCCGCGGCATCTCGCCGGCGGGACTCATGAGCGTTGTCTCGCGGCGCCGATTGGTGTGAGAATCGGCAGCCGCGAGGGCGCGCTCCATAACCTGCGGGCGCATGAACGTCTTCCAGGTTCTCTGCCGCGACCCTGCCTCGAACGCTCGGACCGGGATTCTCCGCACCGCGCGCGGCGACGTGCGCACACCGGCGTTCGTGCCGCTGGCCACGAAGGGAACCGTCAAGGGGCTGGCCGCGAGCGAGGTTGCCGCGCTCGGCTACGACATGGTGCTCGGCAACGCGTTCCATCTCTTCCTCGCGCCGGGTCACGAACTCGTCGAGCACTTCGGCGGGCTGCACGACTTCATGGGATGGAAGCGGTCGATCATCACGGATTCCGGCGGCTTTCAGGTCTTCTCCATGGGCTACGGGACCGTCGCCAACGAGATCAAGGGCCGAGCATCCAGCGGCTCGGAGCGCGCGGGGCGCGTGCTCTCGATCACGGAGGACGGCGTGCGCTTTCGCTCCTACGCGGACGGCTCGGAGCGCTTCCTCGGCCCCGAGACGTCGATGGAGGTTCAGGCCGCGCTGGGCTCCGACCTCGCGCTCGTCTTCGACGAGTGCACCCCGTTCAACATCGACCGCGAGTACACGGCGCGCTCCACCGAGCGCACCCACCGCTGGCTTGACCGCTGCCTCGCCTGGCACGAGCGGCACGGCCCCGAAGACCAGCTCGTCTACGGCATCGTCCAGGGCGGCGTGTACGAGGATCTGCGGATCGCGTCGGCCCAAGAGGTGGCCGGGCGGCCCGTCGACGGGATCGCGATCGGCGGCTCGCTCGGCGCCGAGAAGGCGCAGATGTACGAGGTCGTCGGCTGGGCGATCGCGGGGATCGATGAGAGGCGCCCGCGCCACCTGCTCGGCATCGGCGACGTCGACGACCTCATCCGCGGCGTCGAGCTCGGCATCGACACGTTCGACTGCGCGATGCCGACGCGCCTTGGCCGCCACGGCGTCGCGCTCGTACCCGAGCCCGAGGCGCGCTGGCGCGTTGACCTCACGACCGCGCGCTGGCGCACATCCAAAGATCCGATCATGGACGGCTGCCCATGCCCGGCCTGCGCCGGCGGCCACTCGCGCGGCTATCTGCGCTACCTCCTGAAGAACCGCGAGCTGACCGCTGTGCGGCTGCTGACGCTGCACAACCTCGCGTTCATCGCGCGCCTGATGGGCGACCTGCGCGACGCGATCGCGGCTGGGACGTTCGCCGAGCGTGCGGCGGCGCTGCGGGCCGGGGCTGCGCCGGAAGGCCAGGCGCTCGCGCTGGAGCAGTGACCACGGCAGAGCTGCTCGCAGAGCCTCGATCTGGCGCGGGGCCGTGGTGAACCCGCTGGGCGCGCCGGTGATGCCGACCCGATCAGCGCGTGTTGTCGTCGATCAGGCTCTCCATCTGGTCGATGATCTCGCTCGTGCTGTTGCCGTTGATCTGGCGCACCTTCGCGGCCGGACTGCCCTGTGACGTGCCGACGGCGTACGCGATCACGGCCGCGAGGAGCCCGGCAACGAGCACGACTGCCAGGGCGGTGAGGGCTCCGCCACGGCGACGCGGCGGCGGCTCGCGCAGGCGCTCGGGGCGCGATTGGTACGCGGGACCAGGTGGCGCCGGCGGCGGCGCGGCCGGCGGCGGCTGCGCCTCGATCCGCCGCGACCGCAGCGGGGTCGACACAGCGCGGGTCGCGGCGGTCGGCTCGTGGGCGCGCCGCGGCAGCATCGACGTCGCGGCCGTGGGGTCGGGAGCTACCCCGCGCGACCCGTCGTGCAGCGCCTTGCGCATCTCCTCGGCGCCGGCGTAGCGCTCGTCGGGATCGAGCGCGAGGGCGCGCTCCACTGCGCGCGCGAGTGCGTTGGGAACGTCGCCGGTGACCTCGTCCAGCCGCGGCGGGTGCGCGTGCTGCTGGAGCATCGAGAGCTCCGTCAACGACGCCGCGTCGTAGGGGAGGCGCCCGCACAGCAGCTGATAGGTGACGACTCCGAGCGCGTACAGATCGGCGCGCGGCCCGACGTCGCCGCCCCGCGCCTGCTCGGGCGCGAGGTATGCCGCGGTGCCCAGGACCGAGCCGGCTTGCGTGATCTGCGAGGTCTGGGCGCTCATCGCCTTGGCGATCCCGAAGTCGGCGAGCTTCACGGGTCCGTCGTCGGAGCGCAGGATGTTGCCGGGCTTGACGTCGCGGTGTATGACGCCCATGCGGTGCGCGTGGGCGAGGCCGCGGCAGGCGCCATCGACGAGCTCCAGGGTGTCCGGGACGCTGAGCCGCGTCTCCTCGCGCAGGATCACAGCGCCAGAACGCCCGCGGATGTACTCCATGACGATGTAGTGCAGGCCGCTCGCCTCGTCGAGGCCGAAGTCGAAGACCTGCACGATGTTCGGATGCACGAGGCGCGCGGCCGACAGCGCTTCGCGGCGAAAGCGCGAGATGAACTGGCTGTCGTCGGCGAGGTGCTCGGCGAGTAGCTTGACCGCCACCTGCCGTTCAAGGCGGCGATCGACGGCGAGCTGCACCGTCGACATGCCGCCGTAGCCGAGCCGTTCGCCGAGCTCGTAGCGCCCCGCGATGAGGGTGACGTTCATTGCGGTGGGATTTCCGAGGGGGTGCCACCGCCCGGCCCGACGACCGGCGGCGGCTCGACCGGCGGCGGCGACACGGTCGGGGTGGTCGACGAAGGCGGCTGCGTCGTCGTCGGGGTCGTCGTCGTCGGCGTGGTCGTCGTCGGCGTCGTCGAGGTGGTCGTCTCAGGCGGAATGGTCGGCTCCGTCACGACCGGGGGCACCGTCTCGGTCTGCGTCTGCGTCGCTGCCTGGACGTCGTTGCACTCGCGCATCGCGTCGCCGCGCAGGCGGTTGGCGCCGTCGCGCAGCGCCTGCTTGAGCTGCTCGTCGACCGACCCCGGCAGGGCGTCGATGCGATCGTCGATTTGGCGCAGCTGACCGTTGAGATCCCCGCAGCGCCCGGCGTCGACGCGCTCGCGGATGTCCTCCAGCTGGCTCTTCAGATCGCTCGCCGACGCCACCGGAATGGCTCCCTTCGTGGTGCCCGCACAGGCTGCGATCAGCGCGGCGCAGGCGCCGAGCAGCAGCGCAACGATGTAGGGGAGGACACGACGCACGGTCATTGACCGTACCCAAGGCGTTCTGCAAGCGAGTCCGGAAGGCGGGCGGCGCGGATCGCCGCCGCCGCGCCCGCGATGTCGTACTCGACACGCTGCCAGCGCGCCCGCCAGCGGTCGAGGTCGAGCATCATCCAGGCCGCCCGCGGATCACCGTCGCGCGGCTGGCCGACCGAGCCGGGGTTGAGCAGCCACTCGCCCGTGCTGATGTCGAGGTCGTCGCCGTCGCGGCGCGGCTCGCCGGTCGCGACCTCGCCCTCGGTGCGAACGAACGACAGCGCCACATGGGAATGGCCGATGAGCGCCACGCGCTGGCGCTGTGCGTCGAAGCACAGCTCGGCCAGGAGGGCGCTCAGCACGTACTCCCAGATTGGATCGCGTGGGCTTGCGTGGTACAGGCCGACGGAGCCCTCCTCGCCCTCGGGGCGCAGCGCGCGCAGGAACTCGAGGTTCGCAGCGGTGATCGTCTCCTGCGTCCAGCGCGCCGCCAAGGCAGCGCCTGTCGAGAACTCCTCCAGGCCGATGTCGCCGGTGACGCCGAGGTCATGGTTGCCCGCCAGGCAGATCGCAGCGTGGCGCCGTGCGAGCTCGACGCACGCGTCCGGCTCGGCTCCGTAGCCGACGAGATCGCCCAAGCACCACATCTCGTCCGCGCCCGCCGCCTCGGCATCGGCGAGCACCGCTTCGAATGCGTGCCGGTTGCCGTGGATGTCGGAGAGGATCGCGACCTGCATCTCGTACAGTGAGATCGTGGAACGCCTTCGCTGGCCTATAGCGATCGCGGCCGCCGTGGTCGTCGCGGAGGTGGCGGTACTGCTCCTGCGCCCGCGTGCCGGCGTGATCGAGCCCGCTCCTGTTCGTGCGCAATCGTACTTCAGCGACTCGCAGATCGAGCGCGCGCGCGAATATCGCCGCCCGCAGCTCGCGATCTATGGCGGCGTGCTGGCGGTCGAGGTCGGGCTGCTGGCGCTGTTCGTGGCCCGTCCGCCGCGCCGCCTGACGGGCCCGTTCAAGCGCCCGGTGCTCGCTGCCGCGGTCGCGGGCGCGGCGCTGTCGGCGATCCTCGTCGTCGCGATCCTGCCGTTGAAGCTCATCTCGCGCGAGCGTGCCAAGGAGTACGGCCTCATAACGCAGTCCTGGACCGGCTACGCCCGCGATCAGGCCGTCTCGCTGGCGATCGGCTCGCTCATCGCGGGCCTCGGCGCGGCGGCCGGCGTCGGGCTCATCCGCCGCTACCCGCGCAGCTGGTGGCTGCCGGGCTCGGCGCTCGTCGTCGCGTTCGGCGTGGTCACGATCTACGCCGGGCCGGTCGTGCTCGATCCGCTCTTCAACACCTTCAAGGCGCTGCCGCAGGGCCAGACGCGCTCGGACGTCCTCGAGCTTGCGCGGCGCGCCGGCGTCGACATCGGCCAGGTCTACGAAGTCGACGCAAGCCGTCGCACGACCGCCGCCAACGCGTACGTCACCGGCCTTGGCAAGACCAAGCGGGTGGTGCTCTTCGACACCCTGCTGAAGAACTTCTCCCGCGACGAGATCCGCCTCGTCGTCGCGCACGAGCTCGGCCACGTGCACTACCGCGACGTACCCAACGGCCTGCTCTACCTCGCGATCGTCGCGCCGTTCGGCCTCTTCGCCGTAGCGGCGCTGACGCGCCGCTTGGCGCCCGAAGGCGCCGAGGCGGGGCCGGTGATCCTGCCGGCGCTCGCATTGAGCCTGATGATCCTGTCGACGACGATCTCGACGATCTCAAACCAGCTCAGCCGCCGGATCGAGTCGCGCGCGGACTCGTTCTCGCTGGAGACGACCGAGGAGCCAAAGCCGTTCATCTCCTTCGAGAAGCGCATCGCGCTGCGCAACCTCGCCGATCCCGATCCGCCGAAGTGGGAGACGCTCCTGCTCGCGACGCACCCGCCGACGATCGCGCGGATCGGGATGGGCGTGGCGTTCCAGCGCGACGCGGAGCGGGCTCGGTAAGCCGGCGGGCCGGCGCGCGCTTACCGCGCGCTGGGCCGCCAGGCGCGCATCGTGCTCTGCGCGTCCTCGGGCGTCAGCGCACCGCGCTGTAGCGGGCTTGGCTCGACGCGACGTGTGCGCAGCCCGTCGGTGACGATCCCCAGGTAGCGGCGCCAGATCTCGGGATCGACGTCGCGCGTGCACTCGCTGAGCGAGCCGAGCATGAGCTGGAGCAGCGGCAGGTCGGTTGGCGCCAGGTCGGGCCGCAGGCTGCCGTCGGCTTGGGCACGCTGGACGAGCCTCGCGACGAGCGGGTACATGAGCTGGCGCGCGCGCGCGACGCGCTCGAGCCCGTGGACTCCGGAGAGCGCGACCTCCTTGAACCCGCGATCGCAGGCGTGCGCCTCACACGCTCGTTCGAGGAAGCGCACGAGCCCTGTCCATGGATCTTCGACGAGCAGGCACTCCTCGGCCAGCGCGGCGAAGTCCTTGATGCGGTCTTCGAACAGCGCTTCGATCAGCTGCTCTTTGTCGGGGAAGCGCCGGTAGACGGTGCCGACTCCGACGCCGGCGCGATGCGCAATCTCGTCGAGCGTGACCGACAGGCCTTCCTCGGCGAAGGCGTGGCGTGCGGCCTCCAGGATGCGCTGGCGGTTGCGCTCGGCATCGCGGCGCAGGGGGCGGTCTGAAGAGGTGGGGGAGGCGGCCACGAAAAACTCCTATCGAAGTGGAGACCGTATCTCCACTTCTGTGGTACCGTGCCCCCCAGAACTTGAGATCTGACCTCCACTTGGAGCTTAGCACTCCACTTACCCCCCGACGAGGTGTCGCCATGCAAGACCCGCACGCCAACCCGCACCACGCCAAGCGCTGGCTGATCCTGTTCGTCATCGCGATCGCGCAGCTGATGGTCGTCCTCGACGCGACCGTCGTGAACATCGCGCTGCCTTCGGCGCAGGAGGCGCTTGCGTTCAGCGACGACCAGCGCCAGTGGATCATCACCGCGTACGCGCTCGCCTTCGGCAGCCTGCTGTTGCTCGGCGGCCGCATCGGCGATCTGTTCGGGCGCAAGCGCACGTTCGTCGTCGGGCTCATCGGATTTGCCGGCGCGAGCGCACTCGGCGGACTTGCTCAGAGCTTCGAGGTGCTCGTGGCCGCTCGCGCGCTGCAGGGCGTCTTCGGCGCGCTGCTGGCGCCTGCCGCACTCTCGGTGCTGACGACGACGTTCGTGGACCCCGAGGAGCGCGCGAAGGCATTCGGCGTGTTCGGCGCCGTCGCGGTGGGGGGCGCAGCGATCGGGCTGATCCTCGGCGGAATCCTGACCGAGTACCTGAACTGGCGCTGGTGCCTGTATGTGAACCTCGCCTTCGCGGCGCCGGCGGCGCTGGCGGCGATGGCGCTCCTGCACAACGAGATCCCGGCGCACCGGTCGAGCATCGACATCCCCGGCACCATCACCGCCGCCAGTGGCCTGTTCGCGATCGTCTACGGGCTGGCGAACGCCGAGACGCACAGCTGGACCGACCCGGTGACGGTCGGAATGCTCGTCGCGGGCATCGCCCTGCTCGTCGGGTTCGTGCTCATCCAGCGCCGCAGCCGCAACCCGCTGCTGCCGCTGCCCGTCGTCCTCGATCGCGACCGCGGCGGATCGTTCCTGGCGATGGCCCTGTCGGGAGCGGGCGTCTTCGGCGTGTTCTTGTTTCTGACGTATTACATGCAGCAGACGCTCGGCTTCTCGCCGATCAAGACGGGCCTCGCCTTTCTGCCGATGACGTTCTCGATCATCGTCAGCGCGACGAGCGCATCGACGAAGCTGCTGCCCCGGATCGGTCCGCGGCCGCTGATCGGCGGCGGCATGCTGATCGCAGCGGCGGGCATGCTGACCCTGACCACCGTCGGCGTCGACACGGGGTACGCCAGCCACGTGCTGCCCGGCATCATGATCGTCGGCGCCGGGCTGGGGCTCGTCTTCAGCTCAGCGATGGCGACCGCCACGTTCGGCGTGCAGCCCAGCGACGCCGGCGTCGCATCCGCGATGGTCAACACGATGCAGCAGATCGGCGGCTCGATCGGCACCGCGCTGCTGAGCACGTTGGCCGCGACGGCCGTGAGCAGCGATCTCGCCGGGGCGGCGGGCCGGGCGGATCCCTCGCTCGTGGCACAGGCCGCGGTGCACGGCTACACGACCGCCTTCTTCTGGGCGGCCGGGATCTTCGTCGTCGGCTCGATGATCTGCTCCGTTCTGTTGACCTCTAGCAGCCGCGCGGCGGGCGTGGCCGCGGCAGCCGAGCCCGCGCTGGCGCACGGCTGAGCAGGCACACCGAGGCGCACGACCTTGCCTCGTGCAAGGTCGTGCGCCTACGGCGCGCGCTGATGACGTAGGAGTGTGCCTCGCGCGCCCGAGGCGGATCCGGCGTCAGCCGGCGATGATCGGGATCGTTCGGCGGTTGGGGAAATCACAGCACCCGAAGGCGTACAGCCAGAGTGCGTCGTGCTCGTCGGGCGGGAGCTGGGCAGGGTCGAGCAGCCCATGTTCGATGTCGTCCATTCCGACGCCGTGGGCGGCCGCGGCCTCGATCAGCTCGCGAATCTCGGGGTGGAGTCCGGTCATGGCCGATGATGCTGGCGCAGCCGCGCGCCATGCGCAAGCCGGTTTAACCCTTTGACAACTCGAGCGCCACGGCCCTCTCGGGCTAGTCGTCGCCGGGGGTCGCCGGACTGTCGCCGCCGAACTCGGGCAGGTTCTTGATGCCCTCGCGCGTGCGGTACTTCGAGTAGGAATCTTCCAGCGCGTCGGCAAGCTCGCGCATGAACTTCGGCGACAGGTTCACCCGCGACACGACGACCCCCGGGATCTCGTCGCCGTCGATCTCGTGATCGACGCGGGCGAACGTGATCGTGAACTCGTAATCCGAGAACGAGACGTTGGCGAAGTTCGCGTACACGCCGGCCATGATCTCCGGGGAGAAATGGATGTTGATGTGGCGCTCGGGCTCGTCGTCGTCGGCCATCGGAGAATTAGTATCGCAGCGTGCGGCTCCTCGTCCTCGCAGTCGGACGGCTGCGCCCGCCTTACGTCGACGACGTGCAGCACTACCTCAAGCTGCTTTCCCGCCACGCTCGCGTCGAGATGATCGAGGTCCGTCAGGAGGAGCGCGTCACGGGGCGCATTCCGGGGCACGCGTTCGTGTCGCTGCTCGATCGCGAGGGTGAGCAGTTCGATTCGCTCTCCTTCAGCCGCTTCCTCGAGGATCGCCGCCAGGCAGGTCGCGACGTCTGCTTCGTCATCGGCGGCCCGCTGGGCTTGCAGCTCGACGAGGTCGACCACCGCTTCTCGCTCGGCCCGCTGACGCTGCCTCACCAGCTCGCGCGGGTCGTCCTGCTCGAGCAGCTCTACCGCGGCCACAAGATCCTGGCCGGCGAGCCCTACCACTACTGAATGCTTCAGGCGACCACGCGCAGGGGGTCGATCGTGTCGTGTGCTCCGGCGTGTCCGGGTTCGCGCACGCAGCAGTCCTTGGGCGTCGAGATCGCCATGTCGGCCGTGTAGCGAGCCACAGCGTCGGC
The DNA here is from genome assembly GCA_036389475.1 of Solirubrobacteraceae bacterium. Classification (GTDB taxonomy): domain Bacteria; phylum Actinomycetota; class Thermoleophilia; order Solirubrobacterales; family Solirubrobacteraceae; genus CADCVQ01. The sequence goes on from DASVPU010000303.1 coordinate 8,759, forward strand.
TCGGCCGATCTGGACCAGCGCGCGCCAGCGATCCGGATCGCGCACGCGATAGGCCTTCGCCATCAGTTGCGTCGAGCCGTCGATCGACACGAGCTCGATATCGCGCCGAACATACGGGCCCGTTCCCTGCTCGCCGTCGTAGTTCTCGAGCCGGTCGATGACGCGCAGCCCGCCGGCATCGACGCGATAGACGTCGCCCTCGACGCGCAGCGACCCGACCTCAGGTACCAGCGTCGCCATGCGGTGCAGCAGGTTGCATCCCGGATTGGCGCAGCCCGGCTCGTGCGGGACGACCACGGCGAACGGCTCGACGGTGCGAAAGCGACCTACGGGTTCACCGAGCACGTCGGTCATGTCGGCATAGTTGGACAATCCCTGCTGCAGGGTGCCGTAGGCGAAGTAGTGGATGTCGCGTGTCATGCGCTGAGGCTCTCCGATGGGGTTCATCTACGCTGGCAGTCATGGAAGGACCACTCTCCCAACTGCGTGATGCCGTGCAGGCCGCCGCGGGCGCCGTCGCCGGCGGCAACGGGGCGCTGCGGGTCGCGCCCACGCTCGAGCGTCCGAAGCAGGCCGGCTTCGGCGACTACGCGACGAACGCGGCGATGCTGCTCGCGCCGGTCGCCGGCGAGCCGCCGCGCGACGTGGCGGCACGGCTCGCCGAGGAGCTGCACTCGCGGTTGGGACCGGCACTCGATCGCGTAGAGGTCGCGGGGCCCGGCTTCCTGAACCTGTTCCTGTCCGATGCGTGGTGCGCGGCCGCGCTGGGGCATGTGCTCGCGGCCGGCAGCCAGTTCGGCGGCGGCGGCGCCGATCCCAGGGAGCGGGTGAACGTCGAGTTCGTCTCCGCAAACCCGACCGGCCCGCTGACCGCGGCGAGCGGCCGCCACGCGTCCTACGGCGATTCGCTCGCGCGGCTGCTGGAGTTCCAGGGCCACGAGGTCAGCCGCGAGTACTACATCAACGATGTCGGCGGCCAGATCCGGCGCCTGGGCGAGTCGATCGCGGCTCGTGCGCGCGGCGATGAGGTTGCCGAGGACGGCTATCAGGGCGAGTACGTCTTCGAGCTCGCGCGGCGCATCCCGAACGCAGGCACCGATCCGGTTGAGGTCGTCGGCGAGCGCGGCGTGATACTGCTGCTGCAGAAGATCCAAGCGTCGATGCACGCGATGCACATCGACTTCGACGTATGGTTCTCTGAGGCTTCTCTGCATGAGGGTGAGCCGACGCCCGTTGCGACCGCGCTCGAGCAGCTCGACGAGCGCGGCGAGACCTATCACAGCGAGGGCGCGCTGTGGTGGCGGACGACCGCACACGGCGACGACCGAGATCGGGTGCTCGAGCGCTCTACCGGAGAGCACACGTACTTCACGTCGGATCTCGCGTACTACCTCGACAAGCGCGCGCGCGGGTTTGACCGGCTGATCTACGTGCTCGGCGCCGACCATCATGGCTACGTCCCGCGGATGAAGTCGATGCCCTCGGCCTGGGGGCATGACGAGGGTACGCTCGAGGTGCCGATCATCCAGTTCGTCAACCTCATCGAGCGCGGCGAGCGGACGGGAATGTCCAAGCGCCGCGGCGAGTTCGTCAAGCTCGACGAGCTGGTGGAGAAGATCGGCGTCGACGCCGTGCGCTTCCTCATGCTGCAGCGCTCGCACGACACCCCGCTGGATCTCGACCTGGACCTCGCGGTCGCTCAGTCCAAGGAGAACCCGGTGTACTACGTGCAGTACGCGCACGCGCGGATCGTCTCGGTTCTGCGCAAGGCTGCGCGCGGCGAGATCGAGGCGGCGCTGTCCGACCCATCGGCCGTGGAGCACGAGCTCGAGCCGGCCGAGCGCGCGTTGGTGATGAAGCTGCTGGCGTTTCCCGACATCGTGGCCGAGGCGACCGAGCGTCGCGCGCCGCATCGCATCGCGGCGTACGCGCTGGAGCTGGCGCAGGTCTACACGCGCTTCTACGACGACTGCCCGGTCTTGAAGGCCGCGGACGCGGTGCGGCCGTTCAGGCTGCGGTTGTCCGTGGCGTCCCAGCGCACGATCGCGCGAGCGTTACAGCTGCTCGGGGTCAGCGCGCCCGAGTCGATGTGACCTCGTAGCGCGCGAGGTCCTCGTCGAGGCGGTGGGCGTCGTCGTCGTTGAGGAGCGGGGCGTCGTCGGCTTCGCGCGCCACTGGCCCGCCGCGGCGACGCCAGAGCACGATCAGCAGCGCCAGGCCCGCGGCGAGCAGTGCGAGCAGCGCCAGGGGGATCGCGTATGCGGTCATGCCGAAGCCGTCCTGCTCGGGGAGGGCGAGGACGTTCGGGCCGTACTCCCTCACCAGTGCCGCCTTGATCTGCTGCTTCGTCTTGCCCTGCGCGATCAGCCCGCGGATGAACTCGCGCTGGCGGTTGGGCTGCGGGCCCTCGGCGACGTTCAGCGGGATCTTGCACGTGACGCACATGACCTCGTCTTCGATGTCGACGAGGTCGGCCTTCGCGGCGGCCAGCGCGCTTGCCGGGGGGCCCAGCAGCGCGATGGTCATCGCCGCGAGGAGTGCGGCGCGCCTCATCCGATAGCCCGGCCGAGCGCGCGATCGATGAACGCCTGATCGATCTGCCCGCGATGCAGGTCCACGATCCGGCCCTGCGCATCGATGACGAACGTCTCCGGGACCTGGTGGGTGCCGTAGCGGCTGGCGAGCTTGGTCCCCACGTCGCGCACGTTCGGGTAGCTGAGCTTGTGGTCGCGCACGAACTGCAGCGCGTCGGGCGTGGAGTCGTCGTAGGTGACGCCGACGACCGTCCCGGCGCCCGTCTGCTGCAAGCGCTGCTGTGCCTTGTCGAGCATCGGTGCTTCGGCCTTGCACGGGACGCACCAGGACGCCCAGAAGTTGAGCACGACGACCTTCCCGCGCAGATCGGCTATCGAGTGGGTCCCGCCACCGCCGAGCACCGGCAGCTTCAGACTCGGCGCCGCTGGCCGCTGCCCGCGAGCGACCGCCTGCTCGATCGACGTGTCCTCGCTCTTGGAGACGAGGCCGTAGGCGAGCAGCCCGATTACGGCGGCGGCGATGATCGCCGCGAGACCTGGGACGAGCAAGCGCTTCATGCACCAAAGCGTAGAGCCGCGAACCGGGCTACCTTGGCGCCGGTGTGCCGGCAGCCGGTCGATTCACTCGCCTGACGCCCTGCCGCGTTCGCCGTAGAATTGCGTCGCAGCGCGGACGTAGCTCAGTTGGTAGAGCGTTGGCTTCCCAAGCCGAAGGTCGCGGGTTCGAGCCCCGTCGTCCGCTTCGCACGGTTGCCGCTCATCGCCTGAAAGCCCGTGTAAACGCGGCGTTTCCGGATCGCTGCCGGGCCGGAGGTTTGGACTGGGCTTCATGCGGCTTCCGTGGGTTGCACGCGGTTCGTGGTCGCATCCTGGTCGCATCGATGCCCGCTGCGATGGCTTGGCTGGTCGCGTGGATGGGTGCTGGTGGATGCGATCTGCTGCTGGCGTGTCTGGCTCGCCCGCCGCCTGGCTGGCTGCTGTTTCTCAGATGCCTGTGAATCTTTGAGAAGGAGTGGTGGTTATGCGGTTTCCGATTGATACGTCGCGGTTGAAGTTCCTGGTGGTGGCGCGGGCTGAGGAGTTGCGTCAGTTCGAGGAGGGCAAGCCGCGTGAGGCGTGGGCGCGGCGCACGGACGCCAATCGGGAGGTGTTGTGGCGCGTGCAGCTGGTTGCGTTGGGTGATGGGGACGCGGAGATCATCCGTGTGGCGGTCGCGGGGGACCCGAAGGTTGGTCAGGGCGAGATGGTCCGCGTCGAGGGCATGACCTCGCAGGCGTGGGAGATGGACGGTCGCTCGGGCCAGTCCTATCGGGCGGAATCGATTCGCTCTGAGGGCCGCAGCCAGGCGAACGACAAGACGGCGGCCTGAGCGTCATGAGCACGACGACAAGCGACGCCCGCCTCGGCGCGGGTGCGATCGCGTCGGGGCAGGCCTCGGTGCTGTGGTCACTGCCGCCCGC
>DASVPU010000304.1:0-1759 GCA_036389475.1 Solirubrobacteraceae bacterium
TGCGCGCTCGAAAAGCGGGTGATGTCGCCGATCTTCGCGGCGATCGTGTAGGCCAGCACGAACCCGATCCCGGGGACCGTCATCAGCAACGGCATGTAGCGATGCTCGGGACTGAGCGCGCGCAGCTGCTTGTTGATCTGGCCGATCTGCGCCTCGAGGTCGTCCATCAACACGAGGCTCGTGTCGACGGTCGACCGCCACGGCTCAGCGATCTCCAAGCGATCTAGCAGCTGGCGGCCGGCGACGCCGAACAGGTCGCTGACCGGGCACGGATGCCCGAACGTGATCATCGTCGCGTGCACGCGGTTTTGAGCATCGAGCGGTGCTTGACCAAGTGCAGCCGAACGCGTGCCAGCTCGCGCTCACGACGAATCGTCGGGTCCGCCAGCCAGATCTCCGGCACCAGGTCGCGCTGGGAAAGCAGCGCCAGGACGCGCGCGTCGATCTTGTCGGTCTTGCACGCCAACGGCGCCAGCCCCTTGACCTTCGCGGCATCGGCGATCAGCACATCCCAGCCCAGCTCCTCAAGCGTGTCGTGCACAAACCGCGCCCCGGTCATCGACTCGATCACACCGCGCACCGGCAGACCGTGGACGATCACCCGGCGCGCCAAGCCGCGCAGCCCACCGGCATCGGGCGACGCGGCGAACTCCGCGACGATCTCGCCATCCTGCGACAGCAGGCAAACATCGAGCTTCTTGCGACTCAAATCCAATCCAGCGTGCAACATGAAGACGGGCCTCCTCAAGCTCGCTCCTCGGTAACACGCTGAGCGTGCCACCGAGGAGGCCCTCCTTCATGGCAGTCCAAAGGAGCCGGTGCCACCACGCCGAAGCAGCCCCTGATAGCGCCCGATCTCAGCGGTCGCGGTGTCCTTGACGTGGAGCGTCTTTGGGGGGCGGCAGGGGTGTCGTGAGCGTGCTGAGGTGATCTAGTGCGCGTTGTGATGGGTGCGCGGTGACGGCTTCGCGCAGTCGGCTGGCTTCGGCGTCTAGGTAGCGGCTGGTCGTTGCTAGCGAGGCGTGTCCGAGCAGGTCGCGCAGCTCGATGACATCGGTTCCGTAGGCGATCGCGATCGACGCGAAGCTGTGGCGTGGCGCGTGCACGGCGCGCCGCCGGGACCGCGGAGCGCAGCCCCGCGCGTGTAGATCTGCTGGACGACGTACTGCACCCGGCTGGGTGTGAGCCGGGTGTTGTCGTGGTGCACCAGCAACGGGGCGTGGGGTCTTTGAGGGTGTCGTGGCCGTGGCGGTCGCGGCGGGTGTGCTGGTAGGCGTCGATGAGCTGTTCAAGGGCGGGCTGGATCGGGATCGTGCGGTCGCGCTTGCCTTTGCCGGTGACCTGCAGGCGCCGGGCCCGGGCGGCGCCGCTGATGCTGTGGAGGTTCAGCGCGGTCGCTTCGGATAACCGGATCCCGGTCACGCACAGCAGCAGCGCGATCAGCGCGACGTCGCGCTCGGGCCAGCGCTTGGTCACCTTGGAGTTGAGATCGTGCGTGGCGGCCGCCGCCAAGAGCGTGACGGCGAGGTTCTCAGCGCGGATTGATCGCGGCGCGCTGTGCGCCTGCTTGGGCTTGGGGACCGCGCTCACCGGGTTTCGCTGCAGCGCCTCGTCGTCGACCAGGTAGCTACAGAAGCGGTTGCAGACGCCCAGGCGCGGATGATCGATGCCGCGGCGTGATCGGCCGCGAAGGTCGCGAAGGCGTGGCGCATCGCGCGCCCATCGAGCTCGTCGACGCGCAGCTGACACAGCGTCGCGT
>DASVPU010000305.1:0-17568 GCA_036389475.1 Solirubrobacteraceae bacterium
GCCGGTCAGGCGCGCTGCGAGGCGGGCGTTCTGGCCCTCGCGACCGATCGCCAGCGAGAGCTGGTCGTCGGGCACGATGACCGTCGCCTGCTTGCCGTCGTCGTCGACGAGCACCTCGCGCACGCGCGCGGGTGACAGTGCTTTAGCCACGAAGCGGGCGGGCTCGTCGTTGTAGGGGATGATGTCGATCTTCTCGCCGCGCAACTCCGAGACGACCATGCGAACGCGCGACCCGCGCGGCCCGACGCACGCGCCGACCGGATCGACCCCGTCGGCGTGCGAGACGACCGCGATCTTCGAGCGATAGCCGGGCTCGCGCGCGACGTTGGCGATCTCGACCAGGCCGTCGGCGATCTCGGGAACCTCGAGCTCGAAGAGCTTCTTGATGAGCTCGGGGTCGCGCCGCGAGACGATGATCGACGGGCCCTTGGTGGAGGGCGAGACCTCCTTGATGACGGCCTTGATGCGCTGGGAGTGGTCGTAGCGCTCGCCGTCGACCTGCTCGGACTTCGGCAGCAGCGCCTCGACGCGCTCGCGCAGCTGCACGAGCGTGTAACGGCTGTCGGACTGCTGGACGATGCCGGTGATCAGCTCGCCGACGCGGTCGCGGTACTCCTCGAACATCATGTCGCGCTCGGCCTCGCGGATGCGCTGCAGGATGACCTGCTTGGCCGTCTGCGCGGCGATCCGTCCGAAGTCGCCGGGCGTCACGTCGCGCTCGTCGATCTGGTCCTTGTACTCCTCGAACTTCGCCGGGTCGATCTCCGGATCGGACGGCTCGACCATCTCGCCCGTCTCGGGGTCGTAGACCGTGCCCTCGTCGATCGTCTCCACGATCAGATGCGCCTCCAGGCGCTCGGGGATGATCAGCTCGATGACGCGGAAGTCCGCGGTCTCGGGATCGAGCTCGACGCGCGCGTACTTCGCGCTGTCGGGCTGCTTCTTGTAGGCCGACAGGAGCGCGTCCTCGAGGGCAAGCCGGAGCTTCTCGGGTGCGATGCCCTTCTCACGACCGAGAACCGTCATCGCCTCCAGGATCTCACGTGACATGTGGGCCTCTCCTTAGTCCTCGATGAGGTGGGAACGCTGGATGTCGGCGTACGGGATCGCGACGACGCCGCTGTCGACGGCGATCGTCACCTCCTTCTCCGACGCACCGACGAGCTCGCCGGTGAACGATCGATGGCCGTCGACGGCATCACGGGTTCGAACCCGCGCGCGGCGACCCAGGTAGCGGCGGAAGTGCTGGGGCTTTGTCAGTGGGCGCTCGGTGCCCGGCGAGGAGACCTCCAGCGCGTAGTGCTCGCGTACCTCGCCGAGCGCGTGAGTGACGCGCTCGCACAGCGCGAGCGTCACGCCATCCGGATGGTCGATGAAGAGGCGGACCGTGGAAGCGCCCACGACCTCGGCGAGCAGCACCTCGACATCGGGCTCGCTGGCGGCGAGCTGGGCCTCGATATCGCGCTGGATGGTACTCACTGAAATCTCCTCTGGACACAAAAAAAGCGGGCGAGCGCCCACTTTCGGTACGGCCACCGGACCCGAGGCCGGTGCGAAAGCTGTGGCCCGAGGATAGCACCGCCCCGGCGGTCCCCGACCCGTTGCGCTGCTCGCCGGCCGGGGGTCCGCAGCCTGCTAGTGCCCGCGCGAGCGATCGCGGTACAAGCGGTAGTCGCTGCGGTCTGGGCGCAGGCAGCACGCCAGGGCGAGCGGCTTGCGCGCCTCTTGGTGGCGGCCGAGCTGCTGCAGCGAGCGACCGAGGCAGAACAGCGCGTAGTCGTTGATCGGCGCCCGTTCGACGACCGCCTCGAACTCCCGGGCGGCCTCCGCGTAGCGCTGGGAGCCGAACAGCGCGCGGCCGAGAGCCTCGCGGATCGACGCCTTGTCGGGCTCGAGGTCGCGAGCGCGCCGCAGCGGAACGGCGGCAGCGTGAAAGTCGCGCTCCTCCAGCAGCCGTGTGCCGTTCTGAAAGAGCTCGTAGACGTCGTCGGGTGACATCATCCTCCGAGGATACGCGGGACCGCCGCCGATCGACTGCCGAGGGCGGCGCCGGCGCTACCTTCGCCGAGTGCGCGGCGGAAGCGCCCACCAGGCGCGCAGGTGGCCGCGCAGGCCGAGGCCCGCGGCCAGCTCGCGGCGCAGGCCCGCGCGCTGCGCGCGCGAGGGTCGCTCTGCGCCATAGCCGTAGCGCTCGGCGGCCAGCCGGCGCGCGTAGCCCTCGGCCGGGGTTCCGGCGAAGCGCTGCGCGAGCACGTCGAGCGTCAGCTGCGGCTGCCGTGCGCGCCCGCTGCGCTCCAGAGCCGTGCGCAGCTCGGCGATGTCCTCGTCGTTGGTCCATCCACGGCGCCCGCGGCGGACGGCGAGCAGAAGCACGAGCGCGAGCAGCAGCAGGGCGCCCGCTGCGATCGCCTCGGTCGTCAGCGGCGAGCCCCGCTTGGCGCCCCGCGCACTCGTGCCGCGTGCCCGGCCAGGATCTGCGTTGGTGCCGGCAGCGCGGTCAGCGGCGCCGCCGATCGTGACCGGCGCGTCGCCGCCGGCGACCGCGATGTCCGCGGTCTGCGAGCGCGCAGGCGAGACGGCGGGGGTCGGGTCGCGCGTCACCCAGCCGATCCCGGGGAAGTAGACCTCGACCCAGGAGTGCGCGTCGATGTCGCGCACGACGTACTCTCGTCGCTGCGCATCCAAGACGCCGGGCGAGAACCCGGCGGCGACGCGTGCCGGAACGCCGCCCATGCGCAGCAGCAGCGCCATCGCGCCGGAGAACTGCTGGCAGTAGCCGGCGTGGTCGCGCAAGAGGAAGGCCGCAAGTGGAACCGCGCTCGGCCGCGGGCGCTCGGTGTAGCCGAAGTCGCGCCGCAGGTAGCGCTCGATCGCGCGCATGTACTCGTACGGGTTGGCCGACCGCGCCCGCAGGCGTCGCGCGAGCTTGTACGTGTCCGCGTACGGTGAGCCGCGCAGGGACTCGTCGCGCTGGGTCGTAGCGTCCCGGGCAACGTGCTGGCCCCAGAACGCGATGGCAAAGCGCCGTTCGTTGGCGGGCGGGACGGGCGCAAGCCCGATGAAGCGGTAGTCGGCGTTCAGCTCCGTCGGATAGGCGGTTCCGGCGGCGCGCATTTGGGCCGCGCTCGGGCGCGGGACGTACACCTCGGCGCCATAGGCCTGGCCTCGGCGCAGCGGCTGGCCGGAGGTCTCAAACTGACCCGGTGCGCTGCGCACAGACGGGGTCGGAGGATCGTCGATCCGCAGCGTCGTCCCGGCCGCGACGAACTGCGACGAGCGCAGCGCGCGGAGCGTCACGTGGATCCTCTCCAGCCAGCCGCTCTCGGGGCTCGGCGGGACGATCGAGCGCTGGTTGCGCTCGGCGCTCTGCACCCAGCGGGTTCCGTCGAAGCCGACGAGGTTGACGGCCTTCCAGTATGCGCGCATCGGCGCCCGCACACGCAGCACCTCGCGTCCGTCGCGCGGCCAGCTCAGCGGCCCGTAGCGGTGATTCCAGTCGTACTGGGTCGTCGCCGACCGGCTCAGCGACTGCGCGATCTGCTCGTAGTTGAGCAGCGGGTGGGCCGCGTCGATCCTCGGCGCGACCACAAGCGCGATCAAGACGGCCGTCACGACGCCGGCGGCGGCCATCCCGGCGTTTCGGCGCTCGACGCGCTCGAGCCACAGAAACAGCGCGAGCGTCAGCGCGAAGACGGCGCCGGCGAGGAACGGCCGGTCGGCGCGGCGCTGGATGATCGCCACCGCATACAGCGTCGCGAGGGCGATCGCCGCCGCGAGCGGATAGCCGACGGCGCCGTCGCGGCGCAGCGCGAACGCCAGCAGCGCTGCGCCGCCGATGAGCGCGGCGCCGCCGGCGACGATCACGCTGCGCGTCCACTCGTCCGCACCCGAGTACGGCACCAGCAGCGATGGCACGGCGCCGAGGCCATGGCCGATTCCCGTGCCGAGGTCCTTCCAGGCGTACGGGTCCAAGAGCAACCGGGGCGCCACCCCGGCGGCAGCGAACGCGACGACGAGCAGGACCGCGCCGACGAGCAGCATCGCCGCCGCGCGGATCCGCGCCGACGGGCGGCGCCGCGCGACCACGAGCAGGACAGCGGCACCTGCGACGCTCGCGCCGAGCGCTACGAGCAACCCGGCGCTTGCGTTGGGCTGGACGAGGCGCCCCCAGTGCAGCGCGCCGAAGCTCGCGAGCCCCGTGAACGCCAGCAGCCGCGCGATGTGCGCGGGCAGGAGCTCCTTGCAGCGCTGCTGCGGGCGTGCCGGCCGGCGAGCGGGCCAGATTCCCGCGCGCGCACTCATGCGGATCTCCTTCGCGGGGCGCCGGCGCGCGATGCTTCGCCGCGCCGGACGCGCAGTGTCTGCCCGCCGAGCACGTAGCCGCTGCAGCCGGCGACGGCGAACGCGGCGTGCATGGAGGCCAAGCGGCCGGGGACCACGAGCACGCGCGCGGCGCCGTGCCCGAAACCCAACGCCGGCGGCAGCCGCGTGCGCATCCGGGCGCTGACGAAGATGATCGGGCCGCTGCGCTGGGCGACGCAAGCCAGCGACGGCCCGTGCGTTGACTCGACGAGTGCGAGCCGCGCGTGTAGCTGCGCCCAGCCGGCGAGCCTCTCCGACAGCTCGGTCGGCCTGCGATCGCCCGGCAGCAGGACCCCGCAGCCGCCGGAGGTCGCCAGCGCCCGCGCGAGCGACGCCGTCGCGCGCACCGCCGCGTCGAGCTGCTCCTCGTTCGCGGCGCCGCACGGATCCAGCACGATGACCGGCTGGCTGTCGCTGCCGGTGGCGAGGTAGCGCTCCTGCGGATCGGCGCCGCGCGCGACTGCGGGCCAGAAGATCCGCGACGCCGGAGTTCCATCGCGCAGCGGCCGGATCCCGTCGATCTCGATCTCTGCGCCCATGGCCGAGCGTCCGCGCCGCGCGATGCCGGTCTCGGTGCCGGCGCTCGCGCGGGTGATCGGCTCGATGCGCGGCAGCACGAGCAGCTCGTCGCTACCGGCCGACGGCGCGGCGGTGACGGCCCGCGTCGCGAGGCCGAGCGGATCGCAGATCAGCAGGCGCGGGAGAGCGAGCCGCCGGCGCCCGCGGCGGCTGAAGCGCGCCTCGATGCGGATCCGCGCGCCGCGGCGGCCGGCACGTACTGGCGCGGCGTCGGCCAGCAGCGGGTCGACGAGGCGCGACGCCGGCAGCGCGATCCGGCCCGCGCGGACCGTCAGCACGATGCTCACCGGATCGTCCTCCATGACCCTGCGTACGGCGAGCGCGCGCTGCACCTGCACCCCGTTGCAAGCGAGCGCGACCCAGGCCGCGGACGCGCCCGCGAGCACCAGCAGCATGACTGCCGGCACCCACAGCGGCTCGGCGTCGAACAGCGCCGCGGTCAGCCCGGTCGCCAGCGCGAGCAGCCCGATTGCCAGCGCCCGTCTCACATCATCGGCCTACAAGGCGGGCGTGTCAGCCACGGCGGCCGCCACGACCTGCTCGCCGGTCGCGTCGAAGGCGTCGGGCGCGAGCACGATCCGGTGCGCGAGCACCGGCTCGACCATCCGCTGCACGTCGTCGGGCAGCGCGTGGTCGCGCCCGGCCAGCAACGCGCGGGCCTTCGCCGCGCGCAGCAGCAGCAGGCCCGCGCGCGGGCTCGCACCGAGCTCGACGCGCGGGTCAGCGCGCGTGCGGCCGAGCAGCGCGACGATGTAGTGACGCAGCGCCGCGGATGCGCGCACGCGCCCGACGGCATCCTGGGCCGCGAGCACGTCGGCCGCGTCGGCGACGGCCTCGAGCTCCGCGACGCGATCTCCGGCTTCGTGGGTCGCGAGCATGCCGGCCTCGCCGGCCGGATCGGGATAGCCGAGCGAAAGGCGCACCATGAAGCGGTCGACCTGCGCCTCGGGCAGCGGATAGGTCCCCTCGTACTCGATCGGATTCTGTGTGGCGAGCACGAGAAACGGCCGCGCGAGCTCGTGCGTGTGGACGTCGACGGTCACGCGCCGCTCCTGCATGCATTCGAGCAGGCCCGACTGCGTCTTTGGCGAGGCGCGGTTGATCTCGTCGACGAGCACGACGTTGGCAAAGATCGGCCCGGGACGAAACTCGAAGCGGCTCTCGCGCTGGTTGAAGACGCTCGTGCCGACGACGTCCGCCGGCAGCAGGTCGGCGGTGCACTGGATGCGAGCGAACTCGAGGTCCAGCGAGCGCGCGAGCGCGCGAGCGAGCGTCGTCTTGCCGACGCCCGGCAGGTCCTCGATGAGCGCGTGGCCGCCGGCGAGAACCGCGATGATGAGGTGATAGAGAACCTCGCTGCGCACCTCGGCTGCGCGCGCCGTGTTCGCCGCCACGCGGCGCGCCAACGCGATCGCCGCCTCCACCTCGGCGTCGGTGAGCCGGTGTTCGGTTCCCGTGCGTTTCATCCCGACCATCCTCGCAGCCCGTGCGAACGGGCGCGACGGGCTCGCGCAAGGGATCGATGAACCGCTACGCCGCCGGGCCGGTCGTCTCCGGCTCGCCGGTCTGAGCGCGCAGCGCGATGACCGCGTCGAGCACCGCGCGGGCGATCTCGTGCTTGGAGGCGCGCGCGATGTGCGACGCGCCCGCCGAGGTGAGGATCGTCACCTCGTTGTCGCGCGTGTCGAAGCCGATGTCGGCGCGCGAGACGTCGTTGACGACGACGGCATCCAGCCCCTTGCGCGCGAGCTTCTCGCGGCCGTGATGCAGGGCACCCTCGCCGTGCTCGGCGGCGAATCCGACGAGCGTCTGATCGGGCCGGCGGGCGGCGGCCAAGCCGCTGAGGATGTCCGGCGTGCGCTCGAGCTCGACGCGCATGCGCTCCTCGCCGGCCTTCTTGAGCTTGCCGGCAAAGCTGCGTGCCGGGCGGAAGTCGGCGACGGCGGCGGCCATCAGCAGGATGTCGGCGTCCTCGAAGGCGGCGGCGCACGCGTCCTGCAGTTGCGCGGCCGTCTCGACATCGACGTAGCGCACGCGCGGGTCGCGCGCCAGCGCGACGTTGGCTGCCACGACGGTGACCGCGGCGCCCAGCGCGGCGGCCTCGCTGGCCAGCGCGAAGCCCATCCGGCCCGACGAGCGGTTGCCCACGAAGCGCACGGCGTCGATCGGCTCGCGGGTGCCGCCGGCGCTGACGAGCACCCGCAGGCCGACGAGGTGCGACGGAACTTCGGGGGCGCGTCGCATGAGCGCCTCGATCGCAGCGAGCAGATCAGCCGGCTCGGGCAACCGTCCCGGTCCCGCCTCGTCCTTGGACGCCAGGCGCCCGATGCCCGGCTCGAGCACGGTGACGCCGCGCGCGCGCAGCGTCGCGACGTTTGCCTGCGTCGCCGGGTGCTCCCACATGTGGTTGTTCATCGCCGGCGCGACGAGCAGCGGGCAGGGGGCTGCCAGCGCGGAGCTCGTCAGGAGGTTGTCGGCCAGACCCGTCGCGAGCTTGGCGATCGTGTTCGCCGAAGCCGGGGCGATCGCGAAGACGTCCGCGTTGCGAACGAGCTCAAGATGGCCAAGCGGGTCGTGCTCGGGCGGCTGCTGGTCGGGAAAGGCACCGCGCGCGGGGTCACGCTCGAACTCGCCGGTGAGCACGGGCGCGCCGGTAAGGGCGGCGAACGAAGCGGTGCCGACGAACCGCTGGCTGGTGGGCGTCTGGATAACTCGCACAGCGTGCCCGGCCGCAGTCGCCAGGCGCACGAGCTCGAGCGCCTTGTAGGCCGCGATCCCGCCGCTGACGCCGAGCAGGATCCGGGCCATGGCGGCTGACCGTACCGCGGACTAGCGGTACTGGTACTTGATCTTGCCGGCGGCGACTTCCTCGAGCGCGATCGTGAGGTAGTTCTTCGAACCGGTGTCGACCATCGGGGGCGGGAACTCGTCGAACGTGCCCTCGCCGAGGTTGTGGTAGTAGGAGTTGATCTGCCGGGCGCGCTTGGCCGCGACGAGAACGGAGGCGTAGTTGGAGTCGACGTTCTCCAGGAGGCGGTCGATGCGGGGAGAGATCATGCGCGTAAGGGTAGCGGTCGACCCCGCGGCGACCGTCACGGCGCGGCGGTCGCGTCGCGCACGACCGCGAAAAGCTCGCCGGCGGCGTCCTCCAGGCGATCGTTGACGACAACGTGGGCGAACTCGTCCCTGGCTTCGAGCTCGCGATCGGCGGTGCGCAGGCGCGCGCGGATCTGCTCGGGGTCATCCAAGCCGCGACCTTCCAGGCGCAGGCGCAGCGCCTCGCGCGACGGCGGCGCGATGAAGACCTGCACCGCTTCGGGCATCGTCTCGCGCACCTGGCGCGCGCCCTCGACCTCGATCTCCAGGACGACGGGCGCGCCCGATGCCATGCGCGTCGCGAGCTCGGAGCGCAGCGTGCCGTAGCGCGCCCCGGCGTAGTCGGCGTGCTCGACGAAGTCGCCGGCCTGGACGTGCCCTTCGAACTGCTCGGGCGAGAGGAAGTGGTAGTCCACGCCCTGCGTCTCGCCTGCGCGCGGCAGGCGCGTCGTCGCCGACACCGACAGCTGCAACTCCGGCATGCGCTCGCGCAGCAGGCGGATCAGGGTGCCCTTGCCGACGCCGGACGGCCCGGTGATGACGACCGCGCGCGCCATGGCCGGGCGGCCTTCTAGCGATGCAGGAGCTTGACGAGCTCGTCGCGCTGGCGCTCGGACAGCCCGCCGATCGTCTTGCTCGGCGAGATCCGGCACTGCGTGAGGACCTTGTTGACCTTCACGCGTCCGTACTTCGGCACTGCGAGCAGCATGTCGAAGACCTTCGCCGTCGCGACGTACTCGGGCGGCTCGAGCAGCAGCATGTGGATCGAGACGCGTCCGCCCTTCAGATCGCGCTTGAGCTCGGCGCGTTGAATTCGGACCTTGTTCGCGCGCTCCAGAGCATCAAGACGCTGCGTCAGGGAGCGCTCGGGGGCCGCCGACGGCTTGCTGGCGGTGTTGGGCGACGGCGGCATCGGACGGCGCGATACTTACATCTTCACAACTGCGCCGCAAGCTCAATCCGGGGGAATCAGCGGAATTCAGGTCGACCTCGACCTCAGCTTGAGATAGCTTCACGCTGGTCGAAGGTGTTTCCGCAATTTGCAGGGATTTCGTTTCCGCGGCAACGGGTACTCCAGGAGTCGGATCGCATATGCCCGGGCCCACGAACGGCGCCAAGGCTTGCGTCGCCGTATAGCAGATTTTTGGCGTATTTCGGAGGATACCCGGGCCATTCCGACGAGGAGTCAATGCGTAGTGGCTCGTCCTGTAAGCCCGTGCGCGTTTGGACGGCCGACCCAAACGGTGTGGACTTGCAGGACGGACCACTAGGTCGCGTATCGCACCGTCGCGCGGTCGCGGTGGATCTCCTGCAGCGACAGCACCTGTGGCGCGCCGCTGCGAGCCGCCGAGATCGCGCGGGCCGCGGCATGACCGCCCGAGAGCGTCGTGATGCAGGGGATCCCACGCGCCACGGCAGCGCGCCGGATCTCCCATCCGTCCGACCGTGCGCCCGAGCCCGTCGGAGTGTTGATGACGAGGTCGATCTCGCCGGCCTCGATCCGGTCGACGACGTTCGGGGAGCCGTCCCCGACCTTCTGCAGCACGGCATCGATGCGGCAACCCATCCCGCGGATCGCTTGCGCGGTACCGGCGGTCGCTACGATCCGGAAGCCGGCGTCCTGCAGGAGCGCGGCGATGGCGTAGGCGCCCGGCTTGTCGCCGTCGGTGACCGTGATGAAGACCGTGCCCGCGCGTGGCAGCCGCGCGCCCGCCGCGGCCTGAGCCTTGGCGAAGGCCGTCGGAAAGTCGCGCGCGATCCCCATGACCTCGCCGGTCGATCGCATCTCCGGACCGAGGATGGCGTCGGAACCGGCGAAGCGGTCGAACGGCAGCACCGCCTCCTTGACGGACACGTGATCGGTTGGCATTGCCTCGGACGGCAGGCCGAGGTCGTCGAGCTTCTCGCCCAGCATGATCCGGCAGGCCATCTTTGCCAGCGGCACCCCGATCGCCTTGGAGACGAACGGCACCGTCCGCGACGCCCTCGGGTTGGCCTCGATGACGAACAGGCGCCCGTCCAGCGTGACGGCGTACTGGATGTTGATGAGCCCGACCGTGCCGAGGCCGAGCGCGATGCCGCGCGTCTGCTCGCGGATCTCGTCGAGCATCTCGGGCCCGAGCGAATGCGGCGGCAGGACGCACGCGCTGTCGCCGGAGTGGATCCCGGCCTCCTCGACGTGCTGCATGATCCCGCCGATCCAGACGTGCTCGCCGTCGCAGAGCGCGTCGACGTCGACCTCGATCGCATTCTCCAGGAAGCGGTCGAGGAAGATCTCGCGCTGCCGGCCGTTGCCGGTGCGCTGCAGGTATTCGGCAAGCCCCTCGTTCGAATAGACGATCTCCATCGCCCGCCCGCCGAGAACGTAGCTCGGTCGCACGAGCAGCGGAAAGCCCACGCGTGCCGACGCCGCCAGCGCCTCTTGCACCCCGTCGGCCGTCGCGTACGGCGGCGCCTCGTAGCCGAGCCGATGCAGCAGCGCGCTGAAACGGCCGCGGTCCTCGGCGAGGTCGATCGCATCCACGCTCGTGCCGAGGATCGGCACGCCGGCTGCCTGCAGGCCGGCCGCGAGCTTCAGCGGCGTCTGTCCGCCGAACTGCACGATCACGCCCTCGGGCTGCTCGATCTCCATCACGCCGAGCACGTCCTCGAGCGTCAGCGGCTCGAAGTACAGGCGATCGGACGTGTCGTAGTCCGTCGACACCGTCTCGGGGTTGCAGTTGATCATCACGGCGTCGCGGCCCGAGGCGCGGACGGTCATCGCGGCGTGGACGCAGCAGTAGTCGAACTCGATCCCCTGCCCGATCCGGTTGGGTCCGGCGCCGAGGATGACGACGCTCGGCCTGTCGCCGCGGCGGACCTCGTGGTCGGCCGCGCGTTCGCTGGCTCCGAACCGCTCCCACCCTGAATAGAAGTACGGCGTCTCGGCCGCGAACTCGGCGGCGCACGTATCGACGGCGCGATAGCCGCGCGCACCGGTGAAGGGAAGCTCCGGGTGCAGCGCGAGCGCCCGAAGCTCGCGCAGGAACCAGAGGTCGATGTGCGTCCGGCGGTTGACCTCCTCCGGCTCGGCGCCGGCCCGGAAGGCCGCGAGCAGGATGTCGTAGCGGTCGGGCCCCGGCATCTCCAGGCGCGCGAGCAGTTGCTCCGGCGGACCCTCGAGGTCTGGGACCGCGTCGAGCTCGCGGCTGCGCATCGCCTTGGCGAACGCCTGCTGGAACGTGCGGCCGATCGCCATCGCCTCGCCGACGGACTTCATGTGCGTGCTCAGGCGCTCGTCAACGCCGGAGAACTTCTCAAAGGCGAAGCGCGGCCATTTCACGACGACGTAGTCGATCGTCGGCTCGAACGAGGCCGGCGTCAGCCGCGTGATGTCGTTGTCGATCTCCTCGAGCGCGTAGCCGACCGCCAGTCGCGCCGCGATCTTCGCGATCGGGAAGCCCGTTGCCTTGGAGGCCAGCGCCGACGAGCGCGACACGCGCGGGTTCATCTCGATGACCATGATCTCCTCGGTCTCGGGATTGACCGCGAACTGGACGTTGGAGCCCCCAGTCTCAACCCCAACCGCACGGATAACTGTGAACGCCTGGTCACGAAGACGTTGATACAGACGGTCCGGCAGCGTCTGCTGGGGTGCGACCGTGACGCTGTCGCCGGTGTGGACGCCCATCGGGTCGACGTTCTCGATTGAGCAGACGACGACGCAGTTGTCGTTGCCGTCGCGCATGACCTCAAGCTCGAACTCGCCCCATCCCAGGACCGACTCGTCGAGCAGCACCTGACCGATCGGCGACGCCCCCAGGCCCCCGCGCACGATCTCGCGGAACTCCTCGGGCGTGCGCGCGATCCCGCCGCCGCGCCCGCCGAGCGTGTACGCCGGGCGCACGATGATCGGCAGGCCGATGTCGATCAGCGCGTCCTCGGCCTGATCGACGTTCGTGGCAATCGCGCTGCGCGGCATCCGCAGGCCGGCGTGCTCCATCGTCGTGCGGAACTGGCCGCGGTCCTCGGCGCGGCAGATCGCGCCGTAGTTCGCCCCGATGAGCTCGACGCCGTGCTGGGCAAGCGTCCCGTTCTCATGCAGCTCCTTGGCGAGGTTCAGGGCCGTCTGCCCGCCGAGCGTCGGCAGCAGCGCATCGGGCTTCTCGCGGGCGATGACCTGCGCGACCGGGCCGGCGAGCAGCGGCTCGACGTAGGTCGCGTCCGCGAACTCGGGGTCGGTCATGATCGTGGCGGGGTTGGAGTTGACGAGCACGACCTCGTAGCCCTCCTCGCGCAGGACCTTGCAGGCTTGCACGCCCGAGTAGTCGAACTCGGCCGCCTGGCCGATGACGATCGGGCCCGAGCCGAGGATGAGGATGCGCTGCAGGTCGTTACGCCGTGGCATGGGCGACGAAGCGATCGAAGAGGTAGAGCGAGTCGTTCGGGCCCGGGCCGGCCTCGGGGTGGTACTGGACCGTCGAGGCCGGGACGTCGAGCAGCGTCAGGCCCTCGACCGTGCCGTCATAGAGGTTGACGTGCGTCAGCTCCGCGGCGCCGAAGTCCGTTTCCCAGCGCACCGGCTCGGTTGTGTCCATCCGTTTCGCGCCGCCCGGCGGGGTAACGGCGAAGCCGTGGTTCTGGGACGTGATCTCGATCTGGCCTGTGCGCAGGTCCTTGACCGGGTGGTTGGCGCCGCGGTGGCCGAAGGGCAGCTTGTACGTGCTCAGGCCGACGGCCTGGCAGAGCAGCTGGTGGCCGAGGCAGATCCCCCATACCGGCCGCTTGCCGACCAGCTCGCGAACCGTGTCGACGATGTGGCCGAGCGCGGCGGGGTCGCCGGGACCGTTGGCGAGGAAGAACAGGTCGGCGTCGCCGGCCAGCAACTGGGCGGAGCTGACGCTGCAGGGGTACAGCTGCACGGTCACCCCCCGCTGGACGAGGTTGCGCACGATCGAGCGCTTGATGCCGGTATCGATCACGGCGATCTTCCCAGCGACGCCGGAACCGTGGATCGTCAGCCGCTCGGGCGTCACGACGCGCGCAAGATCGAGCCCTTGCATCGAGGGCTCCGCCGCGATCCGCTCGCGCGCCTGCGCCTCGCTCACGCTCGCCGGGAAGACCCCGCCGCGCATCGAGCCGGCGTCGCGGATGTGGCGCACGAGCGCACGCGTGTCGACATCGCTGATCGCCGGGATGCCGCAGTCCGTCAGCCAGTCAAGCCAGCCGCGCTCGGCGCCCGGCGCGTCCTCGGTGTTCATCGCGGCGCGCATGATGACCGCGCGCGCCCAGATGCGATCGGACTCCATCGCCTCGTCACAGACGCCGTAGTTGCCGATGTGCGGGTACGTGAACGTGATGATCTGATGGGCAAAGCTGGGGTCGGTGACCGACTCCTGGTAGCCCGACATGCCGGTCGTGAAGACGACCTCGCCCGTAGCGGCCTCCGGCGCGCCGCAGGCGACGCCGTCGAAGCGCATGCCGTCTTCGAGCAGCACGTAGGCCGAGGCAGTGATGCGGCCGGCGGTCATCGCAACCTCTCGCCCTGAGACGACAGCACGAGCATGATCGAACGCTCCCGATACGCCACCGCCCCCGCGGCCACCGTCAGCAGCACCTTACCGGTCAGCGTCCGGCCGGCGAAACAGCAGTTCGCCGAGCGGCTCTCATAGCCGCTCTCCCCCACGACCCACTCGGCCGCCAGATCGACGAGCGCGAGGTTCGCCGGCTGCCCGACGGCGATCCTCGGGACGAGCAGGTCCATCAGACCCAGCCCGCTCGTCAGCTTCTCGACGACGAGCGCGAGCGGCAGGATGCCCGGCAGCACGAGATCGGTGTGAACCGCCGCAAACGCGGTCTCCAAGCCGGTCGTCCCCATCGGCGCCTGCTCGAACGGAACCTCCTTCTCGTCGCGGGCGTGCGGTGCGTGGTCTGTCGCGATGCAGTCCACGATGCCCGTCCGCAGCCCCTCGACGAGGGCGAGCCGGTCGTCCTCGCCGCGCAGCGGCGGGTTCATCTTGCGCCGCGTGTCCAGGCCGCGCACGTCCTCGTCGGTCATCGTCAGGTGGTGCGGGGTGGCCTCGCAGGTCACCCGCACGCCACGCGCCTTCGCCGCAGCGACGATCGCGATCGAATCGCGCGCCGACAGGTGCTGGAGATGGATCCGCGCGTCTTCGTATGCCGCCAGCACGCAGTCGCGCGCGATCATCGTCGACTCGCTCACGCTCGGGATCCCGGCGACGCCGAGCAGCGCGCTGATCTCACCTTCGTGCATCGCCCCGGCGCCCGTGAGCGCCGGGTCCTCCTCGTGCAGCGCCAGGACGCCGCCGCACAGGCGCTGGTATTGCAGCGCCCGCCGGAAGACGCCCGCGTCGGCGACCGGCTTGCCGTCGTCGGTGAAGCCGGCCGCACCCATCGACCGCAGCTCGGCCATGTCGGTGAGCTGGCTTCCGGCCAGGCCGCGCGTGATCGCAGGCATGAAGCCAACCGGCACGCGCGCCTCGCGCGCCGCCGTGTCGAGCAGGGCGCCGAGGATCGGCGCGCTGTCGACCACGGGCGCGGTGTTCGGCATCGCGATAACCGCGCAATAGCCGCCGGCCGCCGCCGCGCGAGTGCCGGTCTGGAGATCCTCCTTGTGCTCCTGGCCGGGCGTGCGCAGGTGCACGTGCGGGTCGACGAACGCCGGAAACAGATGGCGCTCGTAGCCATCGACGGTCTCCACGCCGTCCAGCGGCGCCGCGATCGTGCCCGCGGCCCCGATCTCGGCGATCTCGCCGTCGCGAACGAGCACGTCGTGCAGGCCATCCAGGCCGGTGCGCGGGTCGAGTACGTGCACGCCGCGGAAGAACAGCGCGGCCGGCTTCGCCGGCGCGCTGACGAGGCGGACGGCTGCGGCGGCGCCCGTAGCTGCAGGTGCGCGCGGCGTCATGCGAGTTGCGGTTCGGTCGGCTGCGGCGCCGTTCGCGCGTCGCGTGCGCCGGCGAGCACCTCGTACAGGACGGCCATGCGGACGACGACGCCGGACTTGACCTGCATCGTGATGACCGCCTGCGGCGAGTCCACGACCTCGCCCGACAGCTCGACCCCGCGGTTCACCGGGCCGGGGTGCATGAGCACCTGGCGCGGCGCCAGGCGGCGGCCGTTGATCTGGTACTGCGCGGCGTACTCGCGCAGGCTCGGGACCAGGTGCTGCTCCATGCGCTCGTGCTGCATGCGCAGGGCGTAGACGACGTCCGCTTCTCGCAGGTCGTCGAGCTCGTAGCGCACCGCACAGCCGAGCGTCTCGATCCCGCGCGGGATAAGCGTCGGCGGCCCGCAGACCGTCACGTCGGCGCCCATCTTGCGAAACGCGAGGATGTTCGAGCGCGCGACGCGCGAGTGCGCGACGTCGCCGACGATCCAGATGTTGCGGCCCTCCAGCGAGCCGAGCTTCGTCCGCAGCGTGTGCAGATCGAGCAGCGCCTGCGTCGGATGCTCGTGCTTGCCGTCGCCGGCGTTGACGATCGCCGCCGTCGTCCAGGTGGCGACGAGCGCCGCGGCACCCGCGTAGGGCGAGCGGATGACGATCGCGTCGGGCGAGTGCGCGGCGAGCGTCAGCACCGTGTCCTTCAGCGACTCGCCCTTCTCGACGCTCGAGCCGCTGGCGGCGAAGTTCACGACATCGGCGCTCAATCGTTTGGCGGCGAGCTCGAATGACGAGCGCGTGCGCGTGGATGCCTCGTAAAAGAGGTTCAGCACCGTGCGGCCGCGCAGCGCGGGGACCTTCTTGATGTCGCGATCCGAGACCTCGGCGAACGCCGCTGCGCGGTCGAGGATCCGCTCGATGTCGTCTCGGGAGAGGTCCTCGATCGAGAGCAGATGCCTCACGAGAGCGCGCCCTCGGTCCGATGCTCGGCGATCGTCACGCTGTCTTCGCCGTCGAGCTCCTCGACGGCGACGTAGACCCGCTCGGAGCGCGCGGTCGGCAGGTTCTTGCCGACGTAGTCGGGGCGCAGCGGCAGCTCGCGATGGCCGCGGTCCGCCAGCACGGCGAGCTGCACGCGCGCCGGGCGCCCGTAGTCGAACAGCGCCTCGATCGCGGCGCGAACGGTGCGGCCGGTGAACAGCACGTCGTCGACCACGACGACGGTGCGCCCGTCGACGTCGAAGTCCAGGTGGGTCGCATGCACGACCGGCGCGCCGGCCCGGATCGCGACGTCGTCGCGGTAGAAGGAGATGTCGAGGTCCCCGAGCGGCACCTCGACGTCGTGCAGCTGCGAGAGCAGCCGTTGTAGCCGAGCTGCGAGCACCGCGCCACGACGATGGATGCCGACGAGCGCCAGCTGCTCGGGATCGCCGCCGTTCTCGACGATCTCGTGCGCGATGCGCACGAGCGCGCGGCGCATGTCCTCGCTGTCGAGGACGACCTTCGGGTCTGCCATCGTCGATGTCCTTCCTGGCCTCACGGGACCGGATTAAAGGAGCTGATGCGGTGCGATCGAGCCTAGCAGGGGCCCCTGTCGGCACAGCGTGACCACGAAAGTTGCCGCCCGCTCGCGAGTGATGTTGTCGGTCGGTGGGCGACTCATCTAGCCCTCATCTCGTTCATGGGACTCTCTACGCCATGAGGGTGCTGATCGTGGAGGACGAGGTGAAGATGGCGAGCCTGATCCGGCGCGGATTACGCGAGGAAGGTCTCGCGGCCGACGTCGCGATCAAGGGCGAGGACGCGCTCTGGATGGCCGGCTCGACGGAGTACGACGTGATCGTGCTCGACGTCATGCTGCCCGGCATCGACGGCTTCGAGACCTGTCGCCGGCTGCGCGGCGACGGCGTCTGGACGCCGGTCCTCATGCTCACTGCTCGCGACGGCGTCGAGGATCGCGTCGCCGGCCTGGACGGCGGCGCCGACGACTACCTCACCAAGCCCTTCTCGTTCGCCGAGCTGCTGGCCAGGCTGCGCGCGCTCGCCAGGCGCGGCTCCGTCGAGCGCCCATCGGTCCTCGCGGTGGGTGACCTGCGCCTGGATCCTGCGACGCGCCAGGTCTGGCGCGGCGAGGCTGAGATCTCGCTCTCATCCAAGGAGTTCGCGATCCTCGAGACGTTCATGCGCCGGCCCGGCGAGGTTCTGAGCCGCTATCAATTGCTCGAGCACGCATGGGACTACGAGTACGAGAACCGCTCCAACGTCGTCGATGTCTACGTGCGCTACCTGCGCGAGAAGGTGGACCGACCATTCGACGTGACGTCGATCGAGACCGTGCGGGGAGCGGGGTACCGGCTGCGCACCGACAGCAACGGAGACGGGCACTCCTGATCCGCCGCTTGCCGATCCGCATCAGGGTCACGCTCGCCTTTGCGGGGGCGATGGCCGTCGTGCTCACCGTGATCGGCTTTGCACTCTTCGACCAGTTCCGCGGCCACCTCGACGACACCTTCAACCACGGGCTGCGCGCCCGCGCGGGTGACATCAGCGCCCTGATCCAGCGTGAGGCGCCGAGCGCGCTGTCCGCCACAGGCCGCCGCGAGCTCGTCGAGCGCGGGGAGAGCTTCAGTCAGATCCTCGACGTCAAC
>DASVPU010000306.1:0-5627 GCA_036389475.1 Solirubrobacteraceae bacterium
GGCGCTGCCCGAGGCGCTACGTCGCTCGCTGACGTGCGACCAAGGCCCCGAGATGCGCAACTGAAAACAGGTCCGTATCGACGCCGGCATCGACGTCTACTTCTGCGACCCGCACGCCCCGTGGCAGCGCGCCTCCAACGAAAACACCAACGGCCTGCTGCGCCAGTACTTCCCCAAGGGCACCGACTTCACCACCGTCACCGAAACCGACCTGGACGCCGTCGCCGACGAGCTCAACGACCGACCCCGCAAACGCTTCGCCTTCGCCACACCCACCGAACAGATCTCAGAGCTCCTGTTGCAATAACCGCCAGAATCCGCCAAACGGCCTCTGGGCCATGAACGGCGGATTTGAATACAACCTCGACCTGCTGGCGATCGCCTTCGCAGTCACCGCGATCGGCGCGGGATCATGGTCGCTGGCAACATCCTCGGACTTGACGCCGACGGCGCGGGATGGGCGCTCGCCGCGGGCCTCGCGGGAGCGATCGGCGCCGTCGCGGCCGGCAACCGGCCGCCCGCCCGCGCGTCTGCCGGGCGCGCCACGCCGTCCAGCGCTTAACAACAAACCAGCTCGTCCGCGAGCGTCGGCCGGCTCCCCGAGCGGCCGACGCTACGTCGCGGTCGGTCGCGATCGACCGCGACGAGAACCGGTCGCCGGTCATAGCGCCGCCGGGCGCGGCCTGTTAGATAGCTTGCGGGCTGCGTCTGCCTCGTCGGCTCGCCGCTCGGCCCTGCTGGCGAAGCTCGGCCAGGTAGATCTGAAATGCGATCCCGAGGTCCGGACGCCGGACGCGCGCGTCCCGCGTGGCGGCACTGCTGCCGGCGACCAGCGACGGCGGTAGATCTCCGAAGTCAAGACGCTCGGACAAGCCGCAGAGACCCAGGACACGCTGGACGGCGGCACCCTTGACCAGCGAGAAGCGCCGCCCGGAACTGCGGGCCAAACGGTCCTCTCTGATAATCAGGCGCACGCCGGCTGAATCCATGAACGTCAGCTCGCGCAGATCAAGCACGACATGCTGAAACCCGGCGTCGCGCAGCTCGCTGAGCTGCGCCTGAAGTGCCCCGCTGGTCGCCACGTCAAGCTCACCCGCCGTAGCGACACGCACGACGTCGCGCTGGGGATGAACGTCGATGCGAAGACCCGACGGATCGTGCTGCGAGCACGCCTTGCCGCTGCGAATGGTGCAACCCCTCCTCGAACAACGCCTGGTTGTGAGGGGGCTATCCGAGACTCCTGAGCAAAGAGCACGGCATGCCACCATCATCTGCTGCTGCCATCGCTCACAGTCGACGGCTGCCTGCGCATCGTATCGCTCCAGCGCCGCAATGCAACCCGTTCGCTCCGCCTGATGGCCTGGGAGCACCGGACTCTGACCGCGTCACCGCCAACCGAACACCTGCCAGTGTTGACGCTGCACCCGGCCGGGCCTATCGACGGTGTCAGAGAGATCAAAGAGGGCTTCAGCACGAGCCCTGTTCTGTGTTTTCGACGTGCGACCTGACCGGTCGGTAGATGTCGGCACCACGAAAGGAGGCGACATGGCTCAGAGCAACCACAGCGGCTTCGGCGCGCTCGACGTGGTCTTCATTCTCGCGATGATCCTTCTCCTGTTCGGAGTCTCACTGAGCATTGCGCTGTAGGCAGCGCAGAAGCCCACTGTGATGGATGTCCGGCCGCCGCATGGGCCGCCGGCTCGCCACTACCGGCGCCAGACACTACCTTCCTTCTCACGCTGGTTCATGTCGTGGCTGACTACGGCCCGGCCGGGGACCTGGCCTTCGCCGAGGTCGCCCAGCGGCTGGTCGGCGCGCTGCCGGACGCGACGATCGTCGTCACCGCGGTCGGCCCGTTCGACACGCTCGCCGCGGGATTCGTGGTCGCGCAACTCGCGCTGACGCAGAGTCCGGGCGAGCGCATGGTGTTCCACAACGTCGCCCCGCGTCGCGACGAGGCAACCCCCCGCCGCGTCAACGAAGGCGAGCGCTTCACTGCAGCCGAGGCGCCGAACGGCACGCTCGTCGTTCGGTCCGAAATCGGGTTACTCGCTGGCGTTCCTGCACGACCAGGCGCCGCTGTTCTACCTCGACGTGCCCGTGGCGGGCTCGCAGTTTCGTTCGCGAGACTTCCTTCCCGCAGCGGCCGGTCGGCTCGTCGCAGGCGAGCGCCGCGACATCGGCGAGCCCATCCCCGCCGAGCTCGTGCCACGCGTACCGCCCTGCGTCGTCGCCTACACCGACGGCTACGGCAACCTGAAGACGACGCTCGACGAGCGCCCGGCGGCAAACGGCGAGCGGGTGCTCGTCCGGGTGGGCGACGCGTCGGCGACGGCGATCGTCTCCGATGGCAGCTTCTCGGTCGCCGAGGGTGAGCTCGCGCTGGCGCCGGGATTGTCGGGGTGGCCGCTGCGCGACGGCGGCGAGCGGCACTTTCTCGAGCTGGTCCTGCGCGGGGGAAGCGCGTCCGGCCGCCTCGGCCACCCGGCGTCGGGCACTCCCGTCGACGTCACTCGGATAGCGGCGTCGCCGTACCCCGCGGACGAGCTGCTCTTCACGCGCGTCGAGGATTTCCTGGCCGGGCTGCAGGCCGCCAAGCGATCTGAGCACACGATCGCCGCATACCGCGACGATCTCCTGGGTGTCGCCGCACGGATCGCCGTGGCGCTGCACGGTCCCGACGCATCCGTGCAGCGGTTGTGTGTCTCAGAGCTCGATGGGCGCGTGATGCGTCAGGCGTTTGCGGCCTGGGCGTCTGATCACGCCGCGGCGTCGATGGTCCGCGCCTGGGGCACCTCAATCGCTTCTTCGCATACCTGATCGACGACGAGGTCCTGGATCGCAATCCGATGAAGGCGGTCCCAAAGCCCAAGCTCGCCGCAACTGCCCCGCGGGCGATCCGCCAGGAGAACGTCGCCGAGACGCTGCTGGCCGCCGCCGCGACCCCGGATCCGAGGGCCAAGCTGTCAAAGCGCTGGCCCGAACTCGACGTCGCCCTGGTCGCGCTGTATTGCGTGACCGGGATCCGCCTTGCCGAAGGCATCGCGCTGCGGTTGGACAGCATCTCCGGCCCGTCGGGCGCACGCCGGCTGCAGGTCACTGGCAAGGGCAAGAAGGAGCGCATGATCCCGCTGCAACCCGGCCTCGAGTCGGGGCTCGAGCGCTACCTGCACAGCCGCCAAGAGCGCCATGGCTCCGACATCCTGACCGATCCGGCGGCGGCGCTGCTGGTGCACTACGACAACACCTCCCTGACCCGCGGGCGGGTGCAGTACGTCATCGAACAGCTCTACCGCCGCGCCGGCCTCACCGCCGCCGTGCCCGCCGGTGCGCTGGTGCACGCGCTGCGCCACAGCTTCGCGTCGCTGGCGATCGAGTACGGCACCGACGTCGCCGAGCTACGCGAACTGCTGGGCCACCCATCGCTGGCGACCACCAGCCGCTACCTGGACGCCAACACCAGCCGCCTACGACACGCCGTCGCCGCGAACCCCTCACAACGCGCCCTAGACCAGCACCGCTAACCCCTCCCCCAGCGGTCGCGCCGTCCGCCGCAGGCCGCCGTCTCGCGGCGGGCGAGTGGGTGGTCTCGTAGAACTGCGTTCCCGTCAGCCGTTCGGTCGACGATCGCCAGGAGCTACGGCGCGCCGTCATCGTCGGCCGGTGTGGAAACCAGGCTGCTGCTATCCAACGGTTCGCGCGATCGACGGGCTCGCCGAGCTTCCTGGATGCCGGCCTCCGGGCTGCTTTGAGACTGTGCAGCGCGAGCACGGCAGCGCGTGGTGGGCCCGACGCCTCGAGTGCCCCAACGCCGACGCCCACGCCAGGTGGGGGCGAGCACGACCTCAGTGCTACAGCTCAACCGGACCCGGGCGACCACCGGGCTGCGTCACGCGAGCTGAACCCCTCCGCGACCCCGGTCCGCCAGAGCGCCGAGTTTGTCGACCAGCAGCGCTCTCCGTGGCCTCGCGGGACTACCGCCTGGCATGGACCAGGAGCGATCGGCACTGGCGCGACAGCCGCCCAACGAGCCCAGGTAGCGTGCGGGCTGACGATGGTCGACGAGCAGCAGACGTTCGAGGAGGGCGACCGCGTCGCGTGATGCGCATGGCTTCGCTGACTGGCAGGATTCAGATCGTGGAGGGGTCGGTGCTCGGCATGCTCGAGGACTATCGGGCGCTGATCTGTTTCTCGGGCGGCGCCGATCTTGCGTGGCCGGTCGGCGAGCTGAGGAGAATGGCGCCGCGGGAGTGAGACGCCGATCGCTCATCGGTGCGCCGCGGCGCGGGGTCGCGGCGAGGGTCCGGCAGGCGACGCGTGCGCTCGTCGCCGTGACGGTGGTCGTCGTGCTGGGCTGGCCGGCGACGATCGCCACGGCGCAGCGCCCGGCGGCGGCAGACGCGGCGCTGCGACTGGACGCGCGGCCCGGCGGCGGCGTCGTCGCATCGCACTTCGTTGGCTTCAGCATCGAGTGGTCGCTGATTGAGCGCTACATGAATCCCGGCGCGCGACCGGCGTTCGCCAACCTCCTGCGCAACCTCGGCAGCGGCGAGCTGCGAATCGGCGGCGGATCGCAGGACCTCATGCCGTTTGACCCGGGCGCGGCGAACACGACTCGCGTCATCACGCCCGAGGACCTGCTCGCGATCCGGGCGACGCTGGACGCCGTCAACGCGGACGACCGCAGTCGCAGCGTTCCGAGCTGGGGCGCGATCCTCGGCACGGCGCTGGCCCCCAAGGGCGACGAGCGGCGCCCGTTCGTCAGCCCCGAGCACGCGCGGGCGTTCGCGACGCAGGGCGTCGCCCTCGCCTTCGCCGACGGCGCGCAGCGCTACGTCGCCGGCATCGGGCTGGGCAACGAGCCCGACATCACCTACCGCTACGACGTCGCGCGCTACCTCGCAGACTTCGCCGTCTACCGCGACGCCGAGGTCACCGAGCCGTTCGCGCTGATCGCGCCGAGCACGAGCGAGCCGATCGCGCCGTGGCAGGCGATCGAGGCCCGGACGGTCCCGACGCGCCTGTTCTGGGAGTGGCCCGCGATCCTCGACGCGGTCGCGCCCGCGATGAACGCGCGCCGCAGCGTGCACGGCACGTTCGCGACCGACCACTTCTACCCGCACGCGCGCGGCTGCGTGAGCGATCCCTACCGCTGCGCGACGATCGAGCGGCTGCTCTCCGACGAGCGCTTCGCGAACCTCGCCTACCAGGTGTTCCTGCACGGGGGCGAGGCCGCGCGGCACGGCCTCTCCTATCGCCTGCAGGAGATCAACTCGGCCGCCGGCCGCGGCGTCGACGGCGTCAGCAACGTCGCCGCGGCCGCAATCTGGGCGCTCGCGATGATGTTCGAGTCCGCGTGCCCGCAGCCCCCCAACGCCCCGGGCGCCAACACCGACTGCGCGATGGGGGCGATCGGCGTGAACCTCCACAACGCCGAGGTGCGCGAGTGGTTCATCCCCGAGGAGGGCAACGCGTACTACAACGCGATCGCCTACGACCCGTCGCCGGCCCTGGGGCCGCCGACGGCGGCGCCGCCGTACTACGCGCTGCTGCTGTTCGCACGCTTCGCGCAGGGCACGAGCGGCCTGCGGCCCGTCGCGGTCAGCGCCGACTCCCCCGCGGGCGCG
>DASVPU010000307.1:0-8316 GCA_036389475.1 Solirubrobacteraceae bacterium
GCCGAGCCCGTCGTAGCTGACCGAGCGTTCGCCCACGACGAGCGCGATGGCGTCGGGCGTGCGTGCAACCTGAGCCGCGACGAGCTCGTGGATGCGCTGCGCCGTCCATTGGCCTGCGGGGACGAGCCCCGCTATGCCGGCCCATCTCTCGATCGCCGCTGACTGCCCTGCCGCTGTGTCGCGAAGCGCAAACCGGTCGTACTCCAACACGGGGTGGTCGATAGTCACGGTTTTGGTAGTCATAGCGTTGTTCTTAGGGGGTGAAGTGGGATCTTGCGAGTCACAGTGTGACGCCGACTCGCCTGGCCCGCCCATGGGGGCCAGCATCCGTGTCGGAGTACGGGTTTCCGCCCCAAGGGTGTCGCTGAGCAAGCGGCAAACCAATCCATGAAGCCGACGAACCAGAGCGAATGAACTCGCTCCGGCTGCAGCTCGACGAGCCAGCGGGTGCCGCGCGCATGCGCATCTGACTGACCGCGTGACCTACGGCGGGCCGAGCGTCCCGAGCGTCGGTAGCGCTCATCGGGCTGGGGGCCAATCCGCACAGCAGCCAGGCCGAGTCTAGGAGCTCATCATCGGCCCTCGCGGAGCGGCACGCCGGCGATGGCCTCAACGCCGCCAAGCTCACGGGCGCGAACGCCGAGGTCGACGGCGACGGCTGGAGAAGGCCCCCGGAATGAGACCACGGAGCTTTCGAGAACCTCAGCGCATGGTCTCGCGGCCGAAGACAGCTCCGCTGTGACCGATGGCCGCCGCCCGCCTGCGGGCCCTACCCGGATCTCCGGCTTTTGTCAGGCGCGGCGGCCGTCGGGCTCGACCCGAAGGACGGGTAGAACGCGACGGCCGGGCGCGCCTTTATCCCTGCAGTGAGATGATGCGCTGGCTGCTACTCCCAGGGGCGCGAGCCTTTCGCGGAGAGGCGGCCAGGGACGCTCGGCGGGGCGCTACCCTTGGCCCCGCGGCTGGAGGGGCGCAGCGAGATGCGGCCGCCACCGGAGCGCCATGACGGCGCTGGAGCGGATTGGGGAGCCGGCGCGGCGGCCGCAGCCGGCGCAGCCGGCGCGGCGGCCGGCGCGGCGGACGGAGCCGGCGGCGCAGGGCCGCCGAGCAGCGAGTTGAGGATCGCTGCTCCGCGATCGTAGTCCTCACCGATTGTGACGACCGCACCGTGGCGGCCGATGCGCTGCAAAAAGCGCTGGCCTTCACCGGGGAAGCACGATTCGACGAGCCCTGCCGCGTCGGGACCGGCCTTCTTGAGGGCCAGGCCCTCGAGCAGGTCGCGTCCCGCCACGAGCGTGCGGTTGATCGCATCCAGCACGCCGTTGACCGGCGCCGTCTTCGTCGCGATCTCCGAGACGCCGTCCAGAACCTGGCTCAGACCAGCGTTGATCTTTCCGAGCTCCACGATCGTGGCGATCAGGTACACCGCCAGTGCCAGGACGATCAATGTGATCAGCAGGATGATTATCGCAACAGCTAGTTCCATTGAAATCCCTTACGCATCGGGGAGGGCAACATCGAGGGAGCCGCCGTAGTTTGCGAGGCCGGCCACCACCTGGCTGATGTAGTTCTGCGTCGTCACCAGCGCGATGACCGCGTCGAGATCCTTCGATCCCGCTGCGGCGACGCCGGCGATCGCCGTGACCGTCGGGGTGATGCTGCGTGCGGCGCCGAGGATGCCCTTCAGCAGTACCGCCAAGATCACCAGTGTCACGATGAGGACGATGACCATGACCCAAAGGATGAGCACTGTCTAACCTCCCGTGACTTTGCGTACGACGAAGGCCGCTTTGGCGGCGATTCCCGGCAGTACGCTCAGGATCGTCGTGAACCGGTCGTTGATCTGCCCCACGACAGTGCCGAGCGGTCGCAGGTGCTGCGACTCGACGGTCGCCAGCGCACCGGCGAGGGCCGTCAGGCCGCTTGAGATGCCGGCCAGTCCCTGGCGCACACGCGTCAGGGCGATCGCCAGGACGATCACGAGGAGCGCCGTTTCGGCGACGCTCAGCGCGATCAGGGTGTCGGTGCTCATGCGATGACCTCCCCCGGCTCGGCGTAGTGCGCGCCCAGGACGTCCATGTAGCCGTCCTGGACGATTGCCTCGGCGATGATCATGTCAAGCACTCCCGGCGTCGCCGCGAGCTTCGTGAGATTTGACGTCTGGTTGGCCAGGACCGGTGCCATCCCCAGCAGGGTGTCGACGCCCGTCCGGATGTCCTTGATGAGGCTGAGCAGCAGCATCATCAAGACGATCACCACGGCGAGCACCACCGCGCCCATCCCCAGCACGACCTGCCACATCGCGTGCGTGTCTGCCATCGCCAACCTCATTTGCCGACCGCCACCTTCCTGAGAACCCGGGCCATGTGAAGGATCCGGACCGCTGAATCATTGACCCTGTCAACCCCGCCCTCCAGGCTCGTCGTCTGAGCCCGCACCAGATCAACCCCCGTGACTGCTTGGCCAGCCTGATCGGAGATCCGAGCCGCCAACGTCAAGATGATCGCCACGATGACGACGACCACCACGATCACGGCGAACGACAATCCCAGACCGATGTACCAGTCTTGATATCCGCCTGCTGCCATACTCCAGCCCTCACTTTCCCCCTGAAGCGCCCATGGCGACAGAGCCGCGGACGATCAGGTGCTCGCTCCCTCATGGCGCCGATCTGGGCCCGTACGTCTCCCTCTGCCCAACCCAGCCGGCTCTGTAGGCGACAGTATTGCGCTTTCGCCATCCCGTGTAGATCTTTGTAGCGGCAGTGCTATGGGAGCCCCGCTCGCGTCGCGAGTTGCGACGCCGATCCTACAGACGAACGGACCGCCATGACACGGCAACTCGTCAGCGCAGCAGCGGCGCGAGCGCCTCCGCGGCCACTGTTGCGTGCCCGGGCGCCGCCGCCGTGACCTGCGCTCCCACCACCGCGCAGAGGGCGACGACCTCGTCGAGAAATGCGCGCAGCGAGCTCGGCGTCAGCCCGGACGCCACCGGGAAGCGAGCCGGGAACGCACGCGGATCAAGCACGTCGAGGTCGATGTGCACGAAGACCTCCAAGCCCGCGAGCTGCGACGGCTCGTCGACGCGGTGTACGCCGCAGCGATCCAGCGCAACGCGCTCGCCGCCCTCGAGCTCGCGCACGCCGTGCATGATCACGTGGGAAGGGTCGAGACCAGCGCCGAAGCCGGTTTCCCACAGCCCGCAGGCACCGGCGAGGCACATCCCGGCGAGGTAGCCCGAGTGCGACGTCTGCGGGGTGTTGAAGTCGCCGTGCGCGTCGAGCCACAGCACGCGCACCGCCGGACGGTGGCGGACGAGCACGGGGAGCGTCGAGACGCAGATCGAGCATTCGCCGGCCAGCAGGATCGGCATCCGGCCGGCGTCGAGCGCGTCGTCGACCTGGCCGCCGGCCTCCAGCAGACAGCCGCGCGAGCCGCGCAGATCCGCCTCCCAGTTCGCGGACCGCGGTACACCCGGCGAGCCGACGATCCGCGCGTCGAGCAGCTCTGCGAGCTCGCGCGTGCCCTCCGCGGCCTCGCGGCTGCGGTCGGAGGTCCGGCACAGCAGCCCGACTATCTGCCGCTCCATTGCGGCTCACGGCGCTCGAGGAATGCCGCGACTCCCTCCCGGGCGTCCTCGGTGCAGAGCGCGAGCGAGAGCTGGGCACGCAGGTAGTCCAGCGCTTGCCTCAGCTCCATGTCCTGGGATGCAAACAGCGCGTCCTTGCCCATTCTGATGAGCAGCGGCGACTTGGACGCGAGCTTGCTCGCCCAGTCGGCGACCGCCTCGTCGAAGTGCTCGGTCGCGACGACGCGGTTGCAAAGCCCCAGGCGCAGCGCCTCGTGCGCGTCGACGGGCTCGCCGAGCAGCAGCAGCTCGTACATCTTCTTGCGGTTGATGTTGCGCCCGATCAGCGCGCCGATCATGAACGGGAACAGGCCGACGTTGATCTCCGGCGTGCCAAAGGTCGCGCGCTCGCTGGCGATGACGAGGTCGCACGCCAGCGCGAGCCCCAGCGCCCCGGCCAGCACATGGCCGGAGGCCGCGCAGATGACGGGCTTTCCGAGCCGGCCGATCAGCGTGAACAGGCGTGGGAACCGGTCGTTGGCGGCCTGGCGGGCAGCCGGCGGGATGTCCGCGGCAAAGCCGGCAAGGTCCCCGCCGCTCGACCACACCTTGCCATGCGTCGAGGCGAGCACGACGCAGCGCACGGTGTCGTCGCCGCGCGCCGCGGCGAGCGCGTCGATGAGGTCGTCCAGCAGCGCGTCGGAGAGGGCGTTTCGCGTCCCCGGCTGATCCAGGGCGATCGTCGCGACCGCATCGCTGACCTCATAGCGCAGCGTGGCGTACGGCACGCGCCGCAATCTACAAGCCGATCAGCCTGGCAACGGTCGCTGGGCCCGCCGGCGACACGGCGCCGCTCGCCGTCTAAGACGTCCGCGTGCCGGCATGAGCCGGCGGCGACGAGAAGGTCGCGTCGTCTTGTGCTCTCCATGCGCGCTTGAAATTCGACACGACCGTCCTGTGGTGAGCGGCAATGCCCATCACGGCAGCTCGTCGGACTTCGTCCGGGTAGCGAGCTGCAGCCTCCCGCCGCCGGTCGCGCGCCGGACCGCGCGCGGGAGCAGCGTGCGCGCCGCCGCCGCGAGCCAGTACGCCCGCGGCACGTAGCGCTCGGCCTTGCCGCCGGGGCCGGCTTCCATGATCGCGGCGGCAACGCGATCCGGGGTCGACACGAGCCTGCGCATGAGCTTGCTGTCGACGAGCTCGCGCTGCGGGAATCCCTCCGTCGCGACGAAGCCGGGCAGGACGAGACCGACGTGGACCCCGTGTGGCGCCTCCTCGAGATGCAGCGAATCCGTCCAGCCCGCGAGGGCGAACTTGCTCGCCGAATAGGCACCCGAGCCCGCGCGCGAGACGCGGCCGGCGGTCGATGCGACGTTGACGATCGCGCTGGGCGCCGAGCGGCGAAGCAGTCCCAGCAGCGCCTCGGTGAGGCGCACCTGCGCATCGAAGTTCAGCGCCATGTGACGGCGCACGTTCTCCCAGCCGCCGTCCTCGAACGTGCCATGCCAGGCCGCGCCCGCGTTGTTGACGAGGAGGTCCAGATGCCCGTGATCGGCCTCGACCTGCTCGGCGATCCGGCCGGACGCGCCAGCGTCGGTGAGATCGGCGGCGATGACCGTGGCGCCGCCGAGCTCCGCGGCCAACGCGTGCAGACGGTTGGCACGACGGGCGACGAGGATGAGCTGCGTGCCGGGCTCGCGAGCGAGCCGGCGCGCGGTCGCCTCCCCGATGCCACTTGATGCCCCGGTGACGAGCGCGATCATCGCGATCAGCCTACGGATGCACGAACGCGCCCGTCCGCTGCCGCTACCGAGCGCGCCCGGCCCGACGTGGCGATCTCCCGCCGCGGCTCAGTGCTCGTCCGGCGCCCGGGCAACGGCTGTCGAACGCCCTCGGGGGATACCGGCGTGTGCCGCACCGAGCTCCCGTCAGCCGAGCGAGGATCCGAGCAGCAGCGCCAACCTGGGCGGCTATCGTGCTGCGCCGGACAACGGACAAGGAGCGCACGCCAATGGGAGTTCTGGACGGAAAGGTCGCGATCGTCACCGGCTCGGCGCGAGGCATCGGCCGCGCGACTGTACAGCTGCTCTCCGAGCACGGCGCCAACGTCCTCATCAACGACCTCGACGCCGACGTCGCGCAGCAGACCGCATCTGAGATCGGCGGCGAGACCGTCGTCTACGGCGGCGACCTGACCGCGTCCGGGGCCCCCGACGAGCTCGTCCAGACCGCGATCGACGCCTGGGGCAAGATCGACATCATCGTCAACAACGCCGGCTACACGCTCGACGGCGCGATCCACAAGATGAGCGACGAGCAGTTCCAGCGGATGCTGGACATCCACGCCATCGTGCCGTTCCGCGTGTTGCGGGCGGCCGCACCGCACTTCCGTGAGCCGGCCAAGAAGGAGCGCGAGGAGGGCATCGAGGTCTTTCGCAAGGTCGTCAACGTGGCCTCGATCTCCGGCACGATGGGCAACGCCGGACAGGCGAACTACGCCGCCGGCAAGGCCGCGGTCGTCGGCCTGACCAAGACGCTGGCCAAGGAGTGGGGCCAGTTCAAGATCAACGTCAATGCTGTCGCCTTCGGCTTCATCGACACGCGGCTGACGCAGCCCAAGGTCGAGTCGAACACGATGCAGGTCGGCGGCGAGACCGTCCAGCTCGGCATCCCCGAGCAGATGCGCGGCATGGCGCAGTTCGTCATCCCGCTTGGCCGCTACGGCACGCCGCAAGAGGCCGCCGGCGGCGTCTTCTTCCTCTGCTCCCCGTGGTCGGACTACGTTCACGGGCAGGTACTGAACATCACGGGTGGGCAGTTCACCGGCATGACGAGCTGAAGGCTCGCGCGCCGATTCAGGCCAAAACTTTTCGATCTGAGGGTTTCCGACAATCGGATCTGGGAGTAGCCTTGGCGCATGCAGGTCGTCAAGCCCGGCCCGGACCATCTCGTGCCCCGCGGCGTCGTGGGCGGCGCCGAGGTCTCGCATGCCACGACGGGCGCCTCGAACATCTACATGGGCGTCTTCCGCGTACCGCCGGGCGCGCAGTCGCGCCCTCATTACCACGCCGATTGTGAATCGGCGGTGTACATGCTGCACGGGCGTCTGAACGTGCGCTGGGGTGAGGAGCTCGAGCACGCGCTGAGCCTCGACCCGGGCGATCTCGTCTACGTCCCGCCGCGCGAGACGCACCTGCTGGAGAACCCGTCCGAGATCGAGGCGGCGGAGTACGTCGTCGCGCGCGACGCCCCTGAGGAGGACTCGGTCGAGGTTCCCTGGGCGCAGCCGTAGGCCGCGCCCTCAGGCCGCCAGCTTCACGACGGCGTCGCGTAACCCGGCTTCGTAGAGCATGCGCGCGATCCGCAGCAGCCGGGTGTCATAGCCGACCTTGCCGGTCGTGAGAATCGACCGCACCCCGGCCTTGACGCGGCGCCGCTGACCGCGCGATAGATCGTCGTCGGGCGCGCGCAGGCTGCGGTCCAGGCGTCTCAAGAGCTCGCGCTTGCCGCGCTTTCCGCGTCCCACGTACTCGTCGACCAACACCGCCGTCTCCCTGGCCTGCGCCCTGCGCACGACCTCGTCGAGCCTGTCGGTCAGCAGCTGCTCCAGCGGGCCCGGCAGGTTGACCAGGAGATGGCGCTCCCCGTGCCCTGGGGCGTCGGCGCCGCGCAGCGGCGCGAACGCGAGCGGGCTGGAGACGAGGATGCCGACGACGGCCGCGACGAGGACCGCGAACGGCGCCCACCAGTTCGGACCGACCAAGAACCCGAGCAGCGCGACGAGCAACCACGTGACGACCACGAGCGCCAGCAGGAACGCGTAGGTCCACGCGCACGAGAAGACCTCGCTCTGGAAGTCGTCGTAGGTGTTGGAGATCTTCAGGTAGCCCACGAACACCGGCAGCGCCGTGGCCACGAGCACGCCTCCAATCACCAGCAGCCTCGTCCCCCCAAAGAGCTCGCGCAGCTTCGCCATCTTGCCCCTCCTCGCCCGCAACCCATGCCGCGGGGAGCCGCGGCGCGGCCTACCTTCCTAGAAGCTGCATGCCGCTGTCAATGCCGCGGCTCTCGCGCCGCGCGCCCGAGGCGGCTCGCGTGCGGAGCGAGGTTCGTGGGGAGCGGCCGGCCGGCCGGCCGCGCCGCCGCCACAGCGAGGCCCGCCAACACCGCGAACACCAGCGCGGCCACACGCGGCGGGCGCTTCATCGCCGATCGACCCGGCTGTCGCGTGCGGCCGCCATGACGGCCAGCAGGCTATCCACGCACCCGGCGAGCGCCGAGGTGGCGCCGTACGCTGCGCTGATAGCGCTCGCCACGATGCCCGAGCCCGCGCGCCTGCCCCTGGCCGGAGGCCGCAGCGGCGCAACCGTCCGCGTGCACCCGCTGTGCACGGGCGAGATCCTGCTGCCGCCGCGTGCTTTTGACCGCCCGAGCGGTGCATTCGCGAGGACGCGTGGTAAAAGGCGGCACCTCCCGCGCTCGTGCTGGCAGTGGGTGCCGGTACCGGCCTTCCTCGTCGAGCATCCCGGCGCCGGCCCGATCCTCGTCGACACTGGGCTGCACGCATCGGTCGCAATCGATCCGAGGATCAGCCTCGGCCGCCGCCAGCCGCGGTCGCTGCCGGTCCGCGTGCGAACAGAGCAGGCGCTGCCCGCGCAGCTGCGCGCACGCGCCGTCGCGCCGGAGCAGATCAAGCTCGTCGTCATGACGCACCTGCACCACGATCATGCCAGCGGCATCGGGCAGTTT
>DASVPU010000308.1:0-8310 GCA_036389475.1 Solirubrobacteraceae bacterium
CGCCGGCCGTCACGTCGCTGAAGGCGAACGCGATCGCGAGCAGGAAGGGCAACGCGACGAGCAGGACGATGTACACGACGGCGGGCAGCAGGAACAGCCGGGCGAGCACGCCCTCGCGGTCGGCGATCGACCTTCTTCGCCCGCTCACGTGCGTCACCTGCTGCCGGCGCCGGGCCATCCGCGTCAGCCCGACACCTGCTGCGGCTCGATCCGCCGGCCGCTCTCGGCGTCGAAGACGCACAGGTCGCGCTCGTGCAGCGCAAACTCGTGCACGCGGCCGGTCTCGATCGGGGTGCTCACCGTCGCCCCGAGCCGCGAGATCACGCGTGTCTGCGCGCCGATCCCGGAGACGGTCCCGTAGACGTGGCGGTCGCCGGACAGGTACTCGACGCGGTCGACCTCGAACTGGGCGGTGACCCGGCGATCGCCGCCGTCGACGAGCGCGGCCGGCAGGAAGCGCTCCGGCCGGAAGCCCAGCAGCTCGCCGTCGCGCGGAACGAGGTTCATCGGCGGCGAGCCCAGGAAGGTCGCGACGAACGTGTCCGCGGGGTGCAGATAGACCTCCTGCGGCGGGCCGAGCTGGCGCAACCGCCCGCCGTACATGACCGCGATGCGATCGCCGAGGCCCATCGCCTCCGTCTGGTCGTGCGTGACGTAGATCGTCGTCGTGCCGAGCCGGCGCTGAAAGCCCTTGAGCTCGTCGCGCGCCGTCGTGCGCAGCTTCGCGTCGAGGTTGGAGAGCGGCTCGTCGAGCAGGAAGACGTCCGGCTCGCGCACGAGCGCGCGCGCCAGCGCCACGCGCTGGCGCTCGCCGCCCGACAGCTGGCGCGGCTTGCGTTCCAGCAGGTGGCCGATCTCCAGCAGCTCGGCGGCCCATGTCGCGCGCCGGTCGCGCTCGCCCTTCTCCATCCGCTGCGCCTTGAGCGGGAACGTGATGTTCTGCGCGACGGTCTTGTGCGGGTACAGGGCGTAGCTCTGGAAGACCATCGCGATCTGCCGCGCCCGCGGCGGCAGTCCGTTGACCACATGGCCGCCGATCAGCACCTCGCCGTCGGTGGGCTCCTCGAGGCCCGCGATCGTGCGCAGCAGCGTCGTCTTTCCGCAGCCCGAGGGTCCGAGCAGGACTAGGTACTCACCCTCGGCTGTGGCGAGATCGACACCGTCGATCGCCCGGACGTCACCGCCGCGAAAGTGCTTGCTCAGGCCCTTGACTTCGACCGCGAACGCCACTCAAGCGCCGCCGATCAGGCCCTTCTTACGCCACTTCTCGAAGATCGGCTTGATCTGGGCCTCCGCTTGCGCCACCGCCTCCTGCGGGGTCGCGCGGCCGCGCGCGGCGCGGGCGTACATGTTCGGGATGATGAAGGTCGCGAATACCTCCCCGATGGCGGTGTTGGCGTAGCCGCGGTGACCGACGTTCGTGGTCCAGTCCAGCGCGTCCTTGAGGACCGCGAGCTTGTCGCTCGGCTTGGAGCCGAACGGATCGTCGTCGAGCCAGTCGCCGAGCTTCGGCACGAGGTTCTTGAACGCCGGGAAGTCGTAGAGCTCGCTCTCCCACGTCGCGCGAGCGAAGTTCTCCGTGTAGTGCAAGAGGAACTCCTGCGCCGCGTCGGCGTTCTTGGCGTGCTTGGGAACCAGCCAGTTGTACATCACGTGCTGGGCTGCGAGTCCCGCCGTGGGGCCCTCGAGCGCGCGGACGAAGAACACGTCCTCGGCGACCTTCGGGTTGATCTTCTGCATCGTGCGGTATGCCGAGATCGAGTTGACGATGTAGGAGAGCTTGCCGGCGACGAGCGCCTGGTTGTTGGAGGCCGGAGTCCAAGCGAAGACCTCGTTCGTCATCGCCTCCTCGAACAGGCCCTTCATGTACGTCACGGCCGCGACGGTCTCGGGCGAAGCGAGGATGACCTGGTCCCGCGTGTCCTGGATCGCGCCACCGTATGACCACAGCAGCGCGCGGAGAGCCATGTTCGAGTCGATCTCCTGCGACATCCCGACGCCGACTGCGACCCTCTGCTTGGCCTTGATGTTGGCGCCCCCCTCGCGCAGCTCCGTCCAGCTCGC
This sequence comes from Solirubrobacteraceae bacterium, assembly GCA_036389475.1. GTDB lineage: Bacteria > Actinomycetota > Thermoleophilia > Solirubrobacterales > Solirubrobacteraceae > CADCVQ01. Next base: position 2,065 of record DASVPU010000308.1, read on the forward strand.
CGGGCCGTTCGGCAGGCCGGCGTCGGTCCACATGCTCTTGCGATAGTTGCCGGGGTCTGGCACCCAGCCCGGGCTGTAGGCGTAGTACTTCTTCGTCGTTGGGTTGAGGCTGCAGCGCCGGCACAGATCGATCTGCTTGCCGAAGCGCTGCTCGGCCTCCTTGGTGACGTCTGCGAGGTCGATCACGCTTGGCTCGAGCTGCGGAAGCGGAGCGATGAACTGCGCGAGATCGTGTCCGGATCGAGCGGAGATCTCGGACTCCAGCCGGGCCGGGATCGTCGTGACCTCGATGTGATCGACGGTGACCTTGACCCCGACCTTGCGCCCCCAATCCTGCGCGAAGCGATCGAACCAATCATCGTGGCGGGTGACGAAGTGGCTCCAGAGCAGGATCTTCAGCTCGCCGGAGAGCTTCGCGGACGGCTCGGTGAACGTCTCCGACGGAGCACCGGTACCCCGCGCGCTTGTGCCCCCGCCGCTGTTGTCGCCGGATCCGCCGCAGCCGGCCAGCACCAGCGTCGCCGCGGTTCCCTGGATGAACCTGCGACGGGTGATCACGAACGGCCTTGTCCGATCGGCCATCATCCCCTCCCTCGTCATCGCCTGCTGCAGATCGCGCGACGTTAGCTCCCACGCGCGGCGGTGTCCAATGGTGCCCTCAGACGGCGGGGCGCGAGCATCGCGATGTGTGGAATTTCGGTCTATAAACGCACTCTGTTTTAGTAGATAGGCTGTACAGCCGCGGCACGCGGGCTGTAGCGTCGCTTGGGCCGGGGGTGGATGCGACGGAGGAGCGACATGCGTACATGGCGGAGCCGTGCGGAGCTGGCCGCGATCATTGGGACAGCCGCCGTGCTAGGCGCGAGCGCGCCGGCGCGGGCGGCGCTGGTCATCACAAGCGTCGTCGATCTTCCACCGGGCACCAATCCCGGCAGGATCGCCGTCGACGAGTCCAACGGCTCGGTCTACGTCGCCGACGGCGGCAGCAAAGTGCTCGGCTTCTCCGCCGACCTCAGTACCAGCCTCACCGACATTGCGACCGGATCGGGCGCGTTCGGGTTGGCGATCGACAGTCGGGCCGGCAGCCACCGGCTGTTCGTGACGCTCTACCCGGGGGCGGTCGAGGTGCACGCGCTGCCCTTGGGCGCAACGCTGTGCTCGTATGGCGGCACAGGCGCCGGCCTCAACGCGGTCGCGTTCAACCTCAACACCGAGAAGGCGTACGTGGCGGCCGAGGTGCCGCCGAACGTCGCGGTGGCCGCCGGGGCGGGCAACTGCTCGATCACGTCGAACGTCTTCACCCACGACAAGCCGCTCGACGTGGCGATCGACCGATCCGCGAACCGGGTCTACGCGCCGATTCACCACGCCAACGAGCTTGCCGTCATAGACGGGTCGCCCGACACGCTCCTCGACCAGATCCCCGTGCTTGCCGGCAACCCGTTCGGCGTGGCGGTCGACAACGTCCACCACCGCGTCTACGTAGCGGAGAACCTCGGCAACGGGATCGTCGACGTCGACTCGGGGCAGACCGGCCAGGGACCGTACGGGCAGACGAACCTCACCGTAGGCGACGCGCCGGCGTTCGTCGAGGTCGATGCGGGGCTGGACACGGCGTACGTCGGCATTCGCAACTTCCTGCAACTCGGCGTGGTGACGCACGACGTGGTGCAGAGCCCGATCTTCCTGGGGTTCATCCCCGGCAAACCCGCGGTCAACCCCGCCTCGCACTGCGTCTATGTCGCGGGCGCGCTGGGCTCGGCGCGCAAGCTCGCGCGGCTGTGCCCCAACAACTTCGCCGACCAGGTGGCGACCGACGGGCCGGGCTGGTGGTACCGCTTGGGCGAGGGGTCAGGCACCACCATGACCGCCGCCGCCGGCGGCAAGAACGGCAACTACCAAAACGGCGTGGTATCCGGGCAGCCCGGTGCGCTCGCCGGTGACGCCAACACGGCCGGACTCTTCAACGGAACCAGCGCCTACGGCTACGTCAACGGCATCGCGGCCCCCACTCAGGCGTACACGATGGAGATCTGGATGAAGGCCCAGGCACCGCTTCAGAACGGCACGCTGATGGATCACGGCGGCGGCGGCGCTCTCTATGTGCAGACCAACCGCTTCTGCTTCCGCCAGAGCCAGACACACATCTGCTGGCCCAGCACGCCCACGACGGGAGACTGGTACCACGTTGCCGGCACCTGGGACGCAGCCTCCGGCACGGCGCGGCTGTACGTCAACGGGACAGAGCGTGCCAGCGGACAGGCGCCGACCGCCCCGTCTGGCAGTGGCACCTTCTACGTCGGCTACGGGCAGTCGGCGCCGTGGTTCAAGGGCGTGCTCGACGAGGCGATCTACTACCCGACGCGCCTCAGCTCCGATCGAATCGCATCCCACTACCACGCCGGGTGCGGCTGCTGAGGCTTGTCATCGGCTATGGCCGGCGACCCGTCGCGGGAACACAAGGTTCCCGCGGCGGCCTACCGGCCGCGCAGGGCCCGCAACTCGGCTCGCAGCTGTGTCACCTCGGCCTCCAAGCGTGTGACGCGATCGATCAGCGCCGGCTCGACGCGCTCGACCTCGGGCGCCGCCGGCATCGGGCGGCCGGGCGCGCGGACGAGAGGCACCGTTGCGTTGCCGGCCGGCGCGGCGGTTGCCGTGAATGCGGTAACCGGCTCCGGCGCATCGTCGTCGCTCAGGCGGTGCGCGTAGCGCTCCTCCTTCTGCCCGGGCCGGCGCGGGAGCTCCTGGACGAGGTCGCGGTCGATCAGGCTGACGAGCGTTTCGTGTACCGCGACGAGGTCGGCAAACGGGTGCATGCGCTCGCTGCGCTGCTTGAGCTCACCCGGGGTCTGGGGACCGCGCAGCATCAGCACGCAGAGGATCGCGAGCTCGTCGGGGGCACGCGTCAGAGCCTCCTCGAGCAGGTGGCGGTACTTGGATGTGCGGCTGCCCGCGCCGCTGGAGAGCCGCGCCCAGCGGCGGCGGTTCAGGCGCGTGATCGCGTCGCGGATCGTCGCCTCGTCGTACGCCACGACCGGGTCGCGGTTCGTGGACTGGTTGCACGCCGCTCGCAGCGCGTTGAGCGTCAGCGGATAGTGGTCGGGCGTGGTGCGCTGCTTCTCGATCAGGCAGCCGAGGACCCGGATCTCGGCCGGCGTGAGATCCATCGCTCAGTTGTCGGAACCCGCCTTGGGATCCTTGTCGGAGTCATCGAAGCGGCGCAGCCAGTCGCTGAGCTGCTGGCCGGCTGACCCCACGTGCTCGCCCGCCTCCCGGAAGAGCTCCTTGAAGCGCTCGCTGTAATGGGAGACCGCATCGCTGGCTTCGTCACGCGCCGGACGCTCCTGGCCGCGTCGGATGTACTCGCCGCCGACAATCCGGTCGTACTCGCCGTCGCGCACCCACGCCAGCAGCTCGTGGACGCGCTTGACGGGCAGCGCATGGTCGACGTGCATGTCGGTCAGCAGGCGGTGCAGGCGGTCCATGCCGGCGCCCGTCTCGGTGTACTCCATCGCCTGGCGCATGAACGCCTCGAGGTTCAGCTCGCCGGGGCGCGCGCCAGCGGACATCGTCATGAGCATCGAGCAGATCATGCGCGGATCGCGGGTGACGATCGCGGCCGCGCGGTCGCATGTGAGCTCCGACGCCCGCGACCACTCCAGCAGCGCGTACTTCACCGCCATCAGCGGCAGGCCGGCGCCCATCGGCAGCCCGCGCGTCCCGAGTGCGAGCAGGATTGCCAGCGCCGTCCGGTAGAGGACGTGGTCGGAGAGGATGTGCGCGACCTCGTGCGCGAGCACGCCCTCGAGCTGATCGTTGTCGAGCAGCGTCACGGTCTCGCTGTTGAGGACGACGATCGGCTTGGAGGCACCGATCGTCATCGCGTTGGCCAGCGGGAACTGCGTGAGGTAGAGGTCGGGCTGATCGGGCATGTCGAGCACCCCGAGGATGTGCTGGTAGCGCGTCCAGATGTCCGGCAGCTGATCGGTACCGATGCGCACCGACGCGCCGAGGTACATCTGGCGCAGAGCGCGCTCGTAGCCGAAATCGATCAGCTTGCGCACCACGAGGTCGAGCATCGGGATCGATCCCAGGGCGGCTGTGGCGGCGCGATCGGCCGGATGCTCGTAGGCCTTCGGCGAGATGTCGGGGAGCCGGTAGGCCTCCGCGGGCGTCGTCACCCCATGAGACTAGTACACCTGTCTCGCACCTGACGAGGGCTAGACTCCGCCACCGTGCGCGCTGCCACGATCCGCGACGGCGAGGTTCTCGTCGAGGAGCATCCCGACCCCGAGCCGGGGGCCGGCGAGGTGCTCGTGCGCGTGCGTGCTGCCGGCCTGAACGGCGCCGACATGCTCCAGCGCCGGGGTCGGTACCCGGCACCGCCTGGAAGCCCGCCCGACATCCCCGGGCTCGAGCTCGCCGGCGAGGTCGCGGCGCTCGGAGCCGGCGCGATGCGCTTCGCCGCGGGCGACCGCGTCATGGGGATCGCCGGCGGCGGAGGACAGGGCGAGCTCGCCGTGGTGCACGAGCGCCAGCTGATGCCGGTGCCCGACGCCGTCGACTTCCCAGCAGCCGGCGGCCTGCCGGAGGTCTTCACGACAGCCCACGACGCGGTTTTCATCCGGGCCGGGCTGCGTCCTGGCGAGCGGCTGCTCGTGCACGGCGGGGCGGGCGGGGTCGGGACGGCGGCGGTGCAGCTCGCCCACGCCATCGGGGCCCACGTCACCGCCAGCGTGCGCAATCCCGACGCGCGCGACGCCGTCGGTGAGCTCGGCGCCGACTCGGTCATCGATCCCGAGGGCTTCGAAGAGCAGGGTCCGTTCGATGTGATCCTCGAGCTCGTCGGCGCACCGAACCTCGGCGCGAACCTCAAGGCTCTGGCAACCGGTGGCCGGATTGCGGTCATCGGCATCGGGGCCGGAGCCAAAGGTGAGCTGAACCTCGCTCAGCTGATGGCCAAGCGCGGGAGCATCCTAGCCTCGACGCTGCGGGCGCGCCCGCTGGAGGAGAAGGCGGCCACGGCGCGTGCGATGGAGCGCGAGGTCTTGCCGCAGTTCGAGCGCGGCGCCGTGCACGTGCCGGTCGCCGAGACGTTCAGGCTCGAGGACGTCGCCGCCGCCTATGAGCGCTTTGCCGCAGGCGGCAAGCTCGGGAAGATCATCCTGGAGCTGTAAGCGGACGTCCGCCTGCCCAGGAGGGCGCCCGGTACGACATGCTCGAGATCGATGCCATCAGCCGTCGCTACGGGCCCGTCGTCGCGCTTGCAGACGTGAGCTTCGCCGTCGAGGACGGCAGCATCTGCGGCTTCGTCGGCCCCAACGGCGCCGGCAAGACGACCGCCATGCGGATCATCCTCGGCGTGCTCGCCGCCGACGACGGCGATGTGCGCTGGGATGGCGGGCAAATCGACGGCGCGACACGCGCGCGCTTCGGATATATGCCCGAGGAGCGCGGCCTGTATCCGAAGATGCGCGTCGCAGACCAGCTTGAGTATTTCGCGCGGCTGCACGCCGTGCCGCGTGGCGATGCCGCCGCGGCGGCGCTGCGCTGGATCGAGCGCATGGGGCTCACGGAGCGCGCTCGTGACCGTGTCGAGGCGCTGTCGCTGGGCAACCAGCAGCGAGTCCAGCTTGCGGCGGCGCTCGTTCACGACCCAGTCGCGCTCATCCTCGACGAGCCGTTCTCGGGACTGGACCCGATCGGCGTAGACGTCATGAGCGAGGTCCTGCGCGAGCGCGCCGGCAGCGGCGTCCCGGTGCTGTTCTCAAGCCACCAGCTCGAGCTCGTCGAGCGGTTGTGCGACAGCGTGGCGATCCTCAAGGCGGGGCGGCTGGTGGCGTTCGGACCCGTCGCCGAGCTGCGCGCGCGCGGTGGTCAGGGTGCCTGGCGGGTGGTCGTTGACGTCGACGGCGACGGCACGGACTGGATCGAACACGTTGCGGGCGCGCGTGTGCTCGAGGCGGATGGCCGCGGCGCGCTCGTAGCGCTGGAAGACGGCGCCGACGAGCAGGCGCTGCTGGACGCCGCGCGCGCCGCTGGGCGCGTCGTCTACTTTGCGCGCGAGGAACCGACGCTGACGGAGCTCTTCAAGGGGGTGATCAAGCAATGAGGCCACGCCAGGCGGCAGCGCTGGTCGCGCGGCGGGAGATCGTCGAGCGCGTCCGCGACCGCTCGCTGCTGATCTCCACCGCCGTGACGCTCGTGATCCTCGCCGCGATCCTGCTCGTACCGCCGCTCGTCGGG
>DASVPU010000309.1:0-12611 GCA_036389475.1 Solirubrobacteraceae bacterium
AGAGAGCGACAAACCCGATACACCCTTCTCGATCGCACGTCCTTTCATACGACCAGGATGGCCCGTCATATCAGCGGCGAATGCGCACCGTCACCCTCTTGGTCTGGCGGTTGCCGGCGGCCGCGACGGCGGTGGCCGTGATCGCCGCGCGGATCCGCTTGCGAGTGCGCACGCTGGATAGGGCGCGCGAGATCTGCGCGCGCAGCAGCGGCGAGAACCGCAGCGTGAGGGTCGCACGCTCGTTGCCGCGCAGCGTCCTTTTCGCCGACCGCGTCTTGAAGCGTCTCGAGCTTGCGCCGCGCCTGTTCGACGGCACGGTCACGACCCCTTGCGCCGAAACAGCGCAGGGCCCGCGCGCGCAGGAGACGGTGATCTTCAGGCCCCCCTGGCGCAGCGCCCGCTGAGACGCTTGGGCGCTGAGGGTGAGCCCCACCCCTGAGCCGCCGGATGACGGTGGTGGTAGTTGCGGCGGCGGAACGGGCGGCGGTGGCGCTGGAGGCGGCGGTGGAGGAGGAGGCGGCGGCGGCGGCGGAGGAGGAGCAGAAGGCGAAGGCGAAGGCGGAGGCGAAGGCGGAGGCGGAGGCGAGCATGTCGCCCCGCGGCCGGACAGCCGCCAGGAGCTCAGCGTGCCCACGTCGGAGCCGGCCGTATCCACCACAACCAGCGTCCAGGTGCCGTTTGCATTGCGACCGTCGAAGGTCGATAGCGGCGCCTCAGGCCGGAACGCGCCGGTGAACGGGGCGCCCCCCGCCGCGATCGAGGTCGCCGCCTCGTCGTCAAAATCGGTGTCGGCGAAGTTGTCGCCCGCGCCACCGCGGCGCTGCACGAGCGGGATCGTCGTGCCGTCGGGCGCGCGCAGCCTGATCTCCAGGTCCCCGTCGAAGGTGTGCGCGATGTTCACGCGCACGTCGAGGTCCTTGAGCACTCCGACACCGCTCACCGCGAGGTCCGAGCTCAAGCCGTTCGCGTCGTTGTCCGGGATCGCGGCGCCCGGCGTCGCGGCAAACGTCCGTACTGGCCCCAGCGCGCCGGTGGGCACGCTGACCGGGATCGTGAACGGACCCTGAGCCGTGCTCACCTGCAGGCTCATCGCCAGCGCCAGCCCGCAGGTCGCCCCCGCCCCCAGCGCTCCCGCAAACGGCGTCGTGTTGGCCTGCGTCGCGCCGACGCCGATGTCCGGGTACGACGACGCCGTCTGGGAGAGCGTGAGGTCGGGCAGCGACGACGTCAGCGTCGCGCTCACGTTTGTCGCCGGCGCGCTGCCGCTGTTGCGCAGCCGCTGGGTGAGCGCGAACCGCTCTCCCGGCTCGAGCACGCCGTCGTTGTCGCCTGCCGCGTCGTCGAGGGTCTGGGTGTCGGCGAGGATTCCGGGCTCCAGCCCGACGAACGTGTACCCCTCGCCGTCGCCCACGTCGCGCTTGTCCGACCAGACCGGAAGCGCGACGCCCTGGGTGGCGTCGATGCCGGTGTAGTCACCGTAGTCGTTGCCGAACGTGCAGCACGTCCCCGCGCTGTAGTCCGAGCTGGCGCTCGAGACGCGCGTCAACGGCCCGAGCGTGTGGCTGGCGGCACCGCTCGGCGAAACCGAGCGCACGTAGAAGTTCGTCGTATGCCGGGTGGCCGCGTCGCGCGTGGAATAGAAGTCCGCCCACGCCTGACCGGTCGTCTGGTCGACCGCGAGCCACGCGAACCAGTCGTCGGAGTTGGGCTGGCCGCCGCCTTCGCCGTCGGTCAGCAGGCGCGTCGCAACGGTGGGCGACGGCAGGGCAGCGCCGGGCAGGCCACCGGCCGCCGAGGCGACGAAGCTGTCCCACGTGAGGTGCGTGGCGTTGGGAGCCGCGCTGGCGCTGCACCGTGTCGTGCCGCTGCTCGTATGCAGGTCGCTCCAGGTGACGTAGACCCGGCCGTGGTTGGGGCCTCCGGAGCGGTCGACGTCGACCTGCGGCGATGTCGCGGCGCGCCCGCCCGGCTGCGCGAGGATCGGACAGGCGAACGGAAGCGGACCGACGGTGGCATCGAGCGTCGCGATCGTCTGCGGCGTTCCCCAGCCGGCCGCGGTCGCGCAGTTCGCCGCCGGCCCGCACGTGTCGCCGCGGATCGCGTTGGAAGCCGAGTAGTCCCACCACACGACGTTGACCGTTCCGTCCGGCGAAGCGGCTACGTCGGCGTAGATGTAGCTGCCGATCGACGGCGTCACCGCCGCCGGGGTGCTCCAGTTGTCGGCGTTGTCGCAGTGCCCGGCGTCGGGCACGCCGCCGGGCCGCGTGTCGCACTGCGAGACGACGATCGTGATGCCGCCGGCGGCGGGCTCGTCCCAGACGACGTACAGGCGGCCGAATCGCGCGCTCGCAGGCGAGTTGTCGATCGTCATCATCGGCTTGTCCTGCGCACCCGCGCCGGTGCGCTCCGGCAGCCCGACGGTGAACGTCTGGAAGGTCGTCTCGCCCGGGGCGATCCGGTTGACGACGATCCGGCTCGGCTGGCCGGCGCCGTTGCCCGTCGAGAGGCCGCCGTACCAGAGGTTGCCTGCCGCGTCGGCAGCCGATGTCGGGTCGCAGCACAGGTTCGACGTCTCGGGGTCGGGCTCGCCCGGAGCGTCGGTCAGCGCCGGCATCGACGCCTTGGTGAAGTTCTGGCCGCCGTCGTTGGTGACCCAAGCGTTGTAGCCGCCGCCGCCGTTGGCGCCGACGATGAAGCGCTTGCGGTTGCCCGGCACGACGGTCAGGAACGTCTCGGACTCGGTCGCGAGATCGGCGGTGGCGTTCTTCTCGATGCCGGGGCTGGCAAGCCGCGGCCACCCCGCGACCGTTTCCCGCTCTTCGCGCGTCGGCGCGTAGAAGATGACGGTGACGCGGCCGTCCGCGGACGTGCCGCCGCGTTCTCGCCAGCGGTAGGGCAGCACGTAGGTCCCCGCCGGAATGCCTGCGTCGCTCAGCTCGAAGCTCGCGACGTCGCCCGTCCGCCCGCCGGAGAAGGAGAGCGTCACGACGCGGCCGCTTCGCTGCGCGCGAGCGCGCGTGCTCGAACCGCGACCGTTCTCCGGGACCCTCGCATAGGGCAGGTCGCTGTCCGCGGCGCGCGCGCTCCACAGCTGCGGGAGCGTCAACTCGAGCGTCGCGGCCCCAACGTCGCGCTCGAGCGTCACCGACAGATCCAAGCGCTGCTGGTCCGCTGCGAGCAGCTCCGACGAGGACAGGCGCAGCACCCCGGCCGGCAGCTTCAAGCGCGTGGGCGGACGATCCTTCACCGAGGACTCCTCGCGCGCCTGCTCGAGCGCCGTGGCGGCGCCCGCCCTGGTCGCGGGATCCTTCGGCAGCGCGCACGCCGCGGAGGCCGTCAGCGCGCTCACGGCGATCGTCACCACGAAGATCGACAGGACGCGCGCGTTCATCACATCAAGCTCCGGTCGCGGCGACAGGGCCACAAGTTCGCCACGCCTGAGATCTGGCGTAGGCGCACGGGGAGAGGCTAGTGGTCCGTCCCTGCAAGGACTGACCACTAGGCGGGCCGTGGCCGCGCGGGCGCGTCCCCCTGGAACAGCACGAACGTGTGCAGGCAGCGCTGCATCTCTTCCGGCAGTCGCTCGAAGCACAGCGCGTAGACGTCGTGCAACTGCTGGCGTACGACGCGGGCGTGGCCGCAGACCGGCATCTGGAGGGTCGTCAGGTCGAAGTCCACCTCCTCGTCGATCGCGAGCGGACGCACGCTCTTGACGAGCATCCCGCCGGAGCCGAGGTTCAGCGTCCGCGCCTCTACCGGCGACCCCTTCACACGCCGCAGCGTGCACGGCACCGTGACCTCCGCCCGCGGGCTGCGGCGATGCTTGGGCGCGATGATCATAAATGCCTCCTTGCGCAGTCGCGGTGAAGCTTCATCGGAGAGTAGACCGATCGTGCACGCGCACGTCGTCGCGCGGTCTTGGCCGTGCGAGTATCTCGACTGTGTCACGGCGGACCTCGAGGGGCTCGGCTGGTGCGTCCATGTGGAACGTCTCGTAGTGATGGTCGTGCAGAATCTCGGCAATCGTGCCGGGATTCACTCCAAGGTCAGGATGAAGGTCCATCAGCAGGATCGGGTGGATCTCCCCGAGCGTGTGTCTGGCACCGCGAAGCACGGGCACCTCCCAGCCCTCGACGTCGATCTTCAGCACGTCGACGTGCAGGATGCCCAGGTGGGCGAGCAGTTCGTCGAGCGTCCGTATCTCGATTTCGAGTTCCTGGCGCTCACCGGCTCCTCCCGCCAGCAGCGAGTGCCAGCCGCTGCTGCCCCCGATCGCAGCGCTGACATCTATCCGATGCAGGATGCCCCGCCCGCTCGCGTCGCTCAAGGCCATCTCGTGAACCTCGGCGTTATGCACCCGGTTGCGCGCGATGCTCATACGCAGCGATCTCACGTTCGCCGGCTCCGGCTCGATTGCGACCACACGTCCCAGCGGCCCGACTCTCACGGCCGCAAACACCGTGAAGTCACCCTTGCAGGCGCCGACGTCCAGGAACGTCATGCCCGGCCGCAGCACCTGATCCAGCGCCCGATGCTTCGCAGGCTCATACATCCGTAGCACACGCATGAGCATGGTCAGCGACTCCGACACGTCGAGATATAAGCGACCCGCACGGGTCGGATATGCGCGATGGCCGCTCGGCAAGGCCCATCTCAGCGCCCGGAAGATCGCGGCGGGGCACAACTTCGACAGAATCGGCAGACCCTGGCAAGCGACGATCGTCCGCTGCGCGCGGCTTGTCCGGCGCGAGCCTGATCCGGATCGCGGCATGTCCGGCGGCGACGATACAAGCCTCCACGCGACGAGCCAGGCGATCCAGGAGGATGCCGGCACGTACCTCAGGCGCACCGCGTCGTGACAGCGCGCGGCGCCTTGACAGTTCGAGGACATGCTGAAAGGCTCCGGCCGCCTCCCGGGAAGGGACGCTTTACACGCAGCGAAGGCTCTTCGGGGTCCGGGGCCCGGGGCCCGGCTCCTACTCGACTACATATCGTAGTTTGCGCTCGACCACGGAGACGATCGCATGGGTGGGGACCCTGCAGTAGCCACGGCAGCAGATGAATGTGCGCTGGCCGGGCGCGTCGCCGCAACGGCCTGGTCAACCATCTGCGGCGAGACGACGAGATGCTGAGACGAGCCGTCGACACCTGCCTGCCGACCGAATTTGGGCAGTTCCTGCTTCGTGCGTACACCGAGAACGGTTCCAGTCATCCGCATCTCGCGCTGATCCAAGGCGCGATCGATGGGGCGTCGTCCCCCCTCGTGCGCATCCATTCCGAATGCTTGACCGGGGACGTGTTCTCCTCTCAGCGCTGCGACTGCGGAATCCAGCTCGAGGTTGCATTGCAGATGATCGGGACGGAGGGCTCCGGCGTGCTGATCTACCTGCGACAGGAGGGACGGGGCATCGGGCTGCTCAACAAGCTGCGCGCCTACAGGCTGCAGGACGGCGGCCTGGACACCGTCGATGCGAACCTGCGCCTCGGGTTCGGAGCCGACGAGCGCGAATATGGCGTTGCCGTAGCGATCCTGGAAGACCTCGGAGTCAGCACAGTCCGGCTGCTTACGAACAACCCTGCGAAGATCGCCGCCTTCGACCAATCTTCGATACGCGTGGTCGAACGCATGCCCCTGGAGGTCCCCGTGACCGATCACAACCGTGGATACCTTGCCGTCAAGCGGTTGCGAATGGGGCACTTCCCCGAGGAGATGGCGCAGTGACGACCATCGTCAACGGCTCGCAGCCGGACGCCGCCACCACGAGTTGCTGGCAGGCCCTCAAGCTGCTTGCCGACCGGATACGGAGCGACGCCGGCCCGGTGGCGAGCTGCTCGCTGCTGATCGGAGAGGATCCACAGGTCTGCGTGAGTCCCGCATGCCTCTCACCCGCTGATGGCTGGCTGGTCACGGTCATCGTGGATCCGGCGGCGCAGGAGCATCTCGCGGCGCCGGCACCCGGTGAGACGCGCTACCTGCTCGCCGACCTCATCGTCATGCGGCGACTCGTCGACGGCGCCCTGCCTGCCGCCGCGGCGGCGCTGATCGAGCTGTACCTGCCATACTGCCTGGCCCCGCTTCACGCCCGCCGGATGGGCCGAGCGTTCACCGTTAGTCACTTCGCGCAGTCGCTCGACGGCCGGATCGCCACCCGCGGCGGAGATGCTCGGTGGATCGGTTGTGACGAGAATCGCGTGCATGCCCATCGCATGCGCGCCCTATGTGACGGCATCCTCATCGGCGCCCGTACCCTGCGCGCCGACCGGCCGGCGCTCACCGTGCGCCATGCGGAAGGGCCCGATCCGATACGGATCGTGCTCGGAGGTGCTGGGGACATCGAGTGTCTGCAACGGGCCGGCTCCAGCGCGATCGTCCTGATCGGAGACGATCTGGGGCCGAGCTCGGCTGACGTCGAGCATGTCGTCCTACCGAGAACGAACGGTCGGATCGCCACGACCGCGATCCTCGAAGAGCTCTACCGCAACGACATCCTGTCGGTGTACATCGAGGGCGGCGCCACCACGACGTCGACCTTCCTGTCGGAGGGCAACATCGACGTCCTTCAGCTGCACATCTCGCCGATGATCATCGGCCCAGGGATCAACTCGTTCGCAAGCCCCTCGATCCAGTCCGTCCAGGATTCGGTGCGCTTCGATCCGCACGTCTACCGCTCAATCGGAGACGGGATGATGTTCGTCGGCAGGGTGGCTTCGTGACGAAGCGGGCGCTGCTCGTCTCCACGGCGAACCCCTACCCCGTCGTCAGGGATGGATGCCAGCGACTCGTCGACGACTACGTCGATGCGATGTTTCCCGGTCACGAGCTGTACTTTCTGCATGTCAGCACCGATGACTGGTCACCTCTGACGCTGTTTCGCGAGGGCCGCTCGGCCGGTGGTGACGTGGACCTCGATCGCCTGCTCGCCTACGACTTCGAGTTCGTCATGTTCGTGGGCTTCAAGGACCGCGACTTCACCCGCCGACTGACCAGCCGGCGGCCGTCCTTCTGCTACACGGACCGCTTTCCCCATCCCGATGTCCCCGCGGAGACGTTCCGGGGAATCCTGTCGCATCGCAGCGTCGGGCGCGCCGAGGACATCCTCCTCGTCGGCGGCTCGTTCGACGAGACCGTGTTCTATCCCGACCGCAAGGACGAGGATCTCGTGCTCGCCGTAGGCCGGATCCATCCGGACAAGAACCAGCTCGAGTTGGTGTCTCGCCACCGCGAGACGATCTTCGAGCCCTTCGGGTTGCCGCTGTATCTCGCGGGAGGCGTGGCCGACCTGGCGTACTACCACGAGGTGCGGCGATTCATCGACGGCATCAGCGTCATGTCGAGCATCGTCGACGCATCGCAGCCGTTCGCGGATTGCAACTGGTGTTCGGGCCGCGAGATCGCCGCGCTCTGCAACCGGGCGCGGCTCTACGTCTCGGCCTCGCCCAAGGAGAGCTTCAGCCTCGCGATGATCGAGGCGATGGCGTGCGGCACGACGTGCGTCGTAAACGGCGACTACTGGGGCTTCGCCGAATCGCAGTTGCGGCCACACGTCCACGGCAACATCACGGCCAAGCGGGGCTCGGTCGTCGAGCTCGCCGCCGAGGCTCTGCGCGACGACGTGCGGATCGACGCCTCGCAATGGGCTCGCCGGTATTCGCTGGGAGCGCTGCGAGACGCCGTCGTGCGGTTCATCGATGAACGCGTCTAGCCTCTATTTCATGGCGCCCCACCAGGTGGAGGTGGTGCAAGAGCCGGTCTGCACCCCGGCCGCACAGCAGATCTTGGTCCAGACCCTCGTGTCGGCGATAAGTCCCGGCTCGGAGCTGCTGGTATACCGCGGCGAGGTGCCGGCCGACATGCCGCTGGATGCGAACATCCCCGGCCTGACGGGCGGCTCGACGTTTCCGGTGAAGTACGGATACTCGGCGATCGGCAGGGTCATCGGCCTGGGAGCCGACGTGAGCCCGGAGTGGCTGGACAGGCTGGTGTTCAGCCTTCACCCGCACGAAAGCCACTTCTTGGCGTCGGCGCAGGATCTGGCGCCGGTGCCCGCCGCCGTCTCACCCGAGGATGCGGTGATGTTCGCCAACGTGGAGGCAGCCGTCACCTTCGTGATGGATGGGCGGCCACTGGTCGGCGAGCATGTCGCCGTCTTCGGGCAGGGCGTGGTAGGCCTGCTCACGACCGCCCTGCTGGCGAAGTTCCCCCTCTCCAGCCTCGTGACGCTCGATCGCCATCCGCTACGCCGGCGGCTTTCGACCGAGCTGGGAGCGCATGAGACCGTCGATCCCGCTGCCGCGACGCAGCTCGAGGACTCGTCGTTCGACCTCACCTTCGAGCTGTCAGGTAGCCCCGCGGCGCTCGATCAGGCGATCGCGGTCACCGGATTCGCCGGCCGGGTGGTGATCGGGTCATGGTATGGCGAGCGCAGCGCGCGCCTACACCTCGGTGGTGCGTTTCACCGTAGCCGGATGCAGCTCATGAGTAGCCAGGTGAGCACCATCGATCCGGCGCTGAGGGGGCGCTGGACCACCCATCGGCGGCGCCGGTTGACCTGGCAGACGCTGGCCGACCTGCGGCCTTCCCGGCTCGTCACCCATCGCTTCCGGTTCTGCGACGCGAACAAGGCGTACGAACTGCTCGATCGGCGCCCTGACGAGGCGGTCCAGGTTCTGCTCACCTACGACGCGTGATGCGGGTCGGCATGGTGATCTACGGCAGCCTGCAGACGCTCACCGGCGGCTACCTGTACGACCGCAAGCTTGCCGAGCACCTGTCGGCACACGGCGATGACGTCGACGTCATCTCACTGCCCTGGCGCAACTACGGCCGCCACCTGTGTGACAACGTCTCGCCGTCGCTCGCTCGACGGATGGATCGGGGGCAATTCGACGTCCTGGTGCAGGACGAGCTCAACCACCCGTCGCTGGTTCTGACCAACCGCCGCCTGAAGAACCGCAGCCGCTGCCCGATCGTCGCGATAGTCCACGTGCTGCGCGCCAGCGAGCACGACCAGTCGCCGCTGCGGCCGCTGTTCGCCGCCACCGAGCGCCGCTATCTGGCGGGCGTCGACGCCGGGGTGTTCTGCTGCCAGGCGACCCGTACGGCAGCGGAGGAGCTGGTCGGCAAGCCCTTGGCCGGGGTCGTCGTTCATCCCGCCTGTGACCATCTAGGCGGCGAGGCGCTCGAGAGCGAGGTGCTGACGCCGGCGCGAGCCACGAGGCCTCTGCGCGTGATCAGCGTCGCGAACGTCGTTCCCAGGAAAGGCTTGCACGTGCTGATCGAGTCCCTGGCCCGCCTGGCGCCCGAGCACTGGCAGTTGACCGTCGTCGGCAGCCTGACGATGGACGAGGGATACGTCCGCCGCGTGCGTCACCTGATCGACGACGCCGGTGTCAGTCACAACGTGGACTTGGTCGGGGCGGTCTCAAACCCGGAGGTCGCGGGGTTTCTGGCCCGCAGCGACGTCCTCGTCGTGCCATCGTCCTACGAGGGTCTCGCCATCGCCTACCTCGAAGCGATGCGCTTCGGATTGCCGGTCATCGCCACGACGGCGGGAGGTGCTCGAGAGGTGATCGAGCACGGCCGCGAGGGCTGGCTCGTTGCTCCGGGTGACGTCGACAGCCTGACGACGCATCTGCAGTCGCTTCTGGGCGACCGTCACCTGCTGCGCCGGATGGGGTCGGCGGCGCGCCGGCGGGCAGAGCGCCACCCCGGCTGGGATGAGTCGCTTGGGCGCGCCCGCGCGTTCCTGCGCTCCGTCGTGTACAACCACCGCCCGCTCGAGGGGGACATGGCGTCGTGATCACCCACGAACAGATCCCGCAGTTCTACGACTGGCTGTCGCGCTACGTCCAGCTCTCCAACTGGATCGCCTATCGAGACCGCTTCGCTGCCTTCACCATGCACAAGTCGCTCGCCGTGCCGGGAGAGGTGAACGATGGCCGTAGCGGCCTTCGTGCCGGACTGCAATACGCTAACCACCGGATGCTTGCGGTGGCCGGGGAGATCGGACTTCCGCCCGCACCGCGCGTGCTCGACGCCGGCTGCGGGTTCGGCGGCAGCATCTTCCATTGGCAGCAGCAGGTGGGCGGACGGTACGACGGCCTCACCCTGAGCAAGGTCCAAGTGGGGGTCGCGGAGCGCCACGCACGCGAGCGCGGCATCGCCGATGCATGCACGTTTGCGCTCCGTAGCTATGACGCGCCGCTGCGGCGCGAGTACGACGCCGTCATCGCGATCGAGTCCCTGATCCACGCCCCCGACCTGAAGCAGACGGTCCGCAACCTGGCAAGCGCGCTTCGCCCCGGGGGGCTGCTGCTCGTCCTCGACGACATGGCCACCGGCGACCTCGACGTCGTGCGACCGACCGATGCCGATCTCGTGCGCTCGCACTGGGGCTGCCCCAACGACTTCCCGACCGCCGACGACTTTCGGGCGGCAATCGAGCACGCGGGTCTGCGGGTGGTCCAGGAGGAGGATCTCAGCCCGCTCATGCGCGTCCGGCCCGAGGCGTTTCTCGGCCGGCAGGAGCGGGTCTACTCCTTTGTTCATCGAGCGGTGGCTCTGACGCCCGCTCGCACGGTCCTCTCCGCGTTTCTCGGCGGGGTTGCGCTCGAGCGTCTCCACGGCTCCGGCGACGTCGAGTACCGGCTGATCGCTGCCCGCAACGACGAGGCAGAACGGACGTGATGGCCGTGACTCAGCCCGCAAGCCGCTACGACGCCTGCCTGGAGGTCTGCGGGAAGCTCGACCACCCCGGCCTTGGAACGGACATGCAGCGCTGGATCGACCACACCGATCTGGACACGACCGTCGACCAGGCACGGATCGAGGACGCGCTCGAAGGCATGAACCCCCACGGCGCCCAGCAGATCCTCCACGTCGGGGTCGGAAACTCTCGCTTGGCGCAGCGCTTCGCGCCGCGCGTGGGCCTCGTCGACGGTCTCACGGTCTGGCAGCCGGAGAAGACGCTCGCCGAGTCGCTTCAGATCGCCAACTACACGGTGTATTTCTTGAGCAAGTACTCCCGCGAGTTCTTGATCACCATCGAGAACCGATACGACTACATCGTCGACAACAACCTGGCGAGCTTTGCCTGTTGCAAGTACCACTTCTATCGCATGCTCGACAACTATCTGTGGTGCCTGCGGCCCGGGGGGCGGATCCTGACCGACCAGCGCGGCATGGACTGGACGCTGGAGAACGATCCTCGCTGGCAGCTTCGCTACGACGATCTGGTGGCCCTCGGCCACAGGTTTCCGGTACAAGCTTCGGCGGTAACGGAGACCGTGTACGAGATCCGTTCGACACTGTGAGACCGTGACGCACAATCCGGCGCTTCGCAAGCTTGGCTTCGCACCGCATGATCGAGTCGTGATCGTCCACGCCGACGACGTCGGCATGTGCGGCGCGACCATCGAGGCCTTTCTCGAGCTCGCCGCGGACGGCTTGCTGTCCGCGGGTTCGGTGATGGTCCCGTGCCCCTGGTTTCCGGAGGTGGCGGCTCGCTGCCGGGGGCGCATTGACCTCGACGTGGGCGTGCACCTGACGCTCACCAGCGAGTGGGACGGCTATCGCTGGGGGCCGATCTCCAGCCGCGATCCGTCATCGGGGATGCTCGACGGCGAGGGCTACTTCTATCGAAACCAGGAGCAGTGGAGCACGCTTGATCCGCCGGCGGTCCACGACGAGATGGACGCGCAGGTCGAGCGCGCGGTTGCCGCGGGGTTGGACCTCACCCACATCGATGCACACATGTGCGCGGTGCTGCACCCTGCGCTCATGGAGGACTACGTCGGCCTCGGCTTCTCTCACCGCGCGCCGGTGTTGCTCACGCGCGACGCCGGGTGGCTGGCGGCGCTGTCGGAGTCGAAGATCGCGCAATGGGAGAGACAAGGGCTGCCCGTCTTCGACCACGTGACGATCATGCCGCTGAACGAGCCGGCGACGAACCGGCTCGAGCTCGCCAAGCAGATGTTCGAGCAGCTGCCTGCCGGACTGTCCTACCTCATCATCCATCCGGCCCGGGACACGCCCGAGCTGCGCGCCATAGCGGGCGACTGGCGTCAGCGGGTGGCCGACTTCGAGACGTTCCGCGACCCTGAGCTGGCCCGGCACGTCCGCGCGCTGGGGATCCAGGTCGTCGGCTGGCGACCCTTGCGGGACCTGATGCGGACGCTCCACGCGGCGTGATGGAAGGCGCGCCATGACAACAGGCGAGCCGCGCTACAGCGTCACGGTGAAGCGCGCGCTGATCGCACAGCACTTCCTTGTCGGCGGCGACTGGGGGCGCGAGAACGAGCTGAACTCGCATCGCTATGAGATCCAGGCCCGGTACGAAGGCCCGAGCTTGGACCGGCACGGTTTCCTCGTCGACATCGACGCGATCAGCGGCATGCTGGACGGCCTGGTCGCCCGCTACCGCGACCGCACGCTCAACGAGCTTCCGGAGTTCGACGAACTGAACCCCAGCGTTGAGCATTTCGCTCGGATCCTAAGCGATCAGCTCGTCATCGCCCAGCCGAACGTCGATGGCTTGGAGGTGACGGTGTGGGAGGACGGCGACGCGAGCGCCGCCTATCGACGAACGCTCGGTGACGCGACGTGAGCTCGT
>DASVPU010000310.1:0-5534 GCA_036389475.1 Solirubrobacteraceae bacterium
CGAAGATCTCGTGGCCGTACGTGTTGATGCCCTTGCGTACGACCGCGCGGATGACCGGGTTGAGCCCCGGGCAGTCGCCGCCGCCTGTGAGGAGTCCGATGCGTGCCATCGGGCCATCCTATGGCCGCGCTCCGTCGCTCGCCCGCCACACCACGGCCGTATTGCCTCGCGTCGATCGTGTCGTCGGTCGGATGGCTGATCACGCGCCGCAGGATCGCCATCGACCGTTGCTACGCCTCGCGCAGCTGCGCCGCCGCCTCCTCCGGCGCGATGACGTTGAGGTTCACGCCGGTCCCAAGCTCGAGCCCGCCGAGGACCGTCAGCCGCGGCAGGATGTCGATGCGCCAGCAGAAGCGCTCCGCGTCGCGCGGCGCCGTGCGGACCCAGAGATTCAGCGGCGGCGGCGCACCGAAGCGCCGGGCGAGCCGTGACAGTCCGTCGTGCAGCAGCGCGGCGCCGCTCGGTCCCTCGTCCTCGAAGCGCTCGCGCCGCCGGCGCGGCGTGAGCATGAGCTGATACGGCACCCGCGACGCGTATGGGCAGCTGAGGACCGACTCGTCGTCGATTGCGACGATCCGCGCTCGCCGGCGGACCTCCTCGTGGATGAGATCCTCGAGCAGGTTGCCCCCCATCGTGCGCACCGCGTACGCGCCGAATCGCTCGCGCTCGCGCGCCATGATCGCCGGGACGAAGAACGTCGCGAACAGCTGCGCGTGCGTGTGCGCGAGCGTCGCGCCCGCCTGCTCGCGCTCGTCGACGCAGACGTGCACGTAGGCGGCATCGTCGTGCGCACGCATCCGCGCGCGCCAGACCTCGACCGCGGCAGCGACTTGCTCGGCGGGCAGCAGGCACATCGACACGACTGGATCGGGGCTGTTGACGATCAGCTCGTGGCTGCCGCGCGCCGGCAGCGCGGCGAAGAGCTCGGGGTGAGCGTCGAGCTCAGGGTCGGACGCGTCCGGCGTCAGGGCTGCACCGAGGCAGGGCACCACTCGTACCGTCCAGCCGGGGCCATCGGGCTCGCCGCCCTGCGGGCGCACGGCATACAACTCGGGCGGCGTTTGATCCTCGTTTCCGGGAGCGAGCGGGTCCTCACCGGGGTCGATCGGCAGCGGCGCCGCGACCGCCGGTTCGTCATTCGAACGCCGCGCGCGATCGGACGCGATGATCGTGCGCAGGCCCGTGAGCGGGTCGATGCGAATCTCAGACACGCGAGCGCTCCATGATGATGGCCATAGGTCGTGAACGTGGTCAGGTAAAGGCGCCGGGCTACTGCCGCGCGTAGCGGTCGAGCGCGTCGATGAGCTTCTGCCGCGTCGGGAAGACTCCCTGATGCACGATCACGAGCTTGCCGGACGCGTCGTAGAACGCCGTCGCGGGCAGGCCCCGGGCGCGGTAGCGCCCAGCAAGGTTGCCGCGCAGGTCCTCGAAGGACGGATAGGGCATCGGGTATTGCGACGCGAACTGCTTCGCACGGCCCCGCTCGTCGGTGACGTTGACGCCGAGGAAGGCGACCTGGTCGCCGCGGTCGATCGCAGCGCGCTGCAGAAACGGAAGCTCGTAGCGGCATGGATCGCACCACGAGGCCCACAGGTTCACGACGACCGGATGGCCGCGCAGCGCACGCAGCTGTGCGTCGAAGGCTTTGGCTCCGCCGCCGGCCAGCTCGTTGACGCGGCCGTGCAGCGCGGCCAGAACCGGCGGCGCGCCGGCGATCGGCTTGGACACCTCGGCGAGCGACAGCGCCTTCGGAGCCGCACCGGTTGCGCGATCGCTGGAGCGCGTCTGCAGTAAGCCGACGACGATGATTGCGGTGAGCGCGACTGCGCCGAGCGCGATCAGGGTGAGTCGTCTTCTCATCAGCCGCTGAAGGTTTGCAGACGGTGGACAAACGGTATGCCGCGTCCGCGGCGTTCGCTATGCTCAGGATGACGCGGGTAAGGACCGGTCTCCGAGTGAGGCGCCTCACCCCGTCCATCGGGCGTGCCCGATGCCTGGATCGCGACGACTCCGCGCTCGCGATTCGCACTCACGTACAAGCAGGAAGCCGATCTTGGCTGATCCCACGCCAGTGGTCGTCGTGGCCACGTCCGTTCCTAAACCCGAGGACATTGCACGGGCTGAAAAGTTCACCCGCGAAGCATTCGTGCACGCGGGCGAGACCACCGAGGACGCCCTCGGTCCGGGCACTGCACGCCGGCGAGCGCTCGAGGCGGCACTGGCCGAGATCGACGCCGGCGCCAAGACACCGTCTCCGGATTGGCGGCGGCGCTACTCGCTGATGCTCGGCCTCGAGCGCGTGCTCTCCGACGACGAGCCGAAGCTCGCCGACGGCACCTCGCTGAACCCCCATCAGGTCGACGCGTTGTCGGGCACGCTCACCGCGCTCCTTGCGGAGGCGCAGCGCAACGGTGGTTCGGCCCCGGTCGCGATCGCAGCGCCCGTGCTCGCGGTCGACGACGAGGAGGACTTCGATGACGACGAGCCGGTCGCCGTCGCCGTCGAGGTCGAGGATGACGACGACGAAGACGACGAGGACGACGACGAGCCAGAGGACAACTCCCCGCTGGACATCGAGATCGACATCGGCGACGACGACGAGGACGAGGCCGAGCCCGAGAGCGATGAAGACGCGTTAGAGGTCGCGCTGGACGAGGACCAGCTCGACGAGGCGCCCGACGACCCCAACGCCCACAAGCGCTTCTGGTTCGAGCACGCGACCGGCGCCGGCAAGACCGTCGCCGCGATGGGCTTCGTCGACGCCTCGCGCACCGGTGGCATCCTCATCCTCACGCACCGCCGCAACCTCGTCGACCAGTTCCACGGCGAGCTGAAGGACCGCGGCTACGCCAAGCGCGTCAGGCCGGCCCTGCTGCGCGGCCAGGACGACGCGGCCGGTCCGGTCACCGTCGAGACCTACCAGTGGTTCGTCCGCAACGCCGGCAACATCTCTCCCGCCTACTCGATCGTCATCTGCGACGAGGCGCACACGGCGCTGGGCGAGAAGACGAGCGCCGCGATCCGCGAGTGGACCGGCCCGATCTTCATCGGCATGACCGCGACGGGCGCGCTGATTGCGCGCCACGTCACCGATCTCTTTCCGACGCAGACCTCGCGCTTCGATCTGGCGCAGGCGGCGCGCCGAGGCGTCATCGCGCCGCTGCGGGGCGTGCGCATCCCACCCGGGCCCGGCGTTCGGACGATCGCGAAGGTGCCGCTGCGCCGCGGCGAGGTCGATACCGAATTCGACCAGGAGATGCTCGCCGAGCTGCTCGACCAAGCGCCGTTCAACATGGCTGCCGCCGACCTGTACAAGACGCGCTTCAACGGCGTTCCCGGCGTCGTCTACGCGGCCGGCGTGCGCCACGCCTACAACCTCGCCGTGTCCTTCCGCGAACATGGGCTGAAGGCGGTCGCCGTCTCGGGCGAGACGCGCAAGCGCGAGCTCGCCGAGATCCTCGCCCGCTACGAGCGCGGCGAGATCGACGTCCTGATCAACGCGCAGCTTCTCGCCGAGGGCTGGAACTCGCCGCGCGCCACGGTCTGCATGCACCTCGCACCGACGGCCTCCAAGCGCATCTACCAGCAGCGCGTCGGCCGCGTGACCCGCCGCCACCCGGGCAAGGAGGCCGGCATCGTGGTCGATTTCGTTGCGCCCGACACGAAGAACGACGACCCGGTCGTGACCCTGCACTCGCTGCTGGATCGCGACGTCTACCGCGGCGGGGCGATCGTCGTCGGGCCCGTGCGCCGCGGTCGTGGCCGGCGCGTTCGCGTCGAGCGCCGCGTGCTGCCGGTGACCAGCGACGAGGACCGTCGGATCGAGGTCTTCGAGCGCGAGCTGTGGCGGATTGCCGTCGAGCACCTGCCCTACGGCGAGCAGATCCAATGGGCGGCGCTGGCGGGCGCTCGTGTCGCGCCGAGCGGCTGGCGCCGGGCACGGGCGATGCTGCACTTCGACCGCAGCGGCGAGTTCAAGCGCGCCTTTCTGCTCACCGCGGTGCAGCGCAACAAGAACCCGCAGCTGCGCGTGCGCGCGCTGCAGGAGATCGCCATCTCGCGCGACGCCGAGGCGTTCGACACCGCGATCGACGTCATCGGGACGTGGACGCGTGACGAGCGGCGCGAGGGAACGAAGGTCATGCTGCTCGCCCTCGCCGAGAAGCGCATCGGCCGCCGTGACCAGGCCAACGCGTGGATCTGGCGGCTGGCGTCCTACACGCGCGAGGTGCACGAGGAGTACGCCGTGCAGCGCTGGCCGGAGACCAAGCGCCTGCTCGGGCTGCTCGTGAACTCCAGCGGCGCGGCGCATGCCCGCAACGCGCGGCGCCTCGTGCACGCCGCGCGCAAGCAGGACCGGCGCCTGTCGGCGGCGCTGCTCGCGGCCGCGATCGCGCATTCCCCTGAAGGTGAGGAGATCCTTCGCGGCGCCCGCACGCGGTTGGCACGCAAGCCGAGTGCCCTCTCGCGCGAGCTGCTGCGCAACTTCCCCAAGAGCCGGGGCCGGCGTGGCAATCGCCGGCGGCGCAAGAAGGGCGCTCCTGAGGGCGCAGAGGGCGCGCTCGTCGCGCAGGGGGCCGCACGGCCGCCGACGAACGGGCAACCGGCTGGCTCTGAGGCTGCCGACGGCAAGGCTGGCTCCGGCGGTCAGCGATCGCGGCGATCGTCGCGGCGCTCGCGCAATGGCCGCGTGGCAGATGGCGGTGCAGAGCAGGCCGCGGCCGCGGCGCTCCAGAGCGGCGAGAACGCAGAGGCCGCTGAGGCAGTGGAGGCTGCCGGGGATGAGCCGACGAGAGCAGGCCGCTCGCGCTCGCGCTCACGCAGGCCCGCGTCGGTGCAGCACACAGGCGATGGCGTCGAGGCCGAGCAGCAGGACGCCCCCGCGGAGAACACTCCGTCCATCGCCAGCGGGCAGGGAAGCAGTCCAGCGCCAGAGCAAGATGCGAGCGCGGCCGACCTGGCCGACGTGGCCGCGACGTCTGACCAACCTCAAGTTGAGGCCAGGAAACCCGCGCCGCGCCGCTCCCGCGCACGCCGGCCCGCCCGACCGATCGATGACGCCTTGACCGTCGAAGCGATCGCAGACGCGGCTGCGGCACTCGCAGCCGCCCGCGCAGCGAAGAAGGCTGCGGCTGCTGCTGCGGCCGCGGACGTCGAGGAGGCGGCGAAGTCAAGACGCGCTCGTGCGTCTAAGCGTCCTGCGGACGATGCAGCCGGCGAGGAGGCGCCGAAGCCCGCGCCCGCTCGTGTGTCCAAGCGTCCTGCGGACGATGGCACGGCGGAGGCGCTGAAGCCCACGCGCGCTCGTGCGTCCAAGCGTCCTGCGGACGATGCAGCCGTGGAGAAGGCACCCAAGCGCACACGTGTTGCCGTAGCCGCGGAGGCTGCGGGCGACGCGCCCAAGCCCAAGCGCACCCGAGCGGCCGCGCGTCCGGCCGATGCGGTCGCCGAGGAGGCGCCGAAGCCCAGGCGCGCTCGTGCGGCCGCACGTCCCGCCGACGCCTCCACCGAGGACGTTGCGACGCCGGACGCCT
>DASVPU010000311.1:0-5002 GCA_036389475.1 Solirubrobacteraceae bacterium
TACGAACCGGAGCAACCAACGATGACCCACGACCGCAGTTTTGCCATCGAGGACGACACCGCGCTCGCCGCCACGGACGGTGACGACTCGATCCACGCCGCTTCGGACGGCGACCCCGACGAGCCGATCGAGCCGATGCTCGAGGACGAGTAGATGCGCCCCTACAGCACAGAGGCGCAACCGCACCGCTCGCTGAGGCTCGACGCCGGTGACCCGCTGCGCGGCGACGACGTTCGCGCGCTGCAGATCGCGTGCGCCCGGCGGCTGGACGCGCGCGGGATCGAGCGCCCGATCAAGGCCGACGGCGTCTACGGACCTTCTTCTGACAAGGCGTTCAGGACCGCGGCCCACTTCCTCGGCGCGCTGGACTCGACGCTGGCCGGCCGCGAGCTGCCGATCGCAGTTCAGCAGATGATCCGCTACCCGGGGCGTCGCAACCCGGCGCAGATCGAGCGCGCAGAGGCCCGCATGGAGGTGCTGCGCAAGGAGCGCGCTGAGCGGCCGCAGGCGTCCAACGGAGGCGGTGGCGTCTCCAAGCTCAGCGACCGTGAGCGCTCGGAGGCCCGCAGGATCGCGGTCGCGAGCTTCAAGCTCATGTTCGACAACCGGGGCGCGGTCCACTACACGCAGGGACCGTCGCGGTGGGAGGGCATCCGCCGCCGGTTGCGATATGCCAGCCACCGCTTCCCGCACAACGCGGACTGCTCTTCGGCCTATACGTGGTGTCTGTGGAACGCCCTGACGAGCGTCGGAGGGATGAACTTCCGCGACGTCGTCAACGGCTCAGACTGGAGCGGCGGCTTTACCGGCACGATGCTCAGTCACGGTAAGCCCGTGTCGCTGAACTCGCTCATGCCCGGCGACGCGATCCTCTACGGAACCGGCAGCGGAAACCACGTCGTCATGTACGTCGGCGACGGGAAGTGCTACTCGCACGGGTCAGAGGCCGGCCCGTTCTTCCTGAGCTACCGCTACCGCAACGACGTCATGGGCGCGCGGCGCTACATCTGACCAGCCACGCAGCCGGAGAGCCGCAGACGCGGCGGCCGCCGGGCACGACCGTCACCGCGGCCGGTCCAACCGGGCTGACATGCTTGCCAGATGACCCAAGCTGCTCGCGTAGGCTTCGTCGGCCTCGGGATCATGGGCTCGCGGATGGCGGCGAACCTCGCCCGCGCGGGCTATGAGCTGACGGTCTTCAACCGCACGCGCGCGACGGCCGACGCGTGGGCGGCGCAGAACGGCGGCACAACCGTCGCCGACTCGCCCGCCGCCGTCGGCGCCGCCAGCGACGTCGTCCTCAGCATGGTCGTCGACGGCGATCAGGTGCGCGAGGTGCTGCTCGGCGATCAGGGCGTCGCGCGCGGCGCGGAAGCCGGGACGTTGTGCGTCGACATGTCGACGATCGCGCCGGCACAGACGCGGGCGATCGGCGAGCAGCTCGCCTCGCAGGGGCTGTCGCTCCTCGACGCGCCGGTCACCGGCTCCTCTCCCAAGGCGCAGGATGGGACGCTGACGATCATGGCCGGCGGCAGCGTCGAGGACTTCGCGCGGGCCGAGCCGCTGCTGCACGTCATGGGCGACCTCGTCTTGCACGTCGGCGAGCTTGGTCAGGGCGAGATGGTCAAGCTCATCAACAACGCCGTCGCCGCGGCCAACGCGGCGACGGTCGGCGAGGCGCTCCTGGTCGGCCAGCGCACCGGCGTCGACCTCGATGCGCTCGTCCAGGTCATGGGCAGCGGCTCGGGCGGATCGATGATGCTCGACCTCAAGTCCGGCCCGATGCGGCGCCACGATTACACGACGCTCTTCAAGCTGGAGCACATGCTCAAGGACGTCGGGCTGTGCCTCGAGGAGGCCCAATCGGTGGCCGTGTCCTTCCCGGCCGCAGCGCGCGCCCGCGACGTGCTCGTGGCCGCGCTGGCGCGAGGCCACGCCGAGGACGACTTCGCCGCGCTCGTCGAGGCGCTCGAAGGCTTCGCCGCTACTCGGCTCGACAGCGGAGCACAACCTCCAGAGTCACAAGCAGAACCTACGAATTAGCTCGGATGTTTGGGCTTTTGTGCGTTCCTGTGGAACAATGCCGGGGCTCCCGTCGCCGGATCGACAGTTGGGTTCGGAGCGACGGGTTCGTTGCGTTGTTGTCCCGTCCAATCGTCGTCGTCTGGTTTCCCAATGCCTATTGCGTTCAAGGAGTGGGCGGTCACCGTCCGCGCGCTCGCCGAAGGCGAGCAGCTCATCACGTTGCGAAAGGGAGGAGTACGCGAAGCCGACAAGCGCTTCCGCGTCGAGCACGATCGCTTCTTCCTGTACCCGACGTTCGATCACCAGCGCCACGATCTCGTGCGTGCATCCCATGTCCCCGAGCTTGCGAGAGCGCTCGAAGAGGGAGTCTGGGCCGAGGGCGAACCGCCTGCGGGGGCGCTCAACGGCGACACGTTGCATCCTGTCCCCCAACCCGACCGCGTGCGGATCCGGGCCTGGGCGCAGCTCGCACACCACTTCACGATCACCGATCCGCGCTGTGTGGACGCGCTGTCGCCGTTCTATGTCTGGAGCACGGACTACGTCGAGAAGCGCCTGGAGTGGAAGCGTCGTCATCCGCTGCATGTGCTGCTCCTGCGCACGTACCGCATACCGCGTCCGGTCACCGTGCGCGTGAAGGACGAGTACGGAGGCTGCCGCTCCTGGCTGGAGCTCCAGCGCGACCTGCCGTTCGAGGGCACCCCGGTCCTCTCCGACGACGAGTTCGAGCGCGCGGCCGAGGAGATCCGCGCGATCGCCGACGGCGGCGTTCCGGCGCTGGCGTAGCCGGACCGTCCGAGGCGAGGCCGGTCGTTGATCCGCGCGCTCGGTGCTGCCGGGCGCATCCTCGCAGTCGGCATCGGCGGCGGGGGCGATGTCGTCGGAGCGCTTGCCGTAGCGCAGCTCGCCCGCCTGCTGGGATCTGAGACCGTTGTCGGCGGGCTGAGCTGGGAGCGCAACCCGATCGACCCGCACGCCGGGCCGCGGGACATCGCTGAGCTGGAGGGCGCCGAGCGCCTGAACGCCTACGCGGCGCTCGCCGGAGCCGACACGACCGGACCCGGCGGCTTTCGCTTCGCCGAGTCGCACATGGCGCGCCACCTCGGCGAGCCCGTGCTGCTGCTCGATCCCAGCGGCGGCCCGGCGGGGGTCGCCGAGGGACTGGCGGGCGCAGCCGCTGCGCTGGCGTGCGACCTCGTCGTCCTCACCGACGTCGGCGGCGACGTCCTCGCCCACGGCGAGGAGGCGGGGCTTCGCAGCCCACTTGCTGACGCCGTCTGCCTGGCGGCGGCGCCCGCGCTCCTCGACGGCGGCTTCGGCGTGCTCCTGGCGCTCTTCGGCGCCGGCTGCGACGGCGAGCTGACGCCCGAAGAGGTGATCGAGCGCGTTGCCGAAGTCGCTGCCGCCGGCGGGCACCTCGGCACCTGGGGTCCGGGGCCCGCCGAACTGGACCGCCTCGACGCGGCCGCGGCGCAGATCCCGACCGAGGCGAGCGCGATGGCGCTGCGCTGCGGGCGCGGCAGCACCGGCACTGCTTTGATCCGCGGTGGCCGTCGCACGGTGCAGCTGACGCCTCTGGGCGCGCTGATCTTCTTCTTCGATCCGCTCGTCGCACTGCGAAGTGCTGCGCGCTGCGCGCAGCTCGTCGGGGATGCGGGCTCGCTGCAGGACGCCAACGCGATCCTGCTCGCGCACGAGATCGCGACCGAGCTCGAGTGGGAGACGTCGCACGCGCCGCCAGATCAACGGTAGGGTCGTGCCGGGGGACGAGGATGCACGTGCGCGCGCTCATCACGGGTCTGATCGCCACGGCGATGTGGACGCTCTGCACGCCGGCGATCGCCCAGGTGCAGCCCTACCGGACCAACGACTTCGGCGGCTTTCGCGACGTGCTCCCTCCGGGCACCAACGGGCGCTCCAACCTCGTCGAGCTCACGCTCTTTCTCACGACCGGAAAACGGCCGCCGCACAACGACGACCAGCGCGGCATGTACGCGCGCCTGCTCAGCGCAACCCCCGGCGTGACGAACGACAACCTCGGCGCGCTCTTCAAGGACTCGAGCTTCGGCGTCGCGCCCGGCGGGCAGGCGCGCGCGTACAGCCCGATCGAGGGCCTGACGATCACGCGCGACACGGCCTTCGGGGTCCCCCACGTCTACGGCGCGAGCCGTGCCGCGGCGATGTTCGGGCTCGGCTACGTCGCCGCCGAGGACCGCCTGTTCTTCATGGACCTCCTGCGCCACGCCGGCCGCGGGCAGCTCAGCTCCTACGCGGGCGGCGCGGAGGGCAACCGCCACATGGATCAGGAGCAGTGGGCGGTCGCGCCCTACACGGAGGAGGACCTGCTGGCGCAGGTCGACCAGCTCGATGACCTGTACGGCGATGCCGGGCGCCAGCTGCAGGAGGACGCCGCCGGCTACGTCGCCGGCATCAACAGGTACATCGACGAGGCGCGGCTGGACGTCACGAAGATGCCGGCCGAGTACGCCGCGCTCGGTCGCCTGCTGGGCCCCGCCCCGTGGAAGGTGACCGACGTCATCGCGACGGCGTCGCTCGTCGGTGGGATCTTCGGCAGGGGCGGCGGGCAGGAGCTCACGCAGATGGAGCTGCGCCGCTCGTTTCTCGGGCGCTACGGCTTGCGCCGCGGCGACGCGCTGTGGCGCGAATGGGCCGCCTTCGAGGACGCCGACGCCCCGACGACGCTGCGCGGGCGGCGGTTTCCCTACCAGACGCCGCCCAAGAAACCCGCTCCCGGCGGGCTTGCGATCGCCGATGCCGGTTCGCTGCACAAGACGAGCGTTGTCGTCTCCGGCGGCGCAACGGCGACTCGCGGCGGCGCGCTCGCGGGCATCTTCTCGCGTGCGCTGCGGACGCAGGGCATGTCCAACGCCCTGCTGATCAACGCCCAGGAGTCCGCCGGCGGTAAGCCGCTCGCGGTCTTCGGCCCGCAGACCGGCTACTTCTCCCCGCAGATCCT
>DASVPU010000312.1:0-8174 GCA_036389475.1 Solirubrobacteraceae bacterium
CACACCGCGCGCGGCCGCCACGAGCACAACCACCTGACGCTGCTGGCGGCGTCCAACAGCGGCTATCGCAACCTCGTCAAGCTGTCGAGCGCGGGCTTCCTGACCGGCCTGAACCGCGGCAAGCCGACGGTCGACCTCGGCGTCGTCGAGCGTCACAGCGAAGGCATCATCGCCCTCACGGGTTGCCTGGCCTCCCGCTTCTGCCAGCGCCTGGTAAGCGACCAGGAGGACGAGGCTCGTGCCCACGCCGACGACCTCCTGCAGGTCTTCGGCCCGGACGACGTCTACTTCGAGCTGCAGCGAAACGGCCTGCCCGAGCAGGACAAGGCCAACGAGGGCATCGTGAAGATCGCCCGCAAGATCGGGCGCCCGCTGGTGGGCACCGCCGACGTGCACTACCTGCGCAAGGAGGACTACCACCACCACACGGCGCTGCTGTGCGTTCAGACGAAGTCGACGCTCAACGCGCCGAAGATGACCTTTGACACGAACGAGTTCTTCCTCAAGGACAACGCCGAGATGGCGGATGCGTTCGCGCAATGGCCGGAGGCGATCGCCTCGACGGTCGAGATCGCCGAGCGCTGCAACGTAGAGATCGAGCTCGGCAAGCAGCTCATCCCGTCCTACCCGACGCCCGACGGCAGCGCCGAGCCCGATTACCTGAGAGCCCGCGTCGACGAGGGTCTCGCCAAGCGCTACGGCGATCCGGCGCCCGCCGCGGCCCGCGAGCGCATGGAGATGGAGCTCGGGGTCATCAACCGGATGGGCTTCGATGCGTACTTCCTCATCGTCTGGGACTTCATCCGCTATGCCAAGGAGAACGGCATCGCGGTCGGCCCCGGCCGCGGCTCTGCGGCCGGATCGATCGTCGCATTCTGCCTGCAGATCACCGACGTGGACCCGCTGCGCTACGACCTGCTCTTCGAGCGGTTTCTCAACCCCGAGCGCGTCTCGATGCCGGACATCGACATCGATTTCTCCGTGCGCGGGCGCGAGCAGGTCATGCGCTACGTCATCGAGAAGTACGGCCGCGAGTCGGTCGCGCAGATCGTCACCTTCGGCAAGATGTTTCCGCGCGCGGCGACGCGCGACGCGGCGCGCGTGCTCGAGCACGACTACGGCGTCGGCGATCGGCTCGCAAAGCTCATCCCGGACCCGATCATGGGCCGCTCGCCGTCATTCGAGGACTGCCTGAAGCCCGGCGAGCCGCTGCGGCTGGCCTACGACTCCGACCCGATCGCCAAGCAGATCGTCGACGTGGCGCAGGGCCTGGAGGGGATCGTGCGCAACTCCTCGATCCACGCCGCGGCGGTCGTCATCGCCGAGGGCCCGCTGACCGACGTCGTCCCGCTGCAGCTCGCCGACTCCAACCAGGTCGACGACGCGGGCAACAGGATCTTCAAGATCGTGACGCAGTTCTCGATGAAGCCCGTCGAGCAGCTCGGACTGCTGAAGATGGACTTCCTCGGCCTGCGCAACCTCGACGTCATCGAGGACGCGCTGGACATCATCGAGCGCTCGACCGGCGTCCGGCCGGACATGACGACGCTGCCGCTCGACGACCTGCGCACGTACGAGATGCTCTCTGCCGGCGACTCGATCGGCGTGTTCCAGTTCGAGTCCGAGGGCATGCAAAAGGCCCTGCGCAACGTCCGCCCGACGGAGTTCGACGACCTTGTCGCGCTTGTCGCCCTGTACCGGCCGGGCGCGATGGATCAGATCCCGGCCTACGCCCGCGGCAAGCGCAACCCCGAGACGGTCGTCTTCGCCGACGAGCGGCTCAGGCCGATCACGCAGACCACGAAGGGCGTGACCCTCTATCAAGAGCAAGCGATGCAGATCGCAAAGACGCTCGCGGGCTTCTCCGGCGCACGGGCGGACGACCTGCGCAAGGCGATCGGCAAGAAGAACCGCGAGGCGATGGCGAAGCTCGAGCCGGAGTTTCGCGAGGGCTGCCGCGCGTCGGGCACGAGCGAGCAGGTTATCGAGCAGCTGTGGGCGACGAACGTCAAGTCCGCCGACTACTCCTTCAACCGCTCCCACGCGGCCTGCTACGCCCTGATCACGTACCGCACGGCGTGGCTGAAGGCCAACTACCCGGCGGAGTACATGGCCGCGCTCATCAGCTCGGTCATGACCACCAAGGACAAGGTCCCGTTCTTCGCGACGCAGGCCGAGCAGATGGGGATCGAAATCCTGCCGCCCGACGTCAACGTCTCCGACCACGACTTCGTCGTCTCCGACGGAAACATCCGCTTTGGGCTGGATGCGGTCAAGGGCGTCGGCTTCGCCGCGGTCGAGGCGATCAAGACCGCTCGAGCCGAGGGCGGGCCGTTCACGTCCCTGTGGGACTTCTGTGCCCGCGTCGACGCACGCGCGGTGAACAAGAAGGCGATCGAGGCGCTCGTCAAGTGCGGGGCGTTCGGATCGACGGGGGCAACGCGCAAGGGCATGCTCAGCGTGCTCGAACGAGCCCAGGCAGCGGGCCAGAAGACCCAGCAGGACCTCGAGATCGGCCAGGGCTCGATCTTCGACGCGTTCGACTTCGGTGTCGGGGCCAACGGCAACGGCAACGGCAACGGCGCAGCGGCGGCGTTTGCTGCGCCGGCGCATCCGCCGATCCCGATCGAGGAGTTCGACCAGCCCGAGCTGCTGGCGATCGAGAAGGAGTCGATCGGGCTGTTCATCTCCGCTCATCCGCTCAAGCAGGTGCGAGAGGCGCTGCGCGAGCGCGTCGACTGCCCGCTCGCGGAGCTCGCCGGCCGTAGGGACAAGGATTGGGTCAACGCCGGCGGCATCATCACCGCAGCCAAGAAGATCCGCACGCGCAACGGCGAGCCGATGATGTTCGCGACGCTCGACGACCTCGAGGGCTCGGTCGAGATCCTCGTCTTCGGCAAGGCGCTGGCGGAGTACGAGGGCGCCTTGGGCGTCGATTCGGTCGTGCTCGTGCGCGGTCGCGTCGATCACAAGGACGCCGACAAGACCTGCCTCGTCGTTCAGACGGCCGAGCCGTTCGAGCCCACTCCCGACGAGCTGCAGCGCGCGAAGGAGGCCGCAGCCACGCGCAAGGTCGGCCCGCTGCCGCTGCACCTTCGAATCAGCGACGCCGCCACGCTGCCGGCCTCGATCATCGACGACCTCAAGAGCCTCATCGCGAACTACCCCGGCGACTGCGAGGTCGTGCTGGAGGTCCAGATGAGCGCCGGCGAGGAGCTCAAGCTGCGCCTCGGGCCGTCCTACAAGGTCGCGCCGACGCCGACGCTGCGGGCCGAGCTCGAGCAGGTGCTGGGGCCCACAGCGCTGACCGTCTGAGTGCCCGCGCAGCCGTCAGCCGGCGCGGGCGCTGCGCGAGCTCGAGTTGCGCGACTTCAGCACCTTGTTGCCGCTGAACCGCGCCCTGAACGTCAGCCGCCCGTTGCCCAGTCGGCGTCGGCTGGCGAACGCGATTGTCGTCGAGTAGCCGCAGCTCTTGCGCAGCTTCGCCCGCCGGGTCGTGATCGTCCTGGAGCGGTGCTTGACCTGGATCGACACCGTTGCGCCAGAGCAGCCACGTGCGCGCGACACGTCCTCGGGCAGCGTCAGGGTCCCTCTGGTCCGGAAGCGGAACGGCCGCGTCCGGTCGCGTCTGGGCGTGACCGTCGCGGACAGCCGCACCGGCTGAAAGCGATCGACCCGCACGGCCCTGATCGCCGTGGCCGTCTGGTTGACGCCGTCGACTGCTTGAGCGATCAGGGTGTCGCGGCCGACATCGTCCGCATTGGGCCGGTAGTCGAACGCGTAGGGCGCCTTGTCGTCGTTTCCGACGACGCGACCGTCATCGATGAGCACGACGCGGGCGACCCCCTTGTCGTCGCCGGCTTCGACCGTCACGGTCGACGGACCACCCGGGATCAACGCGTTCTCGGCCGGCGAGGTGAATGCGACGGTCGGCGGGCTGTCCTCGGGCGTGTCGTTGGCGTTGCCGACGTCGGCAACCTGCACGGTCTCGCAGTCCGGCGACAGCTGATCGAGCGTGTCGACTATCGCGGTGTCGGCTCCCTTTCCGCAGGCCACGCGGTCCGCGTAGCCGTCGCGCGCCTGGATCGAGTCGTTGCCTGCGTTCGAGGTCAGGATGTCATTACCGGCACCCCCCGTGATCGAGTCGTTGCCGTCCCCGGTCGTCAGGACGTTGATCGCTGCGCTCCCGGTGAGCGTGTCGTTGCCGCCGCCGTTGCTGACGACGTTCTCGATGTCGCTGCGGTAGTTGTCGCCCTCGCCGACGATGCCGTCGTTGGCGATGTCGTCAAGCGTGACCGTCACGCCGATACCGGCCAGGGCGGGTGCGGGGCCAGTAGCGGTGACGCTGGCGGAGTCGATGCCGGGCCCACCACTGACTGAGTCGGCGCCGCCGTCGGCGGCGCCGTTGATGGTGTTGCCCGCGAGCACGACGTCGTCCCCGTCACCGCCGGCGACCACGTCCCTGCCGGGGCCGCCGTCGACGATGTCTGCGCCCGCCTCGCCGTTGATGGAGTCGTTGCCTGTGTCCCCGATGACGACATCGTCGCCGGCACCCGCCACGATGGCGTCGTTGCCCGCGGCGCCCCGGAGCGTGTTGGCCAGCGCGTTGCCGGTGATGATGTCGTTGGCGCTGGCCGTGCTGACGTCCTCGACCGTGCTGAGGACGTTGTCGCGCTCTCCGGCCTCGCCGTCGTTGGCGAGATCGTCGAGTGACACGCTGATCGGAGCGAGGCGAGCACCGTAGTCGACCTGGTCGTGGTTGTTGCTTGCGCCTGCGAGGATGTCGGCCCCGCCCTCACCCTCCATCTTGTTCGACAGGCTTGAGGAACTACCGCGCAGCGTGTCGACGCCGGGTCCCCCGAACTGGCTGATGTCGCGGGTGACGCGACCCACGAAGGTCGTCTGGTCGTTGAGGTCGGCGAGATCGATGAGGAGCGCGGGATCGAGGCTCGACTGCGGGCAGGTTACTGGCGTCCCAGGGGGATTAGGACCTGCCGGCTGGCAGCCGACGGCGGTGGTCACGGCACCGGGATCGGCGAACGTGAGCGTCCCACCGGTGTCCCTCACGGTGAGGTTGTTGGTTTCGGTTGCGTCCCCGGTGTAGCTGTCTGGGGTGATCGTGGCCGCGACTGCGGCCGCGGGACCGATCACCAGCAGCGCTCCAAATGCTGCCAGCATTGCTGGTGAAAGCCGGCCTGCGGCCGGTCGTGTCGCTCTCAACATAATCCCCCCTCGCTGTGACGCTCCCAGATCCTCCTGCAGCACCCACTCAGACGATTCCCCGTGGTGGTAGGTCAGATCGACCCTACCGGCCCGACGGGCAAGGCTCGCCACTACCGCGACGAGCCCGGACTCAGCAGTGCACAGGTACAGCGGTCAGGACATGTGGCCGGCGCGGACCGCCGCCGGGCGCAACTGCGTTCAGGAGCGATCGACGCTGGGCGGGGTCACTGGATTGCGCCCCGGCTTCTCCTCCAGGTCCCGCGAACGCAGGACCATTCCGACGCCGACGAAGACGGCCGCAAGCACGGCGATTGCCAGCAGGGCGACCGTGATCGGGGAATCGGGCAGGGCCAGCCAGAGGCCCAGCGCTAGCACCGGGACGGCGAGCATCACGGCCCACTGGCGAAACGGCGTGGGCGGGCGCTTCGGAAGATCGTAAGTCTCGCGGACTGAATCCATGCGCTTCGCCTTACCCGCAGCGCGTGCAGGGAACACGTTCCGCCCGCGCGCCTTCAGCCCGCGCGCGTCTTCAGCCCCTGCGTCCGAAGCCTCCGCGTCAGCGCGAGCTCCGCCTTCGTCGGGCCCGATCGGTCTTGCCCCGGCGTCTCGAGCACGAGCGGCAGCCCCTCGAAGCGCGGCTCGGACAGGAACATCGCACAGCCGTCGCGACCGAGCGCGCCCTCACCGACGTTCGCGTGGCGATCGCGGTTGGAGCCCAGCGGCGTCGCCGAGTCGTTGAGGTGCAGCGAACCCAGGCGGTCAGAGCCCACGAGCTCTGCGCACTCGTCGAGGACCGCGGTCAGGCCGGCTTGCGTGCGGATGTCGAAACCCGACGCGAGCAGGTGACAGGAATCCAGGCACAGCCCCAGGCGCCGGTCAGCGCCGGCGGCGTCGATCAACGCGGCCAGCTCGTGGAAGGAGCGGCCCAGCGTGCCGCCCTCTCCCGCCGTGTTCTCCAGGTGCAGCGCGCAGTCCTCTGACTCGGCGAGCGCCTCGGCGATGACCTCACCGGCGCGTGCGATCGCTGCGTCGACGTCGCCGGTCTTCGCCGAGCCCGGGTGCAGGACGACCGCGTGTGCGCCCAGCGAGGCTCCGGCCCGCAGCGAAGCGATCAGGGAGCGCAGCGTGCTCGCGCGGATCTCCGGGTCGTCGGATGCGCAGTTGAGCAGGTAGACGGCGTGGATCAGCAGCGCGTCGACCTTCGACGCCGCCATCGCCTCCTTGAAGGCCGCGATCTCCTCGTCGCTGTAGTCGCGCGGCTTCCACGCGCGCGGGTTCTGGTTGAAGATCTGAATCGAGCGCGCGCCGCGCTCGACACCGCGCTGGACGGCCTTCGCGGGTCCGCCGGCCGGCGACACGTGGGCGCCGATCAGCATCTCGTAGGGTGACTGCGCATGAGGGTTCGGTTCGCTCCGTCGCCGACCGGCGCGCTACACGTCGGCGGCGCGCGCACGGCGCTCTACAACTGGCTTCTGGCACGCCACGGCGGCGGGACGCTCGTCCTGCGCATCGAAGATACCGATCCCGTCCGATCGACTCCTGAGAACGTCGAGCAGATCCTCGACGCGCTCAACTGGCTCGAGCTCGACTACGACGAGGGCCCGATCAGCCAGGTCGCGCGCAGCGAGCGCCATCAGGAGGTGCTCGCGCAACTGCTCGCCGAGGGCCATGCCTATCGCTCCAACGCCACGAAGGAGCACGTCGACGCCTACAAGGCTCGACACGGCTCCGAGCGCGGCTTCCGCGGCGAGCCCGAGGCGAGCGGCGCGGTGCGACTGCGGGTGCCCGACGAGGGCGCGACCGTCGTCCACGACGTCATCCGCGGCGATACGTCCTTCGCCCACGTCCACATCGACGACCCGGTCATCGCCCGCGCCGACGGCAGCGTGCTCTACAACTTCGCCGTCGCGATCGACGACCTCGACGCTCAGATCACGCACGTCATCCGCGGAGAGGATCACCTCTCGAACACGCCCAAGCAGCTACTTGTGCTCGAGGCGCTGGGGGCTCCGGCGCCGCTCTACGCGCACCTCCCGCTGCTGCACGGGCAGGACGGAAAGAAGCTCTCCAAGCGTCACGGGGCCGCATCGGTGCAGGAGTTCCGCGACGCCGGCTACCTGCCCGAGGCGCTGCGCAACTACCTGGCGCTGCTGGGGTGGGGCACCGACGACGACGAGACGATCCTCTCGACCGCGGACCTCGTCGAGCGCTTCACGATCGAGCGCGTGTCGAAGAACCCGGCGCGCTTTGACCACCAGAAGCTGCGCTGGATGAACGGCCGCTACATGCGCGAGCTGTCCTTGGAGGACCTGACCGCGCGGCTGGAGGCGTTCACCGGGCGCAGCGGGCTGCGCGGCGCGGTCGAGATCTCGAAGGAGAAGATCCAGACGCTCGCTGACTTCTGGCCGCTGGCGGGCTTCATCTTCGACGGGCCCGCCGATGATCCGGCTGCGCGTGAGAAGTGGCTCGACGAGGAGGGGCGGGCGGTGTTGCGCGACGTGCGCGCGGCGCTGGAGCCAGTCGACCCGTTCACGCTCGAGGCGGTACAGGCGGCGCTCGAGGCGGTCGTCAGCGCGCGCGGCGCAAAGCCCAAGCAGGTCTTTCAGCCCGTCCGGGTGGCCCTGGCGGGGCGGCCGGTCTCACCCGGGATCTTCGAGACCCTCGTGGTGCTCGGGCGTGAGGAGTC
The DNA here is from genome assembly GCA_036389475.1 of Solirubrobacteraceae bacterium. Classification (GTDB taxonomy): domain Bacteria; phylum Actinomycetota; class Thermoleophilia; order Solirubrobacterales; family Solirubrobacteraceae; genus CADCVQ01. Next base: position 7,910 of record DASVPU010000312.1, read on the forward strand.
GCTGGCACGAATCGATAGGGCACGGGCGTATAACGAAACCTAGCTTCAGCCTCAACCATCTGTCCACAGCTGCCGATATGCAGGGGAGACCGCCGATCCCGACCCGGAAGCAGGGACCGCCTTCAATGATCACATCAGCTCCAGCACGACGCGCCGAGCCCGGCAGCGCCCCGGTTCAGCGCCATCACAACGAGGGTCACGGCCGCCGGCTGACGGCCGCGTTCGAGGCGCTGGAGGCGTTTCCCGCCCTGGCGGAGTCCCGTAA
>DASVPU010000313.1:0-14738 GCA_036389475.1 Solirubrobacteraceae bacterium
TGGGATCGGTGGGATCGCGCTACACCTGCGCGGGCCGGTGAAGGACCTGTTCTTTGACTGGCTGCGGTCCTACCGTCCCGACCTCGTCGAGATGTACGAGCGCCTGTACGCCCGCGGTGCCTACGCTCCGGCCGCGGAGCGCCAGCGCCTGGCACTGTTGTTGCAGCGACCGGGAATCCCACCGCCGAGTCGTTTCAGGCTGGAGGATCGACAGGGTATGGAGCGCGAGCGGGAGGAGAATCCCGGGCCACACACCAAGGAGCAGAGGTCGCTGTTCTGAGATCGACGCCGGTGGTCGAATCAGTGGTCAGGCCGCAAGGAAGGAATGCAGTCTCCCGCGAACTCAAGATCCTCTGCCGGCGCCGAGGCGCGGACGGTAGCGGCATCCGCTTCTAACGTGCCGCTGCACGGGGCTAGCGCTTGTCCTGCTGCGCGTGCTCGAACTGAGCGGCCAGCTTGTGGCCGCCGAGCTTGCGTGTGACCGTAGCCGAGAGCTCCGGAGCGATGCCGCTGATCGCCGAGCCGACCTTCAGCCCGACCGGCGCCACGTCGACCTCGCCGCGGTTGCGCTCGATGGCGCGCAGCGTGGCCTCGGCGACCTGTTCGGGCGTTTTCGTGCCGCCGGCGTAGAACGGAAGCTTGATGTCGGTGTCGGCGAACATCCCGGCGTCGCGTATGAAGCCGGGGAAGATCGTTGACACGCCGACGCCCGTCCCGTGGAGATCTGAGCGCAGGGCGCCGGCGAAGCCGCGCAGGCCGAACTTCGTCGCGCTGTAGATCGCGGTGCCCGCCGGCGGAGCCTTGCCGTTCAGCGAGGACATGAAGACGACGTGCCCCAACCCGCGCTTGACCATCCGCGGCGTCAACGCGTGGGCGAGCAGGATCGGCGCGTGCAGGTTGACGCGCAGCGCGCGTTCGATCTGCTCTTCGGTGAACGTCTCCAGGCGCCCCGAACCTGGCAGCCCCGCGTTGGCGACGAGCACGTCGACGTCCGCGTGCGCGGCAGCCAGCTCGCGAACGGCTGCCGCGTCGGACAGGTCAGCCGGCGCGACCTCGCCTCCGATCTCGCTCGCGAGCTGTGTGAGCACGTCACCGCGCCGTCCGGACAGGACGACCTGCGCGCCCGCAGCAGCCAACCGCCGCGCGATAGCGCGACCGAGACCACCGCTCGCGCCGGTCAGCAACACGGTCTTCCCCCCGACGTTCACCCCCAGAACACTGTCATGTTCACGACGCGAAGACCGCCACGGTGGCGGTGAAGCCGTGGAGGAAGCTCTCGCCGCCGACGGGGCCGATCTCGCCGGCCGCGAAGAACCCGGCCGTCGGGATCGGGCCGAGCTCGCTCGTCAGCGTCGACGCGTCATGGTCGGAGATGCCGAACATCCCGCGACCGCGCCCGTTGCACGTGAACATCAGCGCGCCCGCCGCGACATCCGATCCCAGCGCCATCCGTCGCAGCCCGAGCGCCTCGTGCAGGTCGCGGTCGGCCGAGGCGGCGTCGCGCGCATGCACGCGCACGACCTGGCCCTCTTCGATCGGCGCACCGACCGCGATCGTCCCGGTTTCGGGATCTCCCGCGAGGACGCTGCGGACAAGAAAATCGCCCTGCCGGTCGTCGGACTGGCCCTGGTCGACGACGATCCCGAGCAGCATCCCCTGGGCGAGGATCTCGCGCTCCTCGTCGGTGAGCCGGTCGAGCACCGCACGCAGCGCGCCCAGCGCGGGGCGGTCGGCGAGCTTCTTGATGAGACGCCCATCGGCGGACGTGATCGTCAGCTTTGGTCCCAGCGGGGTGGCACCCTGCGAGACGCACGGCAGGAGCTCCACGCCGTCGAAGCGCACGCCGACCGCGCCCCCGCCCACGACGCGCTCGCCCAGGAACAGCGCGGCATCCCCCCGGATCGTGCGGGCGCTCGAGATCCCACCAAGGACCGGCACACCGGGGGCGCGATCGGCGATCTCGGCGAGGACGGCATCGGTCGGAAACGAATACGGGTCGGGCAGCAGGATCGCCCCCCCCGCGCCTTGCAGGTCGGGCACGCCCGCGATCGCGACGCCGTCATCGACCTCGGTGACCTCGGCGTGAAACGTCGAGACGATCCCGCCCTCGAACGCCGCCGCCCAGACGGCAACGGCGGTTCCGCCTTCGATCTCGCGGCCATCGCCGATCACGCCGCCGGCCCCGCAACCGATCAGCACGTCGGGCTGCAGCGCGTCGTGGACGCCCTCGAGCGTCGCTTCGGGGGTCGCGAGGTGCGCGCCGGATGCGAACACGACGGCCAGGTCGATGCTCGCTTCAGCAAGCTCGGCGGCAACCTTGGCGGCCGCCTCGGTTGCACCGGCGAGCGGATCGGACGCGGTCGACAGGGCACACGCGATGCGGACGCTCATCGCCTCCGGACGATACTCGCTCATCCAGGTCTCGCCAGGCGAGCTCGCGGCGCCGGACGTCGCGCCTTGCGGGTCCGCGGACGGATACTAGTGCGGTGACCAAGGATGTCATCGCCGTCTTCGGACCGACCGCCGTCGGCAAGACCGAAGTGGCGATCGCGCTAGCGGACGAGCTGCGGGCGCGCGGTGAGCGCCCGGTTGCGGTTTCGGCCGACGCGCTGCAGGTCTACCGCGGGCTGGAGATCCTTACCGGCGCCCCGGTACGCGCCGAGCGGTCGCGCCTGGAGCACCGCTTGATCTCGTTCGTGCCGGTCGACGCGCGCTTCTCGGTTGGCGAGTACGCAGAGCTCGCGCACGCTGAGATCGACGGGCTGCTCGCCGAGGGCGCGACCCCGATCGTCGTCGGCGGCACGGGGCTGTATCTGCGCGCCGCGCTCGCGCAACTCGAGCTCAGGCCGCCTCCGCCCGAGGGGGTGCGCGAGCATTGGGAGGCCGAGCTGCTCGCGCGCGGGCCCGAAGCGCTGCACGCCCAGCTCGCGCGACTGGCGGCCTGGGCGGCCGTGACGATCGAGCCGCGCGACCGCCACCGCGTGGTGCGCGCGCTCGAGCTACACGACCAGGGCGCGCTCGAGCCGGCCGAGCGGCCGAATCGTCTCTGGACGGCTGAGACGCGCCATCCGACGCGCCTCGTCGGCCTGATCCGCGACCGCGACGAGCTCTACGCGCGGATCGAGGCGCGGGCTGACGCGATGGTGCGGCGCGGCGCCGTCGAGGAGGTCCGGTGCGCGGACGCCGCCGGCGCATCGCAGACCGCGCGCGCCGCGCTCGGGTTCGGCGAGCTGCTGGCCGGCGACGTCGACGCGATGAAGCGCCGCACGCGCAACTATGCCCGCCGGCAGCTCACGTGGATGCGCAAGCTGCCCGACGTGACCGTCGTCAACATGACCGAACGCACGCCAGAGCTCGTTGCGGAGCGGCTGCTGCGCTGACGCGACGGCCACGAGCACAGACTGGCCGAAGTCGCGGTCGCCATAGACTCGGCGCCCGCATGACCGTGATCGCCTTCGAGAAATGGCAGGCGCTGGGAAACGACTACCTGATCTTCGAGCATCGCAACCTGCCGTTCGAGCTTGAGCCGCAGCGCATCCGGCGCATCTGCGACATCCACACCGGCGTGGGCTCGGATGGGATCCTGTTGCTCTCCGAAGCCGACGAGCGGGGCTTCGTCGCGCGCCTGCGGATCTTCAACCCTGACGGGTCCGAGTCGGATCTGTCGGGCAACGGTGCGCGCGAGGCCGTGATGTACCTGCGCCGCAACGGCTGGACCGACGCCGACCGCTTCTCGATCCAGACCGCGGCCGGAGAGATCCGCCCGCACATCACGGGTCCGGAGACATGCACGCTGGACATGGGGCGCGCCCGAACGAGGTCCGAGGACTTCCCGTCCGGCGCCGCCGACGGCGCCGGCACACTCGAAGCCGGCGGTGGCGTGTGGCGCTTTCAGCACGTGCAGGTCGGTAATCCGCAGTGCGTGATCCACCATCCCGCCCTCGACGAGCTCGAGCAGCTCGATCTCTCGCTGATCGGACCCGAGATCGAGCACCACGAGCTGTTTCCCAACCGCACGAACGTCAGCTGGTTCGGTGAGCTCGAGCCGGGTGTCATCCGCGCGCGGATCTTCGAGCGCGGCGTGGGCGAGACGATGTCCTCCGGGACCGGCGCGAGCGGCGCCGCCATCGCCTACGTGCTGCGCGGCGGAGGCTCGCCGGTGACCGTCCACCTCGATGGTGGCCCGCTCGTGGTCGAGGTCGGCGAGGACCTGCACTTCAACCTCAGCGGCCCCGCCAGCCCGGTCTACCGCGGCGTGCTGGCCGACGACTTCTGCTCAGAACTGGAGAACCTGTGAAGCCCAGCCGCCGTCTTGACCTCATCCCGCCTTATTTGTTCGCCGAGCTCGAGCGAAAGATCTCGGCCAAGCGCGCGGCGGGGGTGGACGTCATCTCGCTGGGCATCGGCGATCCTGACCGGCCGACGCCGGCGATCATTGTCGATGCGATGCAGGAGGCGGTCACCGAGCCCGAGACGCACCACTATCCCTCAAACCGCGGTCGCCAGGACTTCCGCGAGGCCGTCGCGGACTTCTACATGCGCCGCTTCGACGTCGAGCTCGATCCGGAGAGCGAGATCATGCCCGTGATCGGAGCGAAGGAGTGCATCTTCAACCTCAACCTTGCGTTCCTCGATCCCGGCGATGCCGCGCTGTCGTCCGATCCCGGCTACCCGGTCTACACGGGCGGCCCGCTCATGGCCGGCGGCGAGCCGGTACTGATGCCGCTGCTGGCCGAGCGCGGCTTCACCCCCGATCTCAGCGCGATTTCCGACAGCGACCGGTCGCGCGCGAAACTCATGTTCTTCAACTATCCGAACAACCCCACCGGCGCGATCGTGCGGCCCGGATTCTTCGAAGACGTGGTGGAGTATGTAACGGAAAGCAACATCCTCGCCGTGCACGACAACGCGTACTCGGAGACGACCTACGATGGCTACCGTGCGCCGTCCTTTCTCGCGACGGTGGGCGCCAAGGAGATCGGCGTCGAAGTGTTCAGCTGGTCCAAGGGATACAACATGACCGGCTGGCGGTGCGCGGCGATCGTCGGCAACGCTGACGCGATCGCGCACTACTGGCGCCTGAAGACGAACATCGACTCAGGGTTGTTCGAAGCCATCCAGCTCGCCGGCATCGCCGCATTGAGCCCCGACACCGACGGAGACAAGCGCGAGATGAACGCGCTCTACACGCGGCGCCGCGATCTCGTCGTGGACGCGCTGCAGTCGATCGGGGTGGACGTGACGCCGCCGAAGGGAACGATCTACATCTGGGCGCCGGTTCCGGCCGGATTCGAGAACGCCGCCGCGTACTGCGAGCACGTGCTCGAAAACGCGGCCGTCGTCATCTCGCCGGGCGGTGCCTACGGCCCCAACGGCGAGGGCTTCTTTCGCATCTCGCTGACGACGCCGGACGATCGGCTGCTGGAAGCGGTGCAGCGCCTCGGCAAGCTCGCGGGCTGAGCCAAAGCGCGTCGCGGGACCTTCAGGGGGCGCGGCACCAGGAGACCTACCTGCGGATCCGGTCGAGACGATAGATCGGCATTCGGACCATCGGACACCACTGTGCCGCCGGCGTGGTGGCGTTTAGAGCCGCTACGCCAAGGTCACGTCATCACGGTCGTCTCGGCATGCTGAAGCTGTCAAGAATGACGCCTAAAAGCCGGATTGTCGGATGACATGCTCAGCATCGTGGTGAAGTACGACATGCCGGTGGCCGCGTTGGAGATCGTCGACGAAGCGTCGTCGGCGCAGTGACACCGGGCGCCTGAGAGATGACCCACGAACCCCCCGTCGACCAAAGGTCCTGACAGCGTGCTGCTGCGACTGGTCGTCGACACCACGCGCGACGCGTACGTGGCGATCGATGGCGATGGTTGCATCACTGACTGGAACCCCGCCGCAGTCGCGCTCTTCGGCTGGGAGCGCGACAAGGTGCTCGGGCGGGCGCTGTCAGAGACGATCTTCGCGCCGCGACTGCACGGCGACCACTGGCGCGAAGTGCATCGCTTCATCGCTGGCGGTGCAGCGCCGGACACGGGGCGCCTGCTGGATCTGCCGGGGATCGACCGCAACGGTGCCGAAGTCCCGGTCGAGTTGCACATCGTGACGCTGGCGCGGTTCGCGGCCGGCGTTCCGGAGCCTGCCATAGAACCGGGCAGCGATTCCCCGAGGCAAGACGAGCTGACGGGGGTGCGGGCACTGCGAGCCGCGCTCGTCGCCCGCGAGCGCCACACCGGCACGCAATCCGAGGCCACGGTCTCACTCGCGGTCAGCGTGGCTCGCCGCCTCGAACTCCGTTCTGAGGAGATCTGCGCGATTGAGCACGTCGCGCTCTTGCACGACGTCGGAAAGATCGGCATACCCGACGAGATCCTGCACAAGGAAGGACCGCTGGATGAGGCCGAGTGGCAGACGATGCGCCGCCACCCGGCGATCGGTGCGCAGATCGTGTCGTCGGTCACGTCGCTCTCGCACTTGGCGCCCGCCATATGCGCCGAGCACGAGTGCTGGGACGGCAGCGGGTATCCGGACGGGCTGGCCGGCGATCAGATACCCGTGGCCAGCCGGATCGTCTTGGCCTGCGACGCCTTGCAGGCCATGACCAGCCCCCGGCCCTACCGCAAGGCGATGCCGATGGATGCCGCGCTGCGCGGACTGCGCTACCACGCCGGGACGCAGTTCGATCCGGCGGTGGTTGCCGCGCTGCTCGACGAGGTCGCGGCGGGAAGCTCGGTACCCGCGCCGGCGGCAGGCCAGACGAAGCCGTCGGTGCTCGTCATCGACGTCGACGCGGCGCTGCGGCGTGAAATCGAGGACGGGCTGACGAGCGAGGGCTTGCGCGTACAGGCGGCCACGACCGCGACCGAGGCCTATCTCGCGGTGGGCGACATGTACTTCGACCTCATCGTTCTCGACTGGCTGTTGGGCGGCGGCGTCAGCGGTGCCACCGCCTGCCGGCGCCTGCGTTACCTGCATCCCTCCGGCGAGATCGTGGTGCTGAGCGGGCTCAGCGACGTTCGCGATCAGCGCGCCGCGCTGGAGGCCGGCGCGACGGCCGTCCTGCAAAAGGACATCCCGCGCGAGGTGCTGGTGCAGCGGTTGCTCGGCATCGCGCAGCGCGCATGAGCGCCGGCACAGGTCGCCGGCCGCCGGCGGCGTCGGTGCGATCGCGGGCTCTGGCCGGACCGACGCGATGGCCGCCGCGGACGTCGGGAGTGCCACTAGTGGTCCGTCCTGAACCACTAGACTGGGCCTGTGCAACGAACTCGTCAGGGCCGCGTCGGTGAGCCGCAGGCCGGCACCGAAGCCGGAGCAGGACGCGCCAGGCAGCGCGCGTTGTGCATCGCCGCGCTCGAACAGGGCGACGATCTCGGCGAGCTGCGCGAGCTCTTGCGCACGGCCGGCGTCGCGGTCGTAGGCCAGATCGTCCAGCACCGCGAGCAACCGCATCCGAACACCTACCTCGGACCGGGCAAGCTGCTGGAGGTCAAGGAGGCGGCGAAGGATGCCGACGCGAACGTCATCGCGTGCGACGACGAGCTGACCCCGCGCCAGGAGCGCAACCTCGAGCAGGAGCTCGGCATGCCCGTCGTGGACCGCTCGACGATCATCCTGGACATCTTCGCCGGGCACGCGCACAGCGCCGAGGGCAAGCTGCAGGTCGAGCTGGCCCAGCTCGAATACAACATGGCCCGGATGCGCGGGCTGTGGACCCATCTCGAGCGCCTCGGCGCGAGCGCCGCCCAGCCCGGCATCGGCGCCCGCGGACCGGGCGAGTCGCAGATCGAGACCGACCGCCGGCTGGCGCGCAACCGGATCACCGCGCTGCGCCGCCGGCTGCAGGGCGTTGCCTCCTCGCGCGCGGTCATGCGCGCCGAGCGCGAGCGTGCGCGCCTTCCGCAGATCGCGCTGGCGGGCTATACGAACGCCGGCAAGTCGACGCTGCTCAACCGCCTGACGGGCGCCGAGGTCGGCGTCCGCGACCGCCTGTTTCACACGCTTGATCCGACCACGCGCGAGCTGCGCGTCAACGGCCGCCCCTATCTACTGAGCGACACCGTCGGATTCATTCGCAAGCTGCCCCACCAGGTCGTCGACGCCTTCGCTGCGACGCTGCACGAGACGCGCGAGGCCGAGCTCGTCTTGCATGTCGTCGACGCGTCGGTGAGCGAGGAGGAGCTGATCGCGATGCTGCGCGCGGTCGACGAGACGCTCGAGGCCGTCGGCGCCGGCGATCGCCCGCGGCTGCTCGTGCTCAACAAGGCTGACGCGCTGGACGCCGACCGGCGCGTGGAGCTGGCGCTGACCCACCCCGACGGCGTCCTGATCTCCGCCGCCACGGGCGAGGGGCTGGACGAGCTCGGCGACCGCATCGAGGAGGAGTTTCGCCGCGCGATGCGCTCGGTCGACCTGCTGCTGCCCTATGCCGAGGGCGCCCGACTCGCCGAGCTGCACGACGCGGCCGGCGATCTGGACCGCACCGACACCGCCGACGGGGTCCGCGTCCGCGCCCGGATCCCGGCAACGCTGGCCGAGCGCTACGCGCGCTTCTCGGTGAACTCGACCGCGGTGTAGACAAGCGCTCAACACGCGGCACAGGCACCGCCGACAGAGGCGTCAGCGCCCTGAGGACCCGAAGCCGCTGTCGGCACGACCGTCCGATGACGGCGCCAGCTCACCCACGACGCGCGTCGACGGCGAGCAGTACGTCACGAGCAGCAGCTGGGCGACGCGGTCGCCGGCGCGCCCCTCGTAGGGCTCGCTGCCCGCATTGTGGAGGATGACCTTCACCTCGCCGCGATAGGTCGGGTCGACGAGGCCGGGAGCGTTGAGCGTCGTGACGCCGTGGCGGATCGCGAGCCCCGACCGCGGCAGGACGAGGCCCGCAACGCCATCGGGCAGCGCGATCGCCACGCCCGTCGCCATGAGCAACCGCTCGCCCGGCCCCAGTACGAAATCCTCCAGGCAGCGCAGGTCATAGCCGGCATCGCCCTCGCGTGAGCGCTCGGGCGCCCGCGCGGCCGGGTGCAGGAGCTTGACGTCGAGTTCCTCCACCGCCTCGGCGAACGCGAACATGGCGCGGAACCTAGATCCCGCGCCGGACGGCTCCGGCGCAAGACAACGCTCCTAGGCCCCCACGAACCCGAAGTTCTTCAGGTAGTCAGCCGCGATCGTCGCCGCCTCCTCCTTGTCGATGTCAAAGCGCGCGTTGAGCTCTTGCATGATCGGCTCGGTCATGTACTTCTGGACGTCGCTGACGACCTTCTGCCCCGCCGCTCCGAGCTTGCGCGCCGCACCGTCGCGCATCGTGAGGGAGATGTTGTAGGGCGGGAAGATCGACTTGTCGTCGTCGAGGACGACGTACTTGCCCGAGGCCAGGGACCCGTCAGTCGTGAATACGAACGCGATGTCCGCGTCGCCGTTGTCGAGGATCTGGAACTTGTTCTCTCCGGGCAGGAACTTCTTGAACTTCAGGTTGTAGCTCTGCTCGACGCCGAGCAGGCAGTCGATGCGCTGGCGGCACGCGGGGAAGCCGTTGACGACCATGTCCTGTGCCTTGCCCTTGAGGTCGGAGATCTTCGTCGGGTTGCCCAGCTCCGCGGCCTTCTTCTTGGTCATCCCCATCCGGTAGCTGTTCTCGAAAGGCGTCGGCGCCAGCGCGGTGATGCCGACCTTCGCGTACGCGGCCTTTGCGTCCGTGTAAGCCTGCTTGGGGTCCTTCGGGACGTCCTTGATCTTCACCTTGAAGAACGAGGTCAGCGACGTCCCGGTGTACTCCGGGTAGGCGTCGACCGCACCTTGGCGCAGCGCCTTGTAGGCGACGAGCTCGGGACCGATGTTGAGGTCCTTCTTGACCTTGTAGCCAGCCGCCTGCAGGGCCTGCGCGTAGATCTCGCCGAGGATGAACTGCTCGGGGAAGTTCTTGGAGCCGACCGTCAGCGAGACGCTTGAGGCGCCCTGCACTGGCTTGATCTTGTTCGCGGTCTTCTCTGAAGCTGAGACGGCGCCCCGGTCTGCGGGTTGCTTTGACTGTCCGGCCGGCGGCGACGCTTGGGTGCTGTCGTTGTTGTCGCTCCCGCAGGCGACGAAGAAAACGCCGAGCCCGATGACGGTCATCAGGACGAACAGGATGCGGATGGGACTGCGGTTCATCGGAGCTGCACTCTCCTTGTGGACATGGGCCAGGTACGGGACTGGCCGCCTTCGCGACCGGCCACCCTCAGCCCCTTCGGTGTGACGAGCCGCTGCACGAGGGCGAACCCGGCATCGGTGATCAGCGTCAGCACGGCGACGACGATAGCGGCACCGATCTGGCCCGCCTCGCCGTAGATCTCCGACGAGATGATCGGCGAGCCGAGCGTGTCGAGGCCGGCGAGCGGCGCGATGATGGCGGTCGCAAGGACCGTCACCGCCGACAGGCGCACCCCTCCGAAGATCGTCGCCATCGCAAGCGGCAGCTCGACCTGACGGATGACCTGAACCTCGCTGAGACCCTGCCCGCGGGCGGCGTCGACGAGCTCGCGATCGACCTGACGCATCCCGACGTACGTGTTGGTGAGGATCGGCGGGATCGCCAGCAACGTGAGGGCGAAGGTGATGTTCGCGAAGCCTGTGCCCAGGAAAGCGACGAAGAAGGCGATAAGTGCCAGCGCCGGCACCGCGCGGCCGATGTTCGCCACGCCGATGGCGAGGAACTCCGCGCGGCCGAGGTGGCCCAGCCACAGTCCGATCGGCACCGCGACGGCGATCGCGACGGCCAGCGCCAGGAAGGAGACGGCGAACTGGTTGCCGGCCAGGTGGCCGATCTCCTGCAGGCCGCCGATCCTGACGGTGCCCGCACCGGACTCGCGCTGCTCGAAGATGAACGTCACGGCGTCGCGGAACGTCGTGAGGATCGACGCCAGGGGCAGGGTCATGAGGACGCCGCTCGCCGCCAGGGTGTCACGAGGCGCTGGAAGGTCAGCACGGTGAGGTCCAGCGCGGCCGCCAGCAGCGTCAACAGGACGCCGCAGATCAGAACGTTGCCCTTGAAGGTGATGTTCAGGTCGATGTTGCGCCCGAGGCCGCCGGCGCCGGCGAGGTAGGCGAACGCGGCGAGGCCGACGGTCGTGGCGGCCGCGATGCGCAGTCCCGCGAGGATCTCGGGCAGCGCCAGCGGCAGCTCGACCCGGAAGAGCAGCTGCCGGCTGGTCAGGCCCATGCCGCGCGCCGCGTCGACGGCGTCCTTGGGCACACTCGCCAGGCCCGTGATGACGTTGCGGAAGATGATCACGAGCGTGTAGGCGGTCAGCGCGACGATCGCGGTGTCGTTGCCGCGCCCGGTGATCGGCAGCAGCAGCAGGAACGCGGCGATGCTCGGGATCGTGTACAGCGCGCTCGTCAAGCCGGTCAGGGGCGTGATGAGCCAGCGCTGGCGGTGGGCGAGCAGGCCCACCGACAGCGCGATCGCAAAGCCGATCACGACCGGAACCACGCTGATGTAGACGTGCTCCAAGAACGGCGTCTGGTAGCGGTCGAGGTGGTCCAGCACCCAGCTCAGGCAGACCCCGTTGTTGCCCGGGCAGCCGCTCTCGCCCGCCCGGTCGCGGACGAATCCGCCGCCCTGGGCGATGAGCGTGAGCGCGAGGCTCATGGCGCGCGATCCGCCGCGCTCGGCACGCCGGCGACGGCGCCGCCGACGGCATGCGAGATGACCTGGATCGAGAGCACCCCGACGGTGCGCCCGTCCGCGTCGACGACCGGTCCGTACATCGAGTCTCGCGCGAGCAGGTCCGACAGCGCATCGCGCAGGATGTCGTCGAGCTCGACGATCGGGTCGGCCTTGGAGCGCAGCTCCTCGCGCACCCGCTCGCCGGTGAGCGCACGCTCGCTGAGCCAGCCGATCGGCCGAAGATGCTCGTCGACGAGCAGTGGGAAGTCCAGATCGGCGTCCTCCAGGCGCGTGCGCACCTCGGCGACCGGCTCGCCGACACGGCACGTGGCGACGCTCCACAGGTCGATGTCGCGCACGCGCTGCAGTGCGAGGCGCTTCAGAGCGCGGTCGGCACCGACGAAGTCCTCGACGAACTCGTTTGCCGGAGCCATCAGCAGCTCCGCCGGCGGGGCGTACTGCGCGAGCTTGCCGCCCGTCTGCATGATCGCGATCCGGTCGCCCATCTTGATCGCCTCGTCGATGTCGTGGGTGACGAAGATGATCGTCTTGCGCAACTCGGCCTGGAGACGCAGGAACTCGTTCTGCAGTCGCTCGCGGTTGATCGGGTCGATCGCACCGAACGGCTCGTCCATGAGCATCACCGGCGGGTCGACGGCGAGGGCGCGGGCGACGCCGACGCGCTGGCGCTGGCCACCGGAGAGCTGGGTGGGGTAGCGGCCGCGCATCTCGTGCGGATCGAGGCCGACGAGCTCCAGCAGCTCGTCGACGCGCTTGACGATTCGATGCTTGTCCCAGCCCAGCAGCTTGGGGACGGTGGCGACGTTGTCGGCGATCGTGCGGTGGGGAAAGAGGCCGATCTGCTGGATGACGTAGCCGATGTGGCGGCGCAGCTCGGCGGGCTTGCGGTTCTTGACGCTGCGCCCGCCGAGCAGGATGTCGCCCGAGGTGATGTCGATCATCCGGTTGACCATCCGCATCGCGGTCGTCTTGCCGCAGCCCGACGGGCCGACGAGGACGCAGATCTCACCCGCGGCGACCTCGAGGGTCAGTTCGTTGACCGCTGGGGTCACGCTGCCCGGGTAGCGCTTCGTCGCGTCGCGAAACTCCAGCGGCTCTGCGGACGAGCCTTCGGGACCAGCCTCCACCCAGCCGATGCTACCCGGCGCGTGGCGTCGTGGTCGTGGTTCGTGCAGAGTGCACAGCACCCTGGACGCGGGCGCAGACCGACCTACCAAACCGTGAGATCACGCCCACGCCAGACAGAGAGTGAGGATCATTGAACGACGGATGACAGGACTGCTCTGCGCCGGCGACCCCCGCGGTGACGGTGATGTTGTCGCCCCGTCTCGCGAGCTCGACGAGCACCAGCTCCGTGCTCATGTTCGAGTCCGCGCCGCGCACAACGGCAAGGGACCGGCGCCAGGGAGGCGGTCGTCGAAGTCATTGCCACGCACCGCCCGCCGTCTGCGCCGGGCGACCCGGCAGTCAGATGATCGGGCGCACGCAGATCGTCTCGCCCGGCAGTCCGGCGGACGGCCAGGGGGCGATTGCCGACCTGTGCACGCACGAGGTCGAGCAGGGGCGCTGTCCGTCACGGCATAGACGCCGGACCTGGCCGATCCGCAGGTCCGATCACACCCCCGCGGCCCTTCGCGCTTCGGCATGCGCGGCGTCCTCGATCCTGTCGTCGAGCGGTTCGAGCCGATCCAGGCCGAGCGCCCGGCGGATGAGCCAGTCGGCGAACCAGGCGTTCTTGGGCAACAGGGGGCCGTGCAGGTAGGTGCCGATGATGCCGTCGCGGCGGACGCCTTCGAAGCCCGAGCTGCCGGTGTTGCCGTGGCCCTTGAGGACGCGCCCGAGCGGCGCCTCGCCGCCACCGAGATAGGTGCGGCCAGCGTGGTTCTCAAAGCCCGCCAGCACCCGTCGAGGCTGAGCGGGATCGTCATCCAGCTCGACCTCGATCGCAACGTTTCCGATCAGCCGCGGCCCGTCGTGGCGGACCGTCTCCAGGGCCACCAGCCCGATGCCGGGGATCTCCTCGTCGCCGAGCGCGTAGCGCTGGCCGAGCAGCTGATAGCCGCCGCAGACCGCCAGCACGACCGCGCCGCGGGCCGCGGCCGCATGCAGCGCGTCGCGCTTGACGTCGACGAGATCGAGCGCACACAGCCGCTGGTCGCGATCCTGGCCGCCGCCGAGGTAGAAGAGGTCGTGCGCCTCGGGGTCGATCGCTTCGCCGAGACCCGCGGCGGTCAGCGAGAAGCGAATCCCGCGCCAGCCGCAGCGGCGCTCGAGCATGAGCAGGTTGCCGCGGTCGGCGTAGATGTTCATGAGGTCGGGATACAGCGCGCAGACGCGCAGGTGCGGCCGGCCGTCAGCCACGGAGCATCACGACGATCGAACCGACGTGCTCCTCGGTCTCGGCGATCCAGCGGGGGCTGACCGGACGCAGGCCGGCGGCGGCCGCCTCGGCCTCGATGACGTCCCTGTCGACACGATCGAGGTGGATGATGTTGTCGCTCGCCGTGCGCCTGCCGTCGGCCGTCACCGTCTCGCGGATGCGCTCGACCGCCACCCGCGGGCCCTGGTCGCGCAAGGCGACGGGCTGGCTCGTGTAGCGCATGCCGTCGACGACGAGCACGTCGGGCAGCGGCAGGAACACGTGCTCGTCGTCGAACGTGTCGAACGCATCGGCCAAGGCGCAGGCGACGAGACCGCCGGGCGCGAGGTGCGCGCGGGCGGCCCGCAGGAATGACCAGCGGCCCGCCGCGCCGAGCAACTGCACGGTCTGCATCGGCGCGATGACGAGCGGGAAGGTCTGTCCCGGCAGCGAGAACGAGCGCGCGTCCGCGACGACGGTGCGGACGCTCAGGCCGGCCGCGCGCCGCCGCAGCTCCTCGAGCAGCTGTGGATCGATGTCCAGCGCCACGACCTCGTGGCCGCGCAGCGCGAGGTCGACCGTCACGCGCCCCGTGCCCGCGCCGACATCGAGTACGGGACCGTGCGCGGCCGCGGCCAATTCGCGCCAGAGGTCGAAGTCGGCGACGTAGCGCCCGCACTCGACGTCGTGCCAGATGATGTCGCTCAT
>DASVPU010000314.1:0-1897 GCA_036389475.1 Solirubrobacteraceae bacterium
CCTCCGGCTTAGGGTCGCAGTCGCATCTACTACCGGTCGCTCAACGCGGGGGTGAGCCGGAGTGGCCCGGCCTCTGGGAAACCCCTGCTGCCGGCAATCAACTTCGGCGACACGCAGTGCTTTCACCCACAGATCGTGTCCAACCGCCACGGCGTCATCGGGTGTGCGTTCTACGCCTTCGGCAAGCACGCTGGCGACCACTACCTCATCGACGTGAAGCTCGCCGGATCGTGGAACAACGCGGCGGCCTTCAGCAACCTCACGACGGTCACGGACAAGCCCTGGGATCCTCTCGTGAACGCGCCGTTCTCTCACGGCGATCCCGCCGTGCACTTCATCGGCGAGTACCTGGGACTCGACGCCGACGAGGACTTCGCGGTCCTGTGGACCGACACCAGGACCGGAGTGCAGGAGCTCTTCTTCAGTCTTGTGGAGACGACGCGGATGCTTCCCATCCGCGTCCCTGTGCTGGTGGCCGAGATCCTGTTCGGGGTCATCGAGGGTGGCGGCGGATGGGTGATTATCGGAGGAAAGCTGCACAAGATCCCGCCGGGAGACCCGCCCTTGGTCACGGCCGTCGAAGAGTTCGTCGCGAAGCACGGCTTGAAGGCGGCCGGATTCGACGAGCTGCTGCGTGGCGCCGTCGGGCGCGCCGAACAGCGCATCCGTGTCGCCGAGATGGATGAGATCGCCGGCCGCAAGGCAGAGATCCCGGCCGCGGACATCGAGGCCGACGAACACAGCGAGGGCACGTAGACCGGGCGGGTATGCCGCCCACCACTCGACGAGCAACAACGGGGAGCGGCAAGCACGGACCCTAGGTTGGGGCGAAGATCCCAAGCGTTGTTCCGCGCGGGCTTATGCACTGTTTGACCGGGCGAAATCGGCGAACTGCGTTAGTCGAAGTTCACGCTGCGGTCGCTGCCGTGCGCAGTGGGCGTAGCTGTCCGGCGGGCCGTTCGGTGCTGAAGTCGTAGGTGCCGAGCGGTTTGATGTGCTCGAAGAGCGTCGGCGTGAGCCCGGCTAGTTCGTCGCCGTCGGGATCGTGGCCGACATCTAGACGCCGGTTGACTCGCGTTGACATAACCAGCCTTCTGGCGCATTGAGTGACGCCGTCGTTCCGTAGACCGCCACAGAACCGGGCGTTGATCAAAAGTAGTCTGGCAGCCCACGGTACCGCGGGAGCGTCTCGCGGGTCAAACGCCGCCGTTCGCATGGTGGGCGTTCCGCGCGTTTGTGACGCGCGATCGAGGACCTGCGCCGCGAAGGCGACGGCGTCGCTCCCTGCGCGTGCGCGGCAAGGGCGCAAGCGACGTCTGGGTCACCCTGAACGCCCGCACCCACGCGCCGTCCTGGCCGCCGCCGCTCAGCGCACGGGCGGCCCGATCGTGCGCCGCCCAGCAGACCGCCGCCGACGGTCGGGCAGCGTCGCGCCGCTGCGCCCCTACAACCGCCAAGCGATCCACCAGCGCCTGCTCGAGCTCGGCAGCGCCGCCGGCCTGCTCGGACACACCGGCGAGATCGACAAGCTGCACCCCACCTCCTGCGCACTCCTTCGTCACGCTGCTACTGGACGCCGCCGTGCCGCTCGCCGCCGTCCAAGACGCCGCGTGCCACGCCAGCCCCGAGACCACACGACTGTATGACCGCACCACAAACGCCTTCACAGAACACCCCACGCACACGCTGGACTTCGGCGACTGACCCGCGACCACAACGCCTCCCCCGCACGCGCCCAGCAACCCGCTGGCACCCACCAGCGGTCGCTTCGGTCGCACGCCAGCCATCATCTCCAGGTCGCGCTGGATGACGTGTTCGTCATGCCGCGCGCAGTGCGCGAGGAGTCACCCGGCACACGGTGGTCCACGCGCGAGCAGGAGCAGTTCGCGATATTGAA
>DASVPU010000315.1:0-9517 GCA_036389475.1 Solirubrobacteraceae bacterium
GAGCAGCCGCTTGACGCGGCCCAGGTAGTCCTCCCTGAAGGCGAACAGCACCTTGACGGGCAGCGCGTCGTCGCGCAGCAGCCCGAGGATCATCTCGACCAGCGCGCGCTGTACCCCGGCCGCGTCGTCAAAGAGCGTCAGGATCTCCTCAAACTGATCGAAGACGATCAGCGCCCGCTCCTGTCGCGATGTCATGCGCAGGCGCTGCTGAAACTCGTCGATCGACAGCACCACCTGTGATCCCGCCTCGTGCTCTGGCGCCAGCACGCAGGGCAGTACGTCGCCGCCCGCATCTGAGATCGCGATCTGCTCGAGGACGAGCTCCTCGCCGGCGCGTGGCTGCACGCGCACGCGGACAGCCTCAAAGCCCAGCTCTCGGATCTGTGGCAGCAGCCCCGCGTTGACCAGCGAGGACTTGCCGTTGCCCGAGTCGCCATACAAGAAGACGCCGCGATAGACCGCGACGAGGCTCGTCAACAGCCGCGTCTCCTCTTCGCGCGCAAAGAAGAGCGCGTGATCGGCATACCGAAACGGCTGAATCCCGCGGTACGGGATCGCCGGGACAGCGACGACGGGTTCTTCGGCGGTAGCTATGGCGCCAGCTCCTCCCCCAGCACGCGTTCGTACAGCTGCGGCACAAACGACCAGACGTCCTGCGCGATGAACTGCACATAACGGCGCTGGCTTTGCCAGACATCCATGATCAACGGGTCAGGACGAAAGTCCACCGAGTACATGTCCGGCACGTTGGCGGCATCGATCTTCCAGCGCAGCGCCTTGAACAGCAGCCGCAGGTTGTAGTCCAGCAGGCTGTAGCCGACGAACAGCGTCGTCGACCCGGTCAGAAAGAACTTCAGCGACAGCGGGATCGGGTCATAGGGCTCCTTGTCGCTCATCCGCAGCACGAACTGGATGTAGTCCTCGTCGGTCACGACGAGCGAATCTCGCTGGAAGATGTCGCCGTGCAGCTTGTAGATCACCGGGCTCTGCACGGTCGCATTACGAAAGTCCGTCGTCGGCTCAACCTCGGGCTTATAGACCGCCACGCGCGGCGCCTTGCCTGCCTCGCGCAACGCGCGCTCAAACAGCTGGTCGTAGTTGGTCGTGATCACCAACGGGAAGTCCAGCCGCGCGAGCGCGCGCAGCATCGGCGAAGGCTCCTTGGCCGTATCGACCGCGCTGGTGATCGCGTCGACCAGCCGCCCGCGCGAGCTATCGATCTCATAGGCCAGCGCGACACGCTGCAAATTGCCCGGATCCTCATCCGGGAAACGCCCATTGAAATCGCACGCCGCCGCAAGCTCACGACTCAACGCCCGACCACTCGGCGGACGCAGCTCCAAGGGATAGGAGAACGCCGACCCCTCAGGCGGCCGCGCATGCACACCCGCGCCCAAGAACAAGATGCACTGCTGGGCGCGCACAGCGTCGCCAACAACATCAAGAACACGGCTCTCTTTTGAGACAGAACTCGCCATGAGACAAGACTAAGCGATAACCAACACTGCCGAACCACACCGTGACCGATGTCACGCGGGGGGTACGCTGGTCGTCACCTTTCATCGCTACCGGGGATGGCCGGGATGGTCAGGCGGACGGCAGTGGTCGATGTCGGGGCCGGGGCGCAGCGAACTAAGACCGACGGCCGGCGCAGAGGCAGGTGCCTGCTTGGCCGATCCCGCAAGAAGAGCAGCGACATCGAGGGTCTCATCGTCCAGCCGCTCACGAAATTCGTTTGTGCGCACGACGACGCTGATTGGCTCCAGACGCACCTCTTGGGACGACGCCAGCGTGTCGCTGGGCAGCTCACAGCTGCCATCCTCATTGACGGAAGTCCTGTAGAGCGTCCTCCCATCGCCGTCAACAAGGATGACCGTCATCTCCGAGACCGGCCCCATCTCTGCAAGGCCGGTCAGCACAATCCTCTGAGAAGCTGCGGTGCCGTCTGTCGCCATTTCCCCTACCTCCTTAGATCCAGCTGGTTTGTCCCCGGGCATGCTCCTGCGCCCAGATATGTACGAACCTAAGAGGACTCGGTGCGCGCACAGATACATCCAGGCGAAGACGCGTTGTCCGGTGCTCGTAAAGCTTCGTACGACGGTGGCCGCTCCCGCCGCGCCCACTGCTCTGCGGTGGTCAGCGTGAGGGTCGAGGTGATCGCCCAGCCGGCGCACGACCAGCCTCGTAGCGGTAGTGCGCCGGTGTCCGCCGCGCGCGCGTAGGACGAGCAGCGACAGCTCGACCACCCCTGCAGGCGACCTCGGGGACGTCGCTTGCGGGTGGCCTTCTGTCGCACGTCCCGCGCTCATGAGCAGCGTCATCTGCTCAGGTCATTTCGTCTTTGCGTCGGTGTCGTGGGTCGGGTGCTTGGGCGGATGAACTGACATAATTGGCTCCTTGGGTTGTGTGATGGACAGCGCTGTAGCCATCCCGTTGTGCAGTCCCGCACCGGGCGATAGCCGGGCCGGTCTGACCGCTGGCACATTGCGCCGCGGTGGTCTCAGGCTCCTCAAACGCGACTGAAAAGCCGCTGAAAGGCTGCTGTCGTCGGTGTCGCCGCACTCACATCTACAACGTCTGATCTCACAGATGGGTGCTTGACGGGCCACTAGCGTCAGGTGAATGCAGTTTTTGATCCTCGGTTCAATGGAGGTTCGTGGCGATCGCGACGTGGTCACGCTGGGTGGCATCAAGCTGCGTGGCGTGCTGGCGGTATTGCTGTTGCATGCCAATGAGCCGGTGAGCGCCGATCGGCTCGCGCTGGCGCTGTGGGGCCAGGACGCTGCGGGCGGCGCGACGAAGACCGTGCAGGCTCATGTCTGGCGGCTGCGCAAGGCACTCGGGGACCCCGACTTGATCGCGACGACGCCGGCCGGCTATTGCCTGCGCGTGGGTCCCGACGAGCTTGACGCCCACCGTTTCGAAAGGCTCGTCGAGGACGGCCGGCGCGCCCTCGGGGGCGGTCAGCCCGAACATGCCGCCACACTGCTGCGTGAGGCGCTGTCGTTGTGGCGCGGACCGGCGCTGGCGGATCTCGCCTTCGAGCCGTTCGCCGGCGCGGAGATCGCGCGCTTAGAAGAGCAGCGCCTCGCCGCGCTCGAGGCGCGCGTGGAGGCCGACCTGGCCACCGGCCGCCACGCCGAGCTCGTCAGTGAGCTGCGGCGCCTGGTGGCAGTCAACCCCACGCGCGAACGCCTGGTGGCGCAGCTGATGCTCGCGCTGTATCGCTGCGGCCGCCAAACCGACGCGCTCGAGGTCTACCAGGAACTCCGCAGCGCCCTTGTGAGCGACGTTGGTCTTGAGCCTGGACGCCAGCTGCGTGAGCTGCAGGAGGCGATCCTGCGCCAAGCCGTCACGCTCGAGCTCAGCGTCGCTGTGCCCGAACTGCCGCCGGAGCTTGACATCCGGGCCGCTTCGCCGCTGGTCGGACGCGAGGACGAGCTTGGCTGGCTGCGCCTGCGCTGGGAGCGTGCGCGCGAGAATTCGGGCCAGCTGATCGTGCTCGCCGGCGCACGGGGGGTCGGAAAGACCCGGCTCGCCGCCGAGCTCGCCGAAAGTGCATATCGCCGTGGCGACAGCGTGCTGTACACGAGCGCACGCGCGCCAGCGGCTGGGACGATCGCCGTCCTGGATGGCCTTGGCAGCCTGACGCGCGCGACCCTGCTCGTTCTCGATCATGCCGACGCGGCTGGTGGCGATGTGCTCCAGCAACTCGAGAAGCACATGGATTTGCTGAAGAGCCGGCCGCTGCTCGTGTTGGTCTGCTGCGAGGACGCCGGCCGGCTCGCAGGCATTTCCTGTGACGCAGTGCTGACCCTCAAGCCGCTCGCCCAGGAAGCGGTCCGTGTGATCGCGCGCCGCTACGCGGTTGGCAGCGCGCCGATGGAGGTCCCGGCCCAGCGACTGCTCGAGGCAAGCGGCGGATTGCCGCGGCGCGTCCACGAGCTCGCAAGCCACTGGGCGCAGGCCGAGGCCGAGCGGCGCGTGAGCGTCGTAGCGGGGCGCGCCGAAGCGGAGCGCCCGCACCTGCACGCCATCCAAGACCAGCTTGCGGGCGAGGTCGTCGAGCTGCAAGCGGCGCGCGAGCGGATCCTGCCGCGACGCATAGGCGAACCGGTGGTTGTGTGCCCGTTCAGAGGGCTGGCCTCCTACGATGTCTCAGACGCGGAGTACTTCTGCGGCCGCCAGCGGCTCGTCGCTGAGCTCGTCGCCCGGCTCGTCGGTGCGCCGCTGCTCGGAGTCGTCGGGCCGTCGGGCAGCGGCAAGTCCTCGGTCATGCGCGCCGGCCTGCTACCCGCGCTCGCGGGGGGCGTGCTGCCCGGCAGTGAAGACTGGACACAGGTGCTCATCCGTCCCGGCGCGCATCCCGTGCGCGAACTCGCTTCGGCGTTCGCCGATCTCACGGGTGAGGATCGTGTCGTGCTCGCAGTCGACCAGTTTGAGGAGACGTTCACGGTCTGCGGCGACGAAGCCGAGCGCACGGAGTTCGTCTCAGAGCTCGTGCACGTCGCGCAGGAACGTGACGGGCGCTTCGTCGTCGTGATCGCGATCCGCGGGGACTTCTACGGGCGGTGCGCAGCGTACCCCGGACTGTCAAGCCTCTTGGCAGCCAACCACGTGCTCGTTGGGCCAATGCGCCGCGACGAGCTGCGTCAGGCGATCGAAGGTCCATCTGCGCGCGCCGGCCTTCGCATCGAGTCCGAGCTCGTGGAGGCGCTGGTCGACGATGTCGCCGAGGAGCCAGGTGCGCTGCCGCTGCTGTCGACCGCGCTGCTGGAGCTCTGGCAGCGACGCGACGGAAGGCGCCTGAACCTTGCTGCCTACAACGAGATCGGCGGCGTGCGCGGCGCCGTGAGCAGGCTCGCCGAAGGAGCCTTCGGCCAACTCGACGGCAACCAACAATCCGTCGCGCGCAGCGTGCTGCTGCGGCTCGTCGAGGAGAGCGCGTCTGGCACGATCGAGCGCCGACGCGTCTCGCTCGACGAATTGGACACCGAACACCATGCGAACACCGGTCGGGTGATAGCGCTGCTCACCGATCGTCGGCTCCTGACGGTGAGCACCGGAACGGTTGAAGTCGCACACGAGGCGCTACTGCGAGAGTGGTCGCGACTGCGCGACTGGATCGAGGAAGAGCGCGGAGGCCTGCGGCTACACCGCAGGCTGACGATCGCCGCGCGCGAGTGGCAGTGCCTGGAACACGACCCGGACGCGCTGTATCGCGGCCACAGGCTTGCCGAGGCGATTGAGTGGCAAACGGCACGCAACCCGCCCCTCAGCAAGCTGGAGCAAGAGTTCCTGGAGGCAAGCGCGATGCGCTTACGAGCAGAGCAGGTTTCGCGCCGTAACCGCATCCGGCTGACCTTCATCGGCCTAACGAGCGCCCTCGCCGCGATCACCGCAGTTGCGATCGTGGCCGTGTACCAGGGAAGACAAGCCGAGCAACAGCGCCACGTCGCAGCGTCGCGGGGGTTCGTAGCCGACGCCGTCCACATGCGCGAAGCGCTCCACCTCGTCAATCAGCCGCAAATCTCGTCTGACACGACGCCGACGGCGACCTTCAAGGTGATCAACCACGGGCACAGGGTGCTCTCTATCCCCTACTTCCTCGTCGCGGTGCGCAGCGCCCTGAACGAGAGCCGTGGCTTTCCCCTCAGCAAGCGGGTGACGCTGCAGCCCGGACACACCTACACGTATCGAGCTTCGCGACAGCTGCCGGCGGGCAACTACACGGCTAGCGTCGCGTACTACGACGGCGTTGGCCGGCACGAGCTAGGGCCGTCCATCAGGTTCAACGTGCGTTAACTCATTTAGGCGGATGACATCGAGCCTTATCCGCCGTCGCAGTCAACTCCAGAGGGGGTCGTTGAGCGCCCGCAGCGGCGCGTCGTGCGCCAGACGGGTGAGCGCCCGTGCTCGGATGGGGCCGATGCTTCCGATCGGCATGGACAGGAGCTCGCCGATCCGGCGGTACTCAAGCGCGGGCTCGTTGAGCAGCACGATCAAGAGGCGACGGTGACGATCGGGCAGCGTGGCCAGCGCCTCGGCGAGCACGGTGCGCAGCTCCCGTTGCAGGAGACTTGCCTCGGGCTGGTTGTCGTCGGGACATTCGCCCAGCTGTGGGTCGTCGGTGAGCTGTTCGCGCACGTGCGTCTGGCGGCGTCGCAGCGCGTTGCGACGCGTCGTCGTCGCCAGCCAGCCTGCGATGGCGGCCGGCTCGCGGATGCGGTCGATCGCCTCGAGCAGGCTGAGCCATGTCGCCTGGACGACGTCGTCGATGTCGGCTGGCATCAGCCGGTAGGAGCGCGCGATATGACGCAGCTTGCGATCAAAGCGCTCGACAAGGCGCGTCCAGGCGTCGTGATCGCCGTCACGTGCGCTGTGCACGAGCGCGACGAGCTCTCGCTCGTCGGGTGACGATCCTAGAGGGCGTGCGGCGGCGGGTAGAGCTGGGGCTGTCGCCGAGCTTGGGCTGAGGTGTGGCATCGGTGACTCCGGGTCGGCTCAGGATCAGCGGTGCGTTGCGAGCGGTGCCGTGAGGCGGTGCTTGCCGGCGGCCGTGGGATTCGGCGTGCGCGTAGGTGCGCTGGCGTTCGTCGGGTGTGCCGTCAGCGGATGGATCTCTCGCGCGACGGGACGCACGTAGCGGCGAACGGCGACCGGGCGGGATTCTGAGCTGGTGGCGTGATGGGTGGTGGTCATGTCGCGGCGCAGCATCCGAGCTGTGTCTGACGCTTCGGTTACAGCTCTCTGACAGAACGCCAACGCCACGCTGACGCGGGTAGCTTCGGTGCACGAGCCGGTGAGATGCAGACCGGCTCGCGCTCGAGCTCTGGGCGATGCCCATGGGTGGCCCTGTGAGCGCCGTGCGCGAATGCGCACGCACATTCGCCACATCGCTGAACGAGCGTCGTGTCTCATGGACGAGATTGGCCAATCCAGCGTGCTGCAGCGGCGAGTGGGCTTCCGCTGGCGGTCAGCAGCACGATGTGCGCCGCTCATCACCGCAGCGGTCGCCGAGCGAGTGATCGCCGTCGGTGTGTCGTGTTGCGGGCACTGCTGCTGCTCGCCGCACGAGCCCGCTTTCTCGGACTGATAGCCGCAAGGGTGAGCGGCCCATCATCGCCACGAACCAACGGCGGCCTCGCCACGGCTCGGACTTTGCTGGTTTGCGTGGCCGGCCGCCCCCGCGGGCGGCCGGCCGCCGCGTCAGAGGACGTCGATTCCAGCCGGGCTGCCGAGCGCGCTGAAGTCGGCGGGCGCCTGGTCACCATCGATGGTCTGCGGCAAACCGGCGTACTCGCCGAGCTTGATCAGCCGGCCGTCGGCGGCGATCCGCCAGGCGCCGACCTTGCCCGAGCCCGGTTCGACGAGATAGAGAAAGCGCCCGTCGGGGCTCGTTCGCAGGTCAAGCGGCGTGCTGCCCTGACGGTTGCCGGGATGGTCTGTCTTGCCCGCCACTGACTCGCGCAGCGTCAGCTTCCCGCTCTTGGCGATGCTCCAGCTGGAGATGGTCCCCGAGCTGTAGTTGGCGCCATAGGCATAGCGCCCGTTGTTGACAAGCCAGCACGTGTCGAGCTGGTGGTCGCCGGACGCCACGGTGTTCGCTGTGAGCGAGCCATCCGGCTCGATCCGGTAGGACCCGGCAGCGCCGGTGATCGCATCGACGCCGTCGACCTGCTCGTTGCCACCCCCGACGAACAGCGCAACGAGCAAGTTGCCGCGCCGATCGAAGGAGAACCCGAACGGGCCGCGATTGGCGAGGTCGGTCTGCTCGAAGCTCGCCGAGGGACGGTCGTTGTCCCCGACGTCGAAGACGAGGATGCGGCCCGGTCCCGTGGGCGTCACGCCCGCGATCAGGCCGGCCGCCGGCCCGTCCTTGATGGACACGACGAGCTTGCTCCCGTCGGGCGTGAACGAGATCTGCGTGGGGTTGTACAGCGCGTCGGGCGCGAAGCGGTGCTGGTTGCCGGCGATGCCCCGCGTCGATCCGGCGAGCGGCGTCAGCGTGCCTTCGTCGCTCAGGTGAAAGCCCGTGATCGAACCGTTGTCGGCGGAGTTGAGCACGTAGACGAGATCGTCGTGCTGTGTCACGCTGTTGGGAAAGCGATGATCGGGCGAGCCGTCTCCGGTCGCGGCGACGTCAGTGAGCTGCAAGCCGTCATGCTTGACGCGGAAGACCGAGACGTTGTTGCTGCCAGCGTTGGTGACAAGCAGCCAGCGCCCGTCTTGTGAGAGGCGCACCGAGTTGCCGGCGCCGAGCCCGTCGCCGGCGAAGCGCTGGCCGGGGCCTGAGCCCTGGCCGCCGGTGTCGAACCGGCCCTCGAGCTCGAGCGTGCCATCCGCCTCACGGCCGTACATCACGACCTGGTTGGCCGGCTGCGATCGATCGCCCCTGTTGTTGTGGTTGGTGGCGACGAAGACGGCACCGGCGTCGCCGGCTGCGATCGCTGGGCTGGCAGCGGCGAGCGCCGCGGCCACGGTCATCGACGAGGCCAGCAGGCCCCGAAACGACATGCGCATGGGTGGGTCCTTTCGTGTGATGAGGCGAGAGATCCCGGCGGCGATCCGCCGCCGGGCGAGATGCCGGAGCAGAGCTCCGGGCCTGCGTTGCCGGCTAGAAGCTCATGACCAGCGGGCAGTTGGAGATCAGGCCGCTGGCGCCGACCGCGCCGCCGCCCAGGCCCGTGATCCAGCCCCTGCGGGCAAGGCCGACGAGCTCAAGCTCGCTGTCGACGCGGGCGCGGTAGCCGCCCGCGTTCGCGGCGGGCGTCCACTCGTTGACATAGAGGTCCCACAGCGGGCTGTAGAGCTCTCCGTCGAAGACGCCCGGGGCTCCGTCGAAGATGTCCAGGACGTGAGCGCCGGCGTCAAACAGGGCGCTATCGAGACCTTGACGCTGCGGGTTGCCCGCACCCGTCGGGCCGTTGGCGATTAGGTAGTTCGTCGCCACGGCGCTGTCAGGCGCATCATCGCCTCCGACCGGCAAGTGCGCCGCCGGCGCGACCGTCGTGGCCTCCAGCGCCGCCACGAGTTCGCTATTTGAGTCCAGACTCACAAACAGGACCGGATGCGCGCTGGACGTACCAACACTGAGGTTGAACGTCACGCTCCTGGCCGACGGGGAGATCGTCACCGCGCGGTCGATCACCTTGTCGTGGTCGACGTTCCCGTCGGGAAACTCGATCTGCGACGCCGCGACGTCAAACGCCACCTCGGGGGCATCGAGAACCAGCCCCGCATGATCGGATGCGCGCACAAGCGGCGAGTACTTCGCGTCACCCACCGAACCGGCCTGAGCCACCGCCGGCGCAAACGCGTGGGGCGCCGCGACCGGCACGACCTTGCGCCGCGCAGCGAAATCAACGGCTCCCACCTCGAAGACGACCGTCCCGTGCCGATCGACCATGCGCCCGCTGCGTGCCGCAGCCGCCGGGGCGTTGCGGAGCTTGGGCGAGTCGTTGAGCCCGAGGCGGCGCGCGATCTGCCTGTCAGACGCGTCGGTCAGCACGTACCA
>DASVPU010000316.1:0-17194 GCA_036389475.1 Solirubrobacteraceae bacterium
GTACGTGAGCCTTGACGATGTTCGGCTGCAGTTGCTGGAGCATCGCCGCGGCATCACCCGTAGCGGTCTTCCAGGCCAAGGGTTTGTTCAGATCGACCGGCATGACACCTCGCTGGATTGGTGGGTTCCCGCGCGTGCAACCATGGGTGCTACGCCCAGCGCCAGGTGTGACATCGATCACATATCGAGCCGACGCTGCGCAAGCACGTCGTCGCGGCGGTGTCTGTGAGATCGACCTGCGCGTCAAGGCGCTGGCGCGCCACCTGACGCGCCAATTCGATGGGCGGGTGCCAAAACGACGGCTTGCGGCGCTGCGCCGGCGCACCCAGCGCATCCTCACCCAAGGCCATCTCGCACAGCACGTGCTCTACCACAGCTTCCACGGACCGGCGATACCCGCGCACGCCGAACAGCTGTTCGGAATCACGCGCGACGCGTTTTTCGCGGCGCGCCAGCAGGGCTTCTCTCCAAGCCAACTCGCGGTCCGCGTAGGACGCGATCCAGGGATGGTGCGAGCGGGGCGCCCTTCGGGTGCTCGAAGACGAGGCGCGTCGGGGCGTTTCGTCACGGTCGCAGTCGCGCGCCCAGAGTCGTCACATGCTCTCCCGCCAGACGCGCGACCTGGACTGCTGGATGACCTCGCCATTGCCCAAGCTCGACCCCAACAACGTCTTCGGCGGCCGCGACGGCGGTCACGGGCACGGCCACGCAGCGCGGATCCCGGGCTGCAACGGCGCGCGCACCGGGCACGCGTAGTCGCGTGGCCCGGGGGTGGCTACTCGCCCTCGTTGCGCAGGGGAGTCCGCTCCAGCGGCTCCTCGAGCAGCATCTCCTTCGTGAAGATCAGGTCTGAGCGGTTGTAGTCCGACATCTCGTAGTCGTGGCCCATCGTAATCGCGTCGAACGGGCACGCCACCTCGCAGTAGCCGCAGAAGATGCAGCGCGCGAGGTTGATCTCGTACACCGCGGCGTAGCGCTCGCCGGCCGAAACACGGTTCTCGGGCGTGTTCTCGGCCGCGACGACGCGGATGCAGTCAGCCGGGCAGGCGGCGGCGCACAGCGAGCAGCCGACGCACTTCTCAAGGCCCGTGTCCTCGAAGCGGTGCAGGCGGTGGCGGCCGCGGAAGCGGGGGTAGACGGGCACCTTCTCCTCGGGATAGGAGATCGTCTTGGGTCCCTCGAAGACCCGCGCCATGGTCGTCTTCAGGCCGCGCAGCGTCTCCCCGAACGCGCGATAGGCGCCGCCCGCGCCGCCGGGCTGGGGCGCGCGCTGCACGATCAGCGTGTCGTCGGCGGGAATCCAGCGAGTCACGTCGGTGCTCACGATGTTGCCACCACCACGATTGCGGTCACCAGGGCGTTGAGCGTCGCCAGCGGCAGCAGCACCTTCCAGCCGAAGCTCATGAGCTGGTCATAGCGCAGGCGCGGGAGCGTCGCGCGGATCCAGACGAAGAAGAAGACGAAGAGGAAGATCTTGGCGAGCACGACGAACGGGTCCACGATGCCCGGAGGATCGATGCCGAACGGCAGCAGCCAGCCGCCGAGGAACATCGTCACGGCGATGCCCGAGACGACGAGGATGTTCACGTACTCGGCGAAGAAGTACGACGCGAACTTCGCGCCGCCATACTCGGTGTTGTAGCCCGCTACGAGCTCGGCGTCGGCTTCGGGGAGATCGAACGGCGCGCGATTGGTCTCGGCGAAGGCGGACACGACGAAGATCAGGAAGCCGACGAACTGCGGGATCACGTACCACATGCCCGACTGGGACTCGACGATCTGCGTCAGCGACAGCGTCCCCGCCGTCATCAGCACGCCGACGAGCGACAGGCCCATCGCGACCTCGTAGGAGATGAGCTGCGCCGCCGCCCGCATCGCGCCGAGGAACGAGTACTTCGAGCCGCTCGCCCAGCCGCCGAGCATCAACCCGTAGAAGGCGACCGCGCCGAAGGCGAAGACGTAGAGCACGCCGATCCCGACGTCGATGCCGTAGAGCCCGACCTCCTCGCCGAAGATGTTGGCGACGTCGCCGAAGGGGATGATCGCGAAGGCCGCGAGCGCGGTCAGCAGCGAGATGATCGGCGCCAGCCCGTACAGGAAGCCGATTGCCGTGGACGGGCGGAAGGGCTCCTTTGTCGCGAGCTTGATGATGTCCGCCAGCGGCTGGGCGAAGCCGAACGGGCCGACGCGGTTGGGCCCGTAGCGATGCTGGAAGCGCCCGAGCAGCTTGCGCTCGGCGAGCAGCACGATCGGCACGATCTGCACCGCGATCGCGAACAGGATCACCGACTTGACGATCTGGATGTACCACGGCTCGGTGTAGCCGACCACGGCGAAGATCGACATCACGCCGGGGCCACCTCGACGACGGCGTCCTCGAGCACCGTCGCGGAGTTCTCTGCGATGCCGGTCTCCAGGAAGACCGTGCCCTCGGGGACCGCGGCGCGCAGCACCGCGGTCGCGCGCACGCTCGCGCCGTTGGATGCGACGATTACGTGGTCGCCGTGGCCGACGCCGATGCGCTGCGCATCGGCGGGCGAAAGCTCGGCGCGCTGGCTCTGGCGCAGGAACTTCAGCGCCGGCGACAGCTCGACCTCCGGCGCCGCCCAGATCGAGCGAAACGTGCCGAGGCGCAGCACGCCGTTGGGCGTCGGCGCGTGCGGCGGCGTCTCCAGGCCGAACGGGCCGGTGTCCGCCGCCGGCCACGCAGCGCTCGCGGGTCGCGTCGGCCAGCGCACGCCGCGCCCGCCGAGCTCGTCGAGCGTCAGCCCGGCGTAGAACGGGATCGCGTCGAAGAGGACCGCCGAGGCCATCGCGCCGGTCAGGATCCCGGGCTCGTGTCCCAGGCGCCGCGACAGGTCTGCGAGCACCTGCCACTCGGGCCGCACCGCGCCGGGGCGCGCGATCGCCGGGCGCAGGCGCTGCACGCGCCCGTCGGGATGCGTGACGGTACCTTCCTTCTCGGCGTAGGACTCGGCGGGGAAGACGACGTCGGCGTGCTCGAACAGGCCCTCGGTGAGGAAGTCGGCATGCGCGATCACCGTCTGGGCGCGATGCAGTGCCGCGGCCCACGTGCGGCGGCTCGGCAGGTCGCGCAGCGCGTCGACATGCAGCAGGTACAGCGCGCGCAGGTGGCCGGCCGCTGCGGCAGCGCCCATCGCCCGGCTGTCGAGGCCCGTCTGGTTGACGGCGCTAAGGCCGGGCCCGGCATCGGGCAGGACCCCGACCTCGCGTAGCCCGCGCCCGTTGGACCCCGCCGGCAGCTCGAGCAGCCCGGCGCCCTCATGGCCGCCGTCGATGAGCCGGCCGGCGACGTTCAGCAGCGCCCGCGCGGCGTGTTCGCCGCGGGCGCCGTGGGTCAGGCGCTCCCCGTACACGATGACCACATCGGCGCCGGCTTCGGCGAGCAGCGCCGCGAGCGCGCGCACCTGTGCGCCCTCAGCGCCGGCGGCGACCGCGAGCTCGTCGACGACGCCCGTGCCGCCGAGCGCCGCGTTGAGCGCGGCGCAGAACGCCTCGCCGGCGCCGGGAGCGAAGCGCGCGACCGCCGTCGCGTTGGCATCGAGCGCCGAGGGCCGGCTCGTGGCGACCGCCAGCTTGACGCGATTGCGACGCACGCCCTTGCGGATGCGCAGGTCGAGCACGGGCGCGTCGTCGACGGGCTCGCAGTCGAGCACGAGCACTGCGTGGGCGAACTCGAGGTCGGGCACGATCGCCTGCAGCGAGGGGCTGTGCAACGCGGCGTGCAGCTCGCGCGGCAGCGAACCGCCGGTGCGCGAGTCGATGTGCGGTGAGTCCAGCGCCGCGCGCACGAGGTGGGCGAGCAGGAACCCCTCCTCGTTGGTCGTCTCGCCGCCCGCCAGAGCGCCGACCGCGGCGCCGGCCGCTCGCAGCCCCTCGGCCGCCGCGTCCAGCGCCTGCTCCCAGCTCACGGGCACGAGCTCGCCGTCGACGCGGACGTGCGGATGGGTGATGCGCTGGTCGACGTGAACGGACTGGTAGGCGAAGCGGCCCTTGTCGCACAGCCAGCCGTCGTCGACCTCGGGGTGGTCGC
This sequence comes from Solirubrobacteraceae bacterium, assembly GCA_036389475.1. Lineage (GTDB taxonomy): Bacteria > Actinomycetota > Thermoleophilia > Solirubrobacterales > Solirubrobacteraceae > CADCVQ01. The sequence goes on from DASVPU010000316.1 coordinate 4,055, forward strand.
GCGACAGCACCCGCAGCACGCGGTCGTCACGGACGGTGAACTCCACGTTGCACTGCGCCGGGCACAGCGTGCACAGCGACCCCGAGCCCTCGATGTCCCACGGCCGCGCGCGGAAGCGGTAGGGCTGGCTGGTCAGCGCGCCGACCGGGCACAGCTCGATGATGTTGCCGCTGAACGGCGCGACGTACGGATGGCCGTCGAACGTCGAGACGTAGGTGTTCGCGCTGCGCTCCTGCAGGACGAGCTGGTAGTCCTCGGCGATCTCCTGGCTGAAGCGCACGCAGCGATAGCAGAGGATGCAGCGCTCGCGGTCGATCGCGATCAGCGGCGAGAGCTCCAGCGGCTTGACGAAGTGGCGCTTGGGCTCGATGAAGCGTGACCGGCCGGGGCCCCAGCCGAAGGAGATGTCCTGCAGCGGGCACTCGCCGCCCTTGTCGCAGACGGGGCAGTCGAGCGGGTGGTTGATCAGCAGGAACTCGACGATCGCCTCCTGCGCCTCCTTGACGCGATCGGTCTGCGTGTGGACGACCATGCCGTCGCGAACGGGCGTCGAGCAGGCGGTCTGAAGCTTCGGGATGCCTTCGATCTCGACGAGGCACATGCGGCAGGCGCCGACCGGCTGGCCGAGCTTGGGCTCATAGCAGAAGACCGGAATCTCGACGTCGCCGTACTTCGCCGCGTCGACGAGCATCGTGCCTGCAGGGGCGTTGACCTCCAGGCCATCGATCGAGAAGGCGATCGTCTCCTTGACGGGCCTAGGCATTGCCCGCTCCCTGGAGGAGCACCGGGTCGGGCTCGCGCGGCCCGCCCTGGCCCAGAAACGGGTTGCGCGCCCGCGCCTGCTCGATGTGCGATTCGAACTCGTCGCGGAACTTCTTGACCATCGAGCCGATCGGCATCGCCATCGCGTCGCCGAGCACGCACAGGCAGTTGCCGATGATCTGCTCCTGGACCGAGGCCATGATGTCGAGGTCCATCGGCGTTGCGAGGCCGTTGTCGACGCGCTCGAGCATCGAGACCGTCCAGCGCGTGCCTTCGCGACACGGCGTGCATTTGCCGCAGGACTCGTGGCGATAGAACTTCGCGAGCTTCAGCGCGACGTCGACGACCGGCACGGAATCGTCGACCACGATGATCGCGCCGGAGCCGAGCATCGAGCCGGCCTTGGCGAGGCTGTCGAAGTCGTAGGGGAGGTCGAGGTCCTCGGCGAGCAGCACCGGAGACGACGAGCCGCCGGGAAACCAGAACTTGACCTCGCGGCCCTCCGGTGGGCCGCCTGCCAGGTCATAGACGATCTCGCGCGACGGCGTGCCCAGCTCGACCTCGTAGTTGCCGGGGCGCTGGACGTTCCCGCTCACGCTGACGAGCTTGGTCCCGGCCGACGACTCGGTCCCGATCTTCGCGTACTCGGCACCGCCCATCCGGATGATGTGCGGGATCGTGGCGAGCGTCTCGACGTTGTTGATCAGCGTCGGTCCTTGGTACAGGCCCTGGTTGGCGGGGAATGGCGGCTTCAGACGCGGGTTGCCTCGCTTGCCCTCGAGTGAGTCGAGCAGGCCCGTCTCCTCGCCGCAGATGTAGGCGCCGGCCCCGCGGTGCAGCACGAGCGATAGGTCAAAGCCCGAGCCGAGGATGTTCTCGCCCAGGAAGCCCGCGGCAGCGGCCTCGATCAGGGCCGCGTCGATGATGTCCGCCTGCTCGATGTACTCGCCGCGGATGTAGATGAACGAGCGGTTGGCGCCCGCGGCATAGGCGCCGATGACCATGCCCTCGATGAGCATGTGCGGGCTCTTCTGCATGAGCTCGCGATCCTTGAAGGTGCCGGGCTCGGACTCGTCGGCGTTGCAGACGAGGTACTTGTCGACGTGCGCGGCGGGGATGAACGAGACCTTCTTGCCGGTCGGGAAGCCAGCGCCGCCGCGACCGCGCAGGCCCGAGGCCAGGAGCTCGTCGAGCACCTGCTGGGGCGTCATCGTCGTCAGTGCGCGCTGGAGCATTTCGTAGCCCCCGCGGCGGCGGTAGACGTCGATCGTGTTCAGCCCCGGCTCGTCGATGCCGTCGAAGAGGATCGTCGGGCTCATAGCCCCTCCGGCGGTTGCTCGATCGCCGCGGGCGGCCCCGTGACGGTGTCGCCCATCGGCGGCCCGTAGCTCGTCGACCACGGGTCCGGCGTCGCCGTCGGCGGCAGCGCGCGGGCCGCCGCGTTGGGGTCCGTGCTCTTGCGCAGGTGCAGCTGCTTGTTGGGCAGCGGCGGCACGCCCGAGCGGATCTGCTCGACGAGCTTGGGCACCTCGTCCATCGCGATTGGGCCGACGTAGATGCCGTTCACCGACGCCATCGGCGCGATGTCGCAGGCACCGAGGCACTCGAACGAGCGCAGGTTGATGTCCGGATCGCCGTCGGTCTCCTGCTTGAGGCGCTCGAAGAGCTCGTCGGCGCCGCACAGCGAGCAGGAGATGTTCGTGCAGACGTAGACCGAGTTGCGCCCCACTGGCCGCGTCTCGAGCATGTCGTAGAAGGATGCGACCGAGATGAGATAGCCGGGCGTCAGGCGCATGACGCAGGCGGCCTGCTCGATCGCCTCCGGCGAGCACCAGCCGTGGTGCCGCTGCGCGGCGGCCAGCGCCGGGATCGCCGCGCTGTGGAAGTCCGGGTAGTTCGCCATGTGCGCCTCGATCTCGTTGCGCAGCTCAGCGGGCACCGGCGTCGCCGCGGGATCGGGGATCTCGGCGGGGTCCTTGGTGAGGTCGACGGCGTCGTCCCAGCCCGGCACGCGCGAGCCGTGGCCGAAGCGGGTGACCTCGCGCGCCGGCGGCCGCGGCGGCAGATCTGCGGGCGGCCGGCGCTCGAGCTCAGCCGTCGTGCTCTTCTTCTTGCGGCGGCCGATCACCGGTCGATCCCCCCGAGCACCGGATCGAGCATCGCGAGGGTCGCGATCAGGTCGGCGATGTAGGAGCCCTCGGTCATCGGCGCGGTCGCCTGGAGGTTCACGAACGAGGGGTCGCGCATGTGCACGCGCGCGGGCTTGGAGGACCCGTCTGAGCGCACGAAGCAGCCGAGCTCGCCGCGCGGCGACTCGATCGGGTAGTAGACCTCGCCGGGCGGCACGCGGAAGCCCTCGGTCACGAGCTTGAAGTGGTGGATCAAGGCCTCCATCGAGGTGGCGAGCTCGTGGCGCGGCGGCAGCGCGACCTTGCGGTTCTCGGTCATCCACGGCCCTTCCGGCAGCCCGTCCAGCGCCTGGTCGATGATCTTCACCGACTCCTTCATCTCGGCCACGCGGACGGCAAAGCGGTCCCAGTTGTCGCCCTCGGTCCCGACGGGGATCTTGAAGTCGAAGTGGTCGTAGGAGCTGTAGGGCATCGCCTTGCGCAGGTCCCACGGGTTGCCGGCGGCGCGCAGCAGCGGCCCGGTCACGCCGAGCTTCAGCAGCTCCTCCTCGGCCAGCGGGCAGACCCCGCGCAGGCGCTGCAGGACGATCTCGTTGTTGGCGAGCAGGTCGTTGTACTGATCCACGCGCGCCGGCATGACGGCCGTGAACTCGCGCACCTTGTCGGTCCAGCCGAGCGGGATGTCGTCGGCGACGCCACCGACCTGGATGTAGCGCGTGTGCATGCGCTGGCCGGAGCTCTGCTCGAACAGGTCGAGGATCTGCTCACGCTCGCGAAAGCAGTACCAGAACATCGACATCGCGCCGAGGTCCAGGGCGCTGGTCCCGAGCCACACGAGGTGGCTCATGATCCGGTTGAGCTCCATGTGGATGACGCGCAGATACTGCGCGCGCGGGGGCACTTCGACCTCGAGCAGCGTCTCGGTGGCGCCGCAGATCGCCATCGCGTTGTAGTAGTAGGCGAGGTAGTCCATCCGCTCGACGACCGGGATGGCCTTCCAGTAGCTCTTGTCCTCGGCGGTCTTCTCGATGCCCGTGTGGACGTAGCCGATGATCGGCTTGAGGTCGCGCACGACCTCCCCGTCCAGCGTCACGAGCAGGCGTAGCACCCCGTGCGTCGCGGGGTGGTGCGGGCCCATGTTCAGCGTCAGCAGCTCCTGGTCTCCGCGCTCCTCCAAGCGCTCGACCGGCGCCATCGTGATCGACTCCTCCATCTGGCGGTAGTTCGAGCGGCGGACGTCGGGCGTCGTGCTCATCGCGAGGATCCGCCTTCCGGCTCGAAACCGGCGATGGTCGAGCAATGGCGCACTGTCATTGCGTGTACACCCTCCCGTGAGCCTCGTCGATCGTGAAGTGGATCGGCTCCCCGCCGATCGGGAAGTCGCGGCGCTGCGGGTGGCCTTCATAGTCCTCGGGCATGAGGATCCGGCGCAGGTCCGGGTGGCCATCGAAAATCACGCCGAACATGTCGTAGATCTCGCGCTCCTGGTGGTTGGCGGTCGGCCAGGCCGGCGTGACCGAGGGAACCGCCGGCGCGTCGAGCGGCACGCGCAGCTTCACGGTCAGGCGATCGACGCCGGCCATATTCAGCAGCTCGTAGTGGACCCCGAGCCGCGGCTCCTCGGGGTAGTAGTCCACGCCGTGCACGGACATGAGCGAGCTGAAGCCCCTCGCGCGCAGGTGCTCCAGCACCTCGCGGACGTACGCCACGCTGACGATCAGCGCGCCCTTGTCGCGGAAGTACAGCGTCTGGAGGACCGAGCCCGGGACGGCTTCGCCCAGCTCCTGGGCCAGAAGCTCGACACCGACCGCGTCAGGCACCGAGGGTGTTCCCCGGCTGAAAGACGTTGATCGCGCTCGGGTCGAGATCGGATTCGTCGGCTGGCATGAGCTCTTCGGTGCCGCGCGCGCCGTAGCCGTCGCGCCAGCCCATGTCGGGATCGGCCTGGATCATCTTGCGCAGCTTGAGGATCCCGTGCATGAGCGCCTCCGGGCGCGGCGGGCACCCTGGCACATGGACGTCGACCGGCATGAACTTATCGGCCGGAACGAGCGCGTAGTTGTTGAAGACGCCCATCGAGCTCGAGCAGGCGCCCATCGCGATCGCCCACTTGGGCTCGAGCATCTGGTCGTAGATGCGCCGCACGACGGGCGCCATCTTGATCGAGATGCGCCCGGAGAGGATGAGCAGGTCGGCCTGGCGGGGCGAGGCGCGGAAGGCCTCGAAGCCGAAGCGCGCGACGTCCACCCGCGCGGCGACGATCGACATCATCTCGATCGCGCAGCAGGCCAGACCGAACGTCGCCGGGAACAGCGCATTGGAGCGCGCCCACGCGACGGCCTTGTCCATCGTCGTCGTCAGCACTCGCTCCTGGACGTACTTCTCGAGATCTTCGTCGCCGAGGTCGCCGCGTAGCATGTCGCGCGCGCGCAGCTGGCGGATGCGGAAGTCCTCGCTGGAGAGATCCTTGCCGCCCGAGACCGGCGCCGGCAGCTTCTCGCGCTTTACTTCCATTCCAGTGCTCCTCTGCGCCAGACGTAGACGAAGGCCGCCATCAGCAGGGCGATGAAGACGGTGATCTCGATGAGCGCGAAGGTCCCGAACGCCTTGAGCTGGATCGCCACGGGGTAGAGGAAGATGACCTCGATGTCGAACAGGATGAACAGCATCGCGATGAGGTAGAAGCTGATCCCGAAGCGAAAGCCCTGCTGGACCTCGGAGGGCAGGCCGCATTCGTAGGGATCCTGCTTGTGCGGTACGTCGCGCCGCGGCCCGAACAGCGTGTTGAGCACGGCAAACGCGATGCCCACGACGCCTCCAAGGATCACGAAGACGAGCGCCGGGAGATAGCTGGTCAGCACGAGAGCCTTTCTATCAGCTATGTGTGGTGGGCTCTTGATACCCGATGACTGAGACGACGATCGCAGAGATCGCCGCGATCGCGACGCTCGCGGTCAACGGTGCCGCGGCCGCGTTCGCCGGCCTGCGCTGGTGGCAGGTCCAGCCCAGCGACGCCGTGTGGCCGCTCTTGCGCGCCGGCCAGGTCGTGGCGGGATTGCAGGCGCTCGTCGCGGGCGTGCTGTTTCTGGCCGGCTTCCGGCCCGAAGACGGCCTGTACTGGCTGTATGCGCTCCTGCCGCCGGCGATCGGCTTCGTCGCCGAGCAGCTTCGGGTCGCCTCGGCCGAGCAGGTGCTCGAGAACCGCGACCTGCCCGACGCGCAAGCGGTCGGAGCGCTGCCCGAGGCGCAGCAGCGCTCGGTCGTGCTCGCCGTCGTGCGGCGCGAGATGGGCGTCATGGCGCTCGCCGCGCTCGTGGTGGCGTTCCTGGCGCTGCGCGCCGCGCTCATCGCGTGAGAGTCGGGAACCGGCTAGGAGGCTGGTGTCTTTCGCCCGTTCGGCACCAGCCTGCTAGGCGAACGTGCGGCTGATGACGAGGCGTCCCTTCGCCGACAACCCTGTCGGGGCGGTCTGCGGGTTGTAGACCCTGACTTGGTCCATGTAGACCGTCCACGTCCCGAAGCGCGTCTTCGTCGGCAGCAGGCGCATGCGTCGCGAGACGGTGCCGCAAGGTGCGGCGGCGACGCCGATCCTGATGTTGCGCCGAGTCTTGCCGCCGAAGCGGAAGTGCGCGTAGACCGGCTGGCCGGGGGCGAACCCGCGCGCCGTGTAGAGGACCTTGCGGCTCGGTCTGCCGGTGGCGGGCTTGGCGTCGAAGCCGAATCGCACCTGTCGTAGCGTGGTGGTCGCCGTGACTGCGGGGTTCAATCGGTCGGTGGCGATGATCGTGTACGTCTGATCGGTCGTGCTGAACTTGGTGAAGTCCAGCGCGCGCGTCTTGGTAATGAAGTTGCCCGCCGGATCGGCGGTCGACGAGGTCACGTCTCGCGGCGCCGGTTTTGCCTGCGTAGAGCTCTGGATCGCCACGAAGGCACCTGGGCTGAAGCCGGTGCCGGCGATCGCGAGGTTCAAGAGGTCGGGCGCGCCGTACTCGACGACGCACGGCGGCACCGTCAGCGTTGCGGCGCCCGCTGGCGCGGCGATGGTTGCGGCTGCGGCCAACGCAGCGGGAAGGGCGGCCAGAGCGCGGAGCTGCGCGGGCATATGAATCTCCATCTGGTAAACAATCTCCCCGTTGCGCCAGATCCTAGAGCGTGGGCGCGCGGGCCGCGCCCGTGACGACTCATGACTACGCGGAGGCCGGCGGCGAACGCCATCGTCACCGACCTGCTGACCTCACGTGGAACGCGGCACCAGCGCACCGAGCCAAGGCCTCAGCGCTTGCGATTTGCGGCCGCGTGGCGCGTGAACGTCACGCGCCGGATCGTTGCGCAGTAGCGGCCGTTGCCGATCGCCCGCGCCAGCGCAGCCTTGCGAGTTTCCTCGACGGCCGTGGCGATCAAGGCGCTGCTCTGGCGATCGAGAGGCGTCGGCACGACCTCTCCGGTGCCGACGACCGTCAGCGTTATGGGCGGCAGGTCTGTTGCTGGGTGTTGGCGGGTGCGGCGACGGCGAGCGTGAACGCTGCGGCCGCGGTGGGCGGCGGCGGCTCTCTCATCTGATCGTCGTGTAGCGACCGCGGTAGTAGACGAGCGGGGCCGCCTCCTCGCCGCTGCCCATCCCGATGACCTCGCCGATCCCGATCAAGTGGTCACCGCCGGGCACCAACTCGCGCAGCGAGCACGCGATCCACGCCAGTGCGCTGTCGAGCACGGGAACGCCATGGGCCTCGGTGTGCGTGACGCGCTCGAACTTCTCGCGCGCGATCCGCTTGGTCGCGAAGATGGCCGCGAGGTCCTGATCGCCGACGTGCAGGATGTTGACGGCGAAGCGCTCGGACGCACGCACCGCCTCGAGGGTGCGCGAGCGCTCCTCGAAGCAGACGAGCAGCAGCCGCGGGCGCAGCGACAGCGACGTGACCGCGTTGGTCGTCATCCCCGCCGGTCCGTCGGGGCCGGTCGTCGTCACGACCGTCACGCCCGTCGCGAAACGGCCGATCGTGTCGCGATAGCTGCGCTCGAGCTCGGCGTCCAGCCGCTCGGTGCGTGCGCTCATCGCTGCACCTCGAGCGTTCCGAACTGGCCGAGGTCGTCGTGGTTGGCGATCGTGCAGACGAGCCTGTAGGTGCCGGGCGTGAGATCGACCTTGATCGGCTTCGCGGTCTGGCCGGGCTGCATCGTGGCCACGCGCCTGCCGGGAAGCTCGACGAATGTGCCGTTGGAGCGCTCGTCCTGGATGACGAGGTTGTGCGTCAACCGTCCGCTGTTTCGGACGACGACCTTTATCCGCCCGGGCGCGATCGAGATGTTCTGCGGGACGATCCGGTACTCGTCGAGCGTGATCCGCAGCAGCGGCCGTTTGGTGCGGAAGACGTCGCTCTCGCCGCAGCCGGGCAGGGCGAGCGCCAGTGCCCCGAGGGCGGCGACGGGGAGGGTTGAGCGCGACATCGCCTGCGGGATTGTTCCGTATGATCTGCGCCGCCCATGGCCCGCCGCCTCCCGATCGCCGCCTGCCTTGCCGTCGCGGCGTTTCTCGGCGGGGGTTGCGGCTCGCAGGGCGTGCAGGTTCCCAAGGACGACCCGACCCACGCCGGGGCGGTCGCGTTCGCCGAGAAGTGCGGCGCCTGTCACACGATTACGGCCGCCGGCACGCAGGGTTCGGCGACGAAGGTCACCGACAAGGAGAACGTCGACGGCCCGAACTTCGACCAGCGCACCGAGAAGAAGGACGACGTCCTGTTCGCGATCGCCAACGGCGGCTTCTCCGGCGCGATCATGCCCGAGAACATCGCTACCGGACGTGAAGCCGAGCTGATCGCGGCGTTTCTCGACAAGTACTCCGGCAGCAAAAAGCAAACCACGGCCGGCGGCTAGCCGGCGGCGCCGGCGTGCTGGACCTCAGGCTGATCCGTCGCGAGCCCGACGCGGTTCGCGGGGCGCTCGCGCGCCGCGGTGGCGAGCTTGCGCAGCGAGTCGATCGCGTGATCGAGCTCGACGAGCGCTGGCGCGCGGCGGCCCAGGCGGCGGAGAGCTTGCGCGCAGAGCAGAAGGGGGCGTCCGAGGAGGTCGCGGCCGGCAAGCGCGAGGGCCGCGACGTGTCCGATCGCCTCGCGCGGCTCAAGGCGCTGTCGGGGGAGGTCAAGAGGCTGGGCGAGCAGGCGCAGAGCGCCGAGCAGGAGCTTCAGACGCTGCTCGCCACGCTCCCCAACCTGCCCGACCCGACGGCCGCGGAGCCCGAGGACGAGGTCGTGCGCGAGGTCGGTGAGGCATCCAAGACCGGCCGCGACCACCTCGAGCTCGCGGGCGAGCGGATCGACATGGAGCGCGGCGCGCGCCTGTCCGGCGCCCGCTTCGCGTACCTGCGCGGCGACCTCGCCATGCTCGAGCTGGCGCTCGTGCAGTGGACCATGCACAAGCTGCGCGGCCACGGCTTCGAGCCCGTGATCCCGCCGGTGCTCGTGCGCGAGCAGGCCCTGTACGGGACGGGCTTTCTGCCCGACACCGAGCAGCAGATCTACCGCCTGCCCGCCGAGGACCTCTACCTCGCCGGCACGAGCGAGGTCGCGCTCGCCTCGCTGCACGCCGGCGAGATCCTCGACGCGGCGGATCTGCCGCTGCGCTACGCCGGCTTCTCGCCGTGCTTTCGCCGCGAGGCCGGCGCCGCCGGCAAGGACACGCGCGGCATCTTCCGCGTGCACCAGTTCGACAAGGTCGAGATGTTCTCGTTCGTGGAGCCCGACACGGGCGCCGATGAGCATGAGCGGCTGCTCGCGATCGAGGAGGAGATCCTCGCTGCCCTGCAGATCCCGTACCGCGTCGTGAACATCGCGGTCAACGACCTCGGCGCGAGCGCGGCGAAGAAATACGACTGCGAGGCGTGGCTCCCCGGCCAGGGCCGCTACCGCGAGCTGACGTCGACGTCGAACACGACCGACTTCCAGGCCCGTCGGCTCGAGATCCGGATGCGCCGCGAAGGTGCCAAGCCGGAGACGCTGCACACGCTCAACGGGACGGCCGTCGCGGTCGGGCGCACGATCGTCGCGCTGCTGGAGAACGGCCAGCGCGAGGACGGCTCGATCAGCCTGCCGGAGGTGCTGGTGCCCTACGGCGCGCCGCCGGACCTGCCGGCGGCCAGATGAGCGACCGCCGCGGCGCGGTCAGGAAAGATGTCGAACGTCTCCATCAGGCTTGTGATCTGAAAGAGCCGCAGGACCGTGGGGTTGGCGCAGGCGATCGCCATGCGCCCGTGCTTCTGGCGGACGAGCCGCAGCCCGTTCAGGAGCACGCTGAGTCCGGTCGAATCGATGAACTCGAGGCCGCAGAGGTCGAGCACGATCGCGCGCTTGCCGCTCTCGATCGCGTTCGTCAGCCGCTTGGAGAACTGCGGCGCCGTCGACACGTGGATCTCGCCGCGCACGGTGATGACATGCGAGCCTCTGTCCGCGCTCTGCTCGGCGAGCTCGAAGTGCGGGACAACAGGGGACACTGAACCATCAGAGCGCCCCCGTCGCGCCCTGTCAATCGTAAACACAGCGTATGGTCCGCTATGTGACATCGGCTGATGACACGGAACTGACGATCGACGAGCTCGGCCAGCGGATCGGGATGACCGTGCGCAACATCCGCGCGCATCAGTCACGTGGCCTGCTGCCGGCGCCCGAGGTGCGCGGGCGCACCGGCTACTACGGTCCCGACCACGTGGCGCGGCTGCAGCTCATCCAGGAGCTGCAGGCGGAGGGCATGCCGCTCGAGCTCATCAAGCGCCTGCTGGAGCGATCCGGCGGCTCGAGCAACGAGCTGCTGAGCTTCAAGAAGGCGCTCCAGCGCCCGTGGGCCGGCGAGGAGACGCGGACGGTCGGCATCGCCGAGCTGATCGAGCAGTGGGGAACAGCGGACCCGGCGCTGCTGCTGCGCGCGCTCGAGCTCGGGCTCGTGCGCCGGTTGGACAACGGCCTCTTCGAGCTGCGCAGCCCGCGGCTGGCGGCTGCCGGGCACGAGCTGCTGCGGCTCGGCATCGGGCTCGAGCGCTCGCTTGAGTTCCTCGCCAGCGTGCGCGCCCAGGCCGACCGCATCGCCGAGACCTACGTCGAGCTGTTCCTCGAGACCGTCTGGAGGCCGTTCGAGCAGGACGGCCGGCCGCGTGAGCGCTGGCCCGAGGTGCGCGAGGCGCTCGAGCGCCTGAGTCCGCTGGCCGCCGAGTCGCTGCTGGCGATCTTCGGGATGGCGATGCGCGACGCCGTCGAGCGCGAATCGGGTCGTGTCGTGCGACAGATGGCCGGTTCGGCGGACTGAGGCCATGGATCTGCCCACGCTGCGCGACGGCCGGCTCGTCCTGCGGGCGCTGGCTGAGAGCGACCTCGACGCGCTCGTCGAACTGCTCGACGTGCCAGGGGTGCACGAGTGGTGGGTCCCGTCGACGGATCGGCACGATGATTTGCGCTGTGAGGGCAACGCGTTCGCGATCGAGGTCGACGGCGAGCTTGCCGGATGGCTGGGCTTCGCGGAGGAGCTCGATCCGGACTACCGGCACGCGAGCATGGACATCCTGCTCGCGCCGCCGTCTCAGGGCGCGGGTCACGGCCCGGCCGCGCTGCGGCTGCTCGCGCGCTGGTTCATCGACGATCGCGGCCACCACCGGATCACGATCGATCCCAACTGCGCCAACCAGCGCGCGATCCGGGCGTATGAGTCCGTCGGCTTTCGCCGTGTCGGCGTCATGCGCCGCTACGAGCGCGGGCGCAGCGGCGAGTGGGAGGACGGCCTGCTGATGGATCTGCTGGCGCACGAGCTTCGGTAGGAGTCCGCACGGCGGTCGCGTCATGCTTGCCGATCTGGCGATGGCGGCTCAGACGCTCACGGTGAAGGAGCTCAACCGCGCGACCCTGGCGCGTCAGATGCTGCTGCAGCGTGGGGCCGTGGGGGTGGTCGATGGCGTCGAGCGCTTGGCTGGGATGCAGGCGCAGGAGCCCAAGCACCCGTACATCGGCCTGTGGACGCGGATCGAGGGCTTTGAGGCCGGCGATCTCCGCGCGGCGCTGCTGGCGCGCGAGGTCGTGCGCGCCACGCTCATGCGCTCAACGCTGCACCTCATGAGCGCGGCGCAGTACAGCGCGCTGCGGATGTCGATGCAGCCGAGCATGTCGGTCGCGCTGCGGGCGCTGGGAGCTCGTTCGCAGGGGCTCGACCTCGGGCGGGTGCTGCCGGCGGCGCGGGCGCTGCTTGCGGGGCGGCCGCTGGCGTTCGACGAGATCCGCGCGCGCTTGCAGGAGCAGTTTCCCGACGTCAACGACCGTGCGCTCGGCTATGCGGTGCGGACGCTCGTCGCGCTGGTGATGGTGCCCGCCGAGCAGGAGCGCTGGGGCTTCCCACGCGTCGCTGAGTTCGCGCTCGCGGAGGACTGGCTCGGCACACCGCCGGCAGACGCCGATCCGCAGGCGCTGGTGCGCTGCTACCTGGGGGCCTTTGGTCCGGCGAGCGCGGCCGACGCCCAGGCATGGTCGGGCGTCGGCGGGATGAAGAAGGTGCTCGACGCGATGCGCTCGGAGCTCGTGGTGTTCGCCGACTCGCGCGGCCGTGAGCTCTTGGATCTGCCCGACGCGCCGCGGCCGGGCAAGAAGGTTTCCGCGCCGCCGCGGTTTCTGCCCGAGTTCGACAACCTCGTCCTGGCCCACGACGACCGCGCGCGCATCATCGCCGACGAGCACCGGCCGCGGGTGACGACGAAGAACCTGCGCGTGCGCTCGACGTTCCTGTGGGACGGGTTCGTGCGCGGGACGTGGACGATCGAGACCAAGCGCCGCGTCGCTACGCTGCGCCTGGCGCCGTTCTCGGCGCTGCCCAGGAGCGCGGTCAAGCAGCTGCGCACGGAGGGCGAGGCGCTGCTCGCCTTTGCCGCGCCCGATGCCGCGGACTACGACGTGCAGTTCGGCGAGCCGGTGTAGGTCGAGCGCCGCGGGCTGTGCTGGCGTCGCGTGAACGGCAGCATCGATGGGGAGGATTGACGCGCTTCGCGGCGCGCCGTTCGATCGGCGGCCTGATCTGCATGCCCGGATCGCTCGCGCACGATGATCGCGGATGCTTGAGTGACACTTGATCGGGTCGATCCGCGTGGGGTGTCTGTTGTGCATCGCTGTGAGCTCAAGTGACGCCTGGCTAAAAGGAGCCCACGCAGCGTGTCGCTTGCGCATCTCGGGATGCTCGTTTCAGCGCCGCACGCTCCGGGCATGCCGTGCGTCCCACGTCGCGCCAGGCG
>DASVPU010000317.1:0-14480 GCA_036389475.1 Solirubrobacteraceae bacterium
CCGATGACGACGAACGAGCCGGGAAGGGCTCCATGGACGCTTGACTGCCAGCGGCCGTAGGGCGCACGACCGGCGCGCGCGTGATCCTCGATGGCGCTCACCCCGGCGACATCTGATCGCAAGGTCTTGATACCGCCGAACCTGGAGGCGTGGTAGCCGCAGGCGATGCCGCACCAGGCAACTCTTCCGAAGCCGAAGTACGTCTCCATCGTCGTGATGATCCCGCCGCCGTTGGAGCCGGGCGGCCGCTCCCGCGTGCCGACCTTGGCCAGGAACGCGTTGACCGCCCGCGACCGCGCCGACCGTCGCTGCGCGGCGCGGCGCTTGCGCTCGGCGCGCATCCGCGAGATCCGCGCCTTCCCGCGGCTCTTCTGCTCGTCGCTGCGGCGGCCTGGATTGCGGATCATCCGCTGCACGCCGACCGAGATCTCGCCGTCGCGGGTGATCGCGTCGTAGGTCTCGCTGCGGGCGCCAAGCGCCCAGGCGATCTTGCGCACGGCCGCGAGCGTCCGGGCGTCGACTACACCGTTCTCCTCGACGCAAAGGGCAGCGAGGTCACGGCTACGCAACCTGCGGTTTGTCGAAGCCTGCAGCGCTCGCGCTATATCACTGCGGCCGCCTACGTGAAGCAGCTGCGGTTGGGGTAGTTGCTGAGTAGCCATCGTTTCTCCTGTGAGCGTCGCGTGATCAAATAACGGCGACGTCGCCTGCGGGTATGACGCCCTGATCACTTGTAAGCGTCAGGTGCGTCCTCTGCTATCTAAAGGAGTTATCTGCGCGGTGCACAGATACATCGGATAGCGTGAGGCACCGCACGCAACGCAAGCGGGCGGACTTCTGCTGCACGGCCGCCGCAAGCAACCGCGGCAAGGTCGGGCTGCCGGCGAAGCCATGGACCACCGGGGTGGGCATCGCGCGGGCTCCCGTTAGCAACCTGGATGTCGTTCTCGGCCGCCCATCTGGCGGCGCGGACCGCCGCGATGAAGGCGTCAGCGCGATTGAAGTTAATCGAATCCACGCGGTGACGGTATCTGTCGACCGCTGCGCGATGGACGAGTGTCTGAGTGACGCCCGTCAACGGTGCCGCCGCGGCTTGGCGCGGTCGCGCGGCGCGAGCGCCTTCTCACCAGTTTGCGAGGAGGACCGCTCTCGATCGGCTCATGCCTTGATCGGCGGGCCTGCTGCGCAATAACAGCAGTCGCAGATCAGTCCGGGATCAGGCCGTCGCCGGTGAACTCCTTGGCCGCCTCCACGAAGGACGTGTCGGCCGGCGGCAGGATCACATCGGAGGACTCGATCTCGTCGTCGCCGACGGACTCGCCCTCGGTTCGGACGAGCTCGAGCATCTCTTCGAACGCGACGTGGAAGGCGTCCTCGTCGTCGTCGTCGATCGCCTCCACGACCGCGTTGTCGACCGCGTTGATGCGCTCGAGCGCGGCGTCGGACAGCCGGTACTGCCCCTCCCCCATGATTCGCGCGATCACAGTTGCTTCCCCGATCCGAGCTCGCCCTGTGCCGGCGGCTGAGTCCCGACCCCAAGCTCGGCCTTCATCTTCGCGAGCTCGTCGTCGACCATGCCACCCGAGCTGAGCTCGGCGAGCTGGCGATCTATGTCGTCCTGGCCCTCGCCGAGCTGCGTGAGATCCTCGAACGTGCCCGCGGCCTCGAGTTCCTCGACAGCCGACGCACGCGCCTTCATCTGCTCGGTCTTGTCGACGGCCCGCTGCATCGCCAGGCCGACGTCGGCCATCTCCTCACCAACGCCCGTCGCCGCTTCGGAGATGCGCACCTGCGCCTCGGCCGCGGAGTACTGGGCCTTGATGACCTCTTTCTTGGTCCTGAACGCCTCGATCTTCGCCCGCAGGCGCTTTTCGGAGTCCGTCAGCTTGTCTTGCTGGGCCTGCAGCTCGGCGACCTGCTGGTCGAGCCCCTGCAGCTCGGTCTGCGCGAACTGCTTGCGCTCGAGCGCCGTGCGTGCGAGCTCCTCGTTGCCGGCCGCAAGCGCTTGGCGGGCCTGGGTGTCGAGCTTGACGACGGACTGCTCGAGCTTCTGTGCCTGCATCCCGAGGCGCTTCTTCGCCGTGACCACGTCGGCGATGCCCTTCTTGACCTGCTGAAGGGACTCGAGCTGCTTTTGGTAGCTGTAGTCGAGCGTCTCGCCTGGGTCCTCCGCCTTGTCAAGCAGCTTCGAGATCTTCGCTTTGATGACGGTCGACATCCGCCCGGCCATTCCGGCCATTGCGCCTCCTAAGGAAGTGGGTCGCTGAGGACTTTCTAGCACGCCCGCCCTCCGATCCAGTCAACGTGCGCGATCAGGTTCTCGAGCGCGGCCACCGGCGCCGGCGCGAGGGGCGCGCGCGGACGCGGCGACGGCGTGCTGACTGCGCCGATCCGCGCGCTCCAAGGCGCCCGCCGGCCAGCCGCCGCGAGATTCGGTGGCTCCACGCTAAGGTGCCCGGCGATGCCCAGCCTGAGGCTTGTCGCCCTGCTGCTGCTCGCCGCGCTGGTCGCGGCAGGCTGCGGGCGCCAGGTGCGAACCAGTGACCACGAGCAGCCTGCGCTGATCGCACCGCCGGGGGAGGAACGCGAGAACCTCGGCTTTCCGGAGCTTGCGACGAAGAACACGACGCGCGTCCCGAGCACAAACCCGACGGAGATCGCCGCAGCCGTCGCGCGTGCGGTGTTTGCCGACCCAGCCCGCGCGCCCGACGCCGTGACGCTCGTCGACACCAGCGACTGGCGCGTCGCGATCTCGGCGGCGGCGCTCATGGGCCCGCCGTTCAGGTCGCCGATTCTCTTCACCGACAAGACGACGTTGCCCAAGCCATCGAGGTCGGCGCTCGCTGCGCTCAAGCCGAAGGGCAGCGACGTCGCCGGCAAGGCGCAGATCATCCGCATCGGCAACGTCGCCAAGCCCGCCGGCTACACGACGAGCGACGTGACGGCCGGCACTGCACTCGCGATGACGCGCTCGATCGCGGGTCTGATCCGCGCCGCGAAGCCGGGCGTCGCCGCGAAGGTCATCGTGACATCGGCCCAGGACGGCGCCTTTGCCGCGCCGGCCGCCGGCTACGCCGCCTTGTCGGGCAATGCCGTGCTGTTCGTCAACCGCGACAGCGTCCCGCCTGAGACGCGCGCGGCCCTGGCAGCGCTGTCGGGGCTGGCGCGTGCACGCATCTTCGTGCTCGGTCCGTCGGCCATCATCTCGCCGAAGGTCACGCGCGAGCTGCGCCGCTTCGGCACGGTGCGGCGCATCGGCGGGCAGGATCCGGTGACCAACGCGATCGCGTTCGCCCGCTACCGCGTCGGCGAGTTCGGCTGGGGCGTCGCCACCCCCGGCCACGGAATGGTCTTCGCGCGCGCCGGAGAGCCGCTGCTGGCCGCCGCCGCCGCGCCGCTTTCGAGCACCGGCAGCTACGGGCCGCTGTTCCTGCTCGACAACGCCGGCACGTTGCCCAGCCCTCTCCAGGGCCAGCTGCTCGACACGCAGCCCGCGTACCGCACGACTCCGGTCGCCGCCCTTTACAACCGCGGCTGGATCATCGGCGACCGCGGCGCGATCTCTGTCCCCGTGCAGGCGCGGATCGACGCGCTCTTGGAAGTCAATCCCGAGCAGCTGCCGGGTAACCTTGACACCCCGACGCGATGAGCCAAGCCGAGCACCCAGACCGCCTGCGCCTGGACCATCAGGTCACGCTCGACGACGTCCGCCAGCTCATGGGCGCGTCGACGCCGCACTTCGCTTTGCAGTTGCGCAACCGCATCGCCAAGCTCATCCGCGGCCTGCCGCCCGACCACCCGGCGCGCGTCGAAGGCGAGCGCGAGATCGCTCGGCTGACGGCGCTGGGCTTCGGCGGCGAGGTGCGCGGCCACGAGGCCGAGCCCGGGATGCGCACGCTCGCATCGCTGACGCCCGACGCACGAGCCGAGATCGGCGCCGGCGACGACGCGCACTAGCCCGCCCTGAAATCCGACGCGACGACGCATGCGTAGGTTCTTCACGTGCGCCCGCGCTCGCGTGGGTGGCACGCGCAGCGTCGTTTGCCAACCTCGCTGCCCGTCCACATGACGTAGAGGAACATCTCAGTCGCCTTGCGGATGGCGATCTGCACTGCGAGAGGACGTTTGGGTACGCCGCGTCATCCGCGAGACTAAAGCGAATGCGCGAACCGCTCCCCCGCCCGCTCGGCATCGACGGCAGCAGCCTGCCCGGCCCCTACCCGGTCGGCCGCTATGCCGACGGCCTGCGCGATTTCCTGCGTGAACGCCCGCGGGTGCAGCTCTTCGGCGAAGTCTGGAACCTGCGCCTGAGCCGGGCGAAGGTGTACCTCGAGCTGCGCGACGCCGACGGCGCCCTGCCCTGCTCCATGTGGCGCAACGACTTCGACGCGCTCGGCCTCGGCGAGCGCGCGCTTGCCGACGGTGCTCGGGTCGTGATCGGCGGCGGACTGGACTACTACGCCGGCAGCCGTACGTCATCGCCGTCGTTCACCTTTGCCATCGCGACCGGCGCGCTACGCGTGGCGGGCGAGGGCGACCTGCTCGCGCAGCTGGACCGCCTGCGCAAGACGCTCGACGCCGAAGGCCTGTTCGCGCCGCAGAAGCAGCTCGTGCGGCCAGCGCTGCCGCGCACGATCGGGGTCGTCACCGGCGAGAGCGGCAAGGCGCGCGACGACGTCCTGGCGGGACTGCGCCGCCGCGGCTGGCATGGCCGGCTGGTGTGGGCGTTCGCGCCGGTGCAGGATCGCCATGCCGCGCCACGCATCGCGGCTGCGCTGCAGGATCTCGCCGCCACCGGCACGGTCGACGTGATCGTCGTCGCCCGCGGCGGCGGGTCGCTCGCCGATCTGTTCTGCTTCTGCGACGAGACGCTGTGCCGGACGGTTGCGCTGCTCGGGGTGCCGGTCGTCGCCTCGGTCGGCCACCATACCGACCGCACTCTGATCGACGACGTCGCGGCGCTGAGCTGCTCGACGCCGACGCACGCCGCCGAGTCCGCCGTGCCGGTGCACTGCGTGCAAGCGCGCGAGGACGTCATCGCGGTTGCGCGGCGGTTGAGCGTCCACGGCCGGCGGGCGCTGCTGCATCGTGCTCAGACCCTCGCGCGCCTGTCACGCGCGCCGGGGGAGCACGTCGCGGGAGAGCGGCGGCGCCTGCATCAGCGCCTGCGCGAGATCCGGGCGGCGGGACGCAGGCGCGTGCACGACGAGCGCGCCCGCGGCGCGCGCAAGGCGCTGGTCCTCGAGCGCAAGGCGCGTGCGGTCGCACTCGACGCACAGCGCGCGCCGCGCCTGAACGCGCTCGCGCTCGCGCTCGCCGCACACGATCCCGACCGCACGCTCGAGCGCGGCTATGCCCTCGTGACCGATCGTCGCGGTGAGCTGGTCACCAGCGCCTCGGCGGCGCGCGACGCGGGCGACGTGCGGCTGCATTTCGGCGACGCCGCCGTGGATGCGACGATCGGCGGCGACGATGACCGATCCTGAAAAGCAGCCTGCGCTGAGCTACGAGGCTGCGAGCGCCCGCCTGGAGGAGATCATCAAGCGGCTGGACTCCGGGGAGGCAGGGCTGCGCGAGACGCTCGAGCTGTGCAAGGAGGGCCGGACGCTCGTCGAGCTGTGCGCCGCCGAGCTCGAGGCCGTCGGTCGCGGCTTGGAGGAGCTGCGCCTCGAGGATCTCGTCGCGCGGCTCGAGGCCGGCGCCAGCGCGCAGGGGCCCTGATGCTCAGCCCCGCAGGTACTCGCGCAGCGCGTCGTACGCCGACCGGGCGGTGCCGTCTGACGCGATGAGGCCCGCGTCGAAGCGGTCGTTCGGCGGCGTGCCGGTCCAGTTGTACAGGTAGACGCGCTCCACTCGCGGCGTCCGCTTGGCCAGCGCCAGCACGTACTTCACGGCGCGCGCGGCGCGCTGCTCATCCTGCGGGAAGCTCTGGCCGAAGCGCACGATGCCGCCGGTCTCCGTGAGCCAGACCTTGCCCTTGACCGTCCTGAGCAGGTCGCCCAGCCCGCTGTCGCGGAAGCGGTTTGCGTCAGCGTAGTTGTGCAGGCCCCAGATGCGCGGACTGCCGTCGAGATGGCGCCGGTAGCGCTTGACGTAGCGCATCATGCCCGGCTGATCGAGCACGTCGCCGGCAAGCACCGTGCAGCCGTCGCAGGAAGCCTTCACGACGTTGTAGTACTCGGCCGCGCGCCTGGGCCGGTCGTGCGTGGGCTGACTGGCATGGTTGATCTCGTTCCACGCCGCGAACACGCGGACCTGTGGATAGCGCTTGCGAAACGCCTGGAACGCTAGCCGGAACTCGGCGACCGACGGTAGCTTCTTCGGATGCACTCGCGAATGGCCGAACGTGACGAACGGCTCGACGCCGGCCCGCTGCGCCTTCTTCAGCCACGTGTCAGTCAGGTCGCGCTCGAAGCCGACGTCGACGGCGTCGTAGGAGACGACCAGCCGCGCGTGCTCGATCCCGAGCGCGGTGAAGCGCGGATCGGTGAACATCGCGGCCTGCTGATCGCCGATCCCGATGATCGGCCGAGACTTCGCCGCTGCCGGTGCCGGCGCCGCGTTGGTTGGCTGGGACTCGCCGCTTTCGCCGCAAGCTGCGAGCATGATGGCAGCGAATGCTGCAAGCAGGATCGCGAGGGTCCGCATCGATGTCCTCAGGCGCTGACTGACGCGGCGGCGCCCCCGAGCTATTGGTTTCGTCCTGTAAGTCCGTGCGTGTTCCGCCGATCCAAACGGGAGCGGACTTGCAGGACGGACCAGTGGGCGATCCATCCCCTCACCCTGCCCCGGTAGGGTCGAATCCATGAGCACGTACGAGCTCGTTGCCGACCTCGAGCTGACGATCGAGGACTACTCGTTGGAGGGCCTGGTGCAGAACGTCGCCAGCGACTTCGAGCGCAAGTCGACCGTCATCCGCCTGCACGGAGACGGTGAGGAGGGGGTTGGGGAGGACGTCGTTTACGACGCGGTCGACCATGAGTTCGCCCAGCAGGCCGGCCCGGTGCTTGCGCTCGCCGGCAACTGGACGATCCGCTCGTTCTCTGAGCACCTGGCGACGCTCGACCTCTTCCCCAAGGAGCCCCAGCGCGACGTCTCGCGCCTGTATCGCACGTGGGCCTACGAGTCTGCGGCGCTGGACCTTGCGCTGCGCCAGGCCGGCGACCCGCTGCACGCAGTCCTGGGGCGCGAACCGCGCCCGCTGACGTTCGTCGTCTCCCTGCGCCTGGGCGAGCCGCCGTCGTTAGATCCTGTCGCCCGTCGGCTGGAGCGCTACCCGTCGCTGCGATTCAAGCTCGACCCGACCGCGTCCTGGGACGAGGAGCTCATCACTGACCTGGTTGCCACTGGGGCCGTCGACTCGATCGACTTCAAGGGCCTGTACGAAGAGACGATCGTCGATCAGCCGGCGGACCCGGTGCTCTACCGTCGGGTGGTCGAGGCGTTCCCCGACGCGTGGATCGAGGACCCAAAGCTCACCGCCGAGATCGACGAGCTGCTCAAGCCCCACCGCGATCGCATCACCTGGGACGCGAACATCCACTCGATCGCCGACATCGAGGCGCTGCCGTTCGCGCCGCGGATGGTGAACCTCAAGCCGAGCCGCCTAGGCGGGATCAAGCCGCTGTTCGACACCTACGACTACACCGCGCAGCGCGCCATCGGCGCCTACGGCGGCGGGCTTTTCGAGCTTGGTCCCGGCCGCGGCCAGATCCAGTACCTGGGCTCGCTCTTTCATCCCGATACCCCCAACGACACCTCGCCGTCGGGCTTTCACGTCGCCGACCCGCCCCCGGGCCTGCCGACAAGTCCGTTGCCGCCAAGCCCGTCGTCGACCGGGTTTCGCTGGGACTGACTCGGGCTCAGGGCGTCGCGTCGACCGCGAGCATTGGCGCGTTCCTGAACCGGCGGAGCCCGGCACCGTGTGCGCCGGGCTCTGAGAACGATGAGCGCCCTCGGGCGCCAGTCAGATGCCTCTGCGGCCGTAGCCGTAGCCGCCTGTACCAATCCCGCTGATCAGCACGAGGATCGCGGCGATGATGGCGACGATTGTCGGCAGGCCGAGCGCCGCGCAGAGCCAGTACACAAGTGCGGCGAGCAGGATGGCGATCAGGATTCCGATCATTGTGACGATGTCCTTTCGTGGTGAGCAGCAACAACCGTCTTGTGCGATTACCCACAAATCCGTGTCGGCAAGCTTCCCCGCGGGGGCCGGCGAGAGGAACTGAGCCGCACGTCCAATCCCCTCGCGCGGTTGTCCTAGGCCAAAGCGGGTCGTGAACGACGTCGAATCGGGCGTTCGAGGCACCGCCGGTCGTGACCGTCGAGTCGGTGGTGCTCATCTGACCGCTGACCGCAGGCGGCCACGCCAAGCGTCGCGTTCTACACAACAGATCCTCCGGGATGACCGTCAGCGCACGACACGCGACCAAGGCACGGGGTCACGAGGCAGTCGGCGCGAGCACGACACCAACGCCATCGCGGCAGAAGCGAACGCACCCGCTGAGCGCACCGCGCCCGTTTCCCTGCAAACGCCGGCAGCCGGCTAGACGCGCTGGATCAGCGTCCCGGTCCCCAGCCCGCCGCCGCAGCACATCGTCACGAGCCCCGTCTCCAGGTCCGCGCGCTCGAGCTCGTGCAGCAGCGTCGTGATCAGCCGGGCGCCGGTCGAGCCGAGCGGGTGGCCCAGGGCCATCGCTCCGCCGTTGACGTTCACGCGATCCATGTCCGGTTCGAGCTCGCGGCGCCAGGCGGCGACCACAGGCGCGAACGCCTCGTTGATCTCGACGAGGTCGACGTCGCCGATCGCCATCGCGTTGCGCTGCAGCAGCTTGCGCGTCGCCGGGATCGGGCCGGTGAGCATGATCACGGGATCGACGCCGACGGTCGTCTGATCGACGATCCGCGCCCGCGGCGTCAGGCCGAGCGCGTCGGCCTTGTCGCGCGACATGAGCAGCACGGCTGCCGCGCCGTCGGAGATCTGCGACGAGGTCGCGGCAGTGATCTTGCCGTCGGGCTTGAACGCCGGCTTGAGCTGCGCAAGCGTCTCGAGGTTCGTGTCGGGGCGGATGCCCTGGTCGACGTAGCGCACCTCGCCGTTGGTCTGAAACGGGATGATCTCGCGCTCGAAGCGCCCCTCCTCCGTCGCCCGGTGGGCAAGCCGGTGCGAGCGCACCGCGAGCTCGTCGAGCTCAGAGCGCGGGATCTCCCAGCGCTCGGCGATCATCTCGGCGCTCAGCCCCTGCGGGACGAGGTCGTACTTCTCCATCAGCGCGGGCGCGAACGGCGACCCGACCTGGTCGGCCCAGCTGAGGCCGACGCCCATCGGGATGTGGCCCAGATGCTCGACGCCAGAGCCGATGACGACGTCGTGCACCCCAGCAGCGATCAGTGCGGCGGCGAAGTTCACGGCCTGCTGCGCGGAGCCGCACTGACGATCGACCGTCGTCGCGGCGGCCTCGACCGGCAATCCGGCCTGCAGCCAGGCGTTTCGCGCCACGTTGTAGCTCTGCTCGCCGATCTGCTGTACGCAACCGGCGATGACGTCCTCGACCTCGGCGGCATCGATGCCGGACCGCTCGATGACCTCCGTGAAGCAGCGACCGAGCAGTTCGTTGGGATGAGTGTCCTTGTAGTAGCCCTTCTCCGCGTGGCCGCGACCCACCGGCGTGCGTACGGCTTCGACGATGACGACCTCGCGACCATGTTGTCCATTCATGCCGACTAAGGTACTCGACCGATTGGAGGGTCAAATTCGGAGGGAGCGCGGCGTGGGAGAGAAGCTTGGAATTGCTGGAAGCGGGGCGATCGCGACAGGGCTGGCGGCCTGCGCGACGAAGACGAACGGCCATGTCCTGTGGGCTCGTTCGGATGCATCGGCGCAGCGCGCGACGAAGGCGATCGCCAAGGCCTGCGAGCGGCTCGGCGAGGAGTACGACCCCGCCAACGTCACGGTGACGACCGACCTCGATGCGCTGCGCGACGCGACGTTCATCGTCGAGGCGATCTCCGAGGACACGGCGCTGAAGACCGATCTGCTGGGCAGGCTCAACGAGATCGCGGCCGACGACGCGCTGATCAGCACGACCACGTCGTCGCTGTCGGTGAGCGAGCTCGCCGCAGCCTCCGGCCGGCCGGCGAGCTTCGTCGGCCTGCACGTCTTCAACCCGGTGCCGCGGATGAAGCTCGTCGAGCTCGCCTACCCGGAGGAGGCGAGCGACGACACACGCGCACGCGCGTCTGCGCTGTGCGCCGAGCTCGAGAAGGAGGGGGTCGACGTTCCCGACCTGGCGGGCTTCGTCGTGAACCGGCTGCTGTTCCCGTATCTGTTCAGCGCCGTCGACTTCATGGAGCAGACGGGGCTTCCGCCGGCGTCGATCGACACCTGCATGCAGCTCGGGGCGGCCCACCCGATGGGTCCGATGGCGCTGCTGGACTACATCGGCCTGGACGTTTCGGTGGCGATCGGCGACGCGATCGGCGCGAACGTCCCGCAGCGCCTACGCGACCTCTGTGCCGAGGGTGCGCTGGGCCGCAAAGCCGGCCGGGGGCTGTACCCGCCGGAGTTCTACGCCCGCTGAGCCCCGCGCGAAAGTGGGTAATGGACGAGTCCGCACCGCTCGCGGGCTCGTCGTGTCCCTCGCCGAGCGGCCGCCCGGCCGACGTGCAAGCTGGCGGTCGCGCGCACCTACGAGGCGGACGAGGACGCCGTCGCCGCCGCCTGCCGGCGCTCACGGATGCGCAGCGCCTCGATGCGGTTCGCGCGCACGGACTCGACCCGGATCGAGTAGCCGTTGGCGGTGACCGTGTCGCCGCGCTTGGGCAGGCGCCCGAGCTTTGCGAAGACGAAGCCGCCGATCGAGTTGTACGCATCGGAGTCGACTGGCAGGTTCAGCCCATAGTCGGCAAGATCGGTGATCGCGACGTGTCCGCGCACATACCAGTCACCGTTGGCGAGCTGGCGCACGTCGCCACCGGCTGGGTCGGTCTCGTCGTCGATCTCGCCGACGATCTCCTCGATGATGTCCTCGATCGTCACGATGCCGGCGACGCGACCGTACTCGTCGACGACGACGGCCATCGTCGATCGGTTGCGCTGCAGGTCGGCGAGCAGGTCATCCAGCGGCTTAGTCTCCGGCACGATCGGCGCCGGCTTGACCGCCGGCTCGAGCGACGCCTCCGGTCCCGAGGCCATCAGAATCCGCGCCAGCGAGTTTGAGTGCACGATGCCGCGGACCTTGTCGGGGTTGTGGTCCTCGGTGACAAGCAGCCGTGTGTGACCCGTGGAGATGCAGCGTCGCAGCGCGGTGCCGACATCCTCGGAGATGTCGACGGTGACGACGGCCGGGATCGGCGTCATGACCTGGCGGGCCTGCTGCTCGTGCAGGTGAAAGACGCCGTGGAGCATCCCCGCCTCGCCCGGATCCAGCTGTCCCCCGGCCCGTGCCTGCGCGATCAGCGCGCGCACCTCCTCGGGGCTGGCACCCTGCTCGAAGCCATCCTCGCCCTTGATCCCAAGCGGGCGCAGCATCGCGTTGGAGGCCGCGTTGAGCAGGTGGATGAACGGTCGCATGAACTTGTTGAACAGGTTTAGCGGACGTGCGACTCGAATGGCGACCTTCTCGCCGTTGACGATCGCGTAGATCTTCGGCACCTGCTCGCCGGCGGTGATGTGCCCCGCCGTGACGAGGATGTAGGCGACCGCGATCGACGCGGGTGCGGCGACGAAGTGGGCGAGGTCATCGAAGATCGGCCTGACTAGCTCGGCGATCGCGGGCTCGCCGAGGAAGCCGATGCCCAGCGAGGCGAGCGTGATCCCGAACTGACAGGCAGACAGGTACTCGCTGATCTCGTCGAGCTGCTTGAGGACGAGCACGGCCCGCTTGTCGCCGGCCGCCGCCAGATCCTGCAGGCGCCCGCGCTTGGCACGCACGAGCGCGAACTCCGCGGCGACGAAGAAGCCGTTGGCGAAGATCAGCACGACGATCGCGCTGAGCAGGAGCGCGATCAAGAGGCGCGGACAGGGCCGGGCCTAGGTTGTCGGCCCTGACTTCGAGGAAGGTCGTCGTTCATTGACGCTGCAGAGCAACGGTAGCAGCACGCACAGCGGCCATCGGCGGGCTAACCGGATGGACGGTCGGCGACCCAATAGCGAGGACCGGAGCCCAGGCCGGCCGCCCGGTCGGCGGGATTCGCCAGCTGGCAGCGCTCCAGCGAGAGACAGCCGCAGCCGATGCATTCGGTCAAGCCGGCCTTCAGGCGCTCGAGCTCGGCGATCCGCTGATCGATGCGCGAGGCCCACGTGCTCGACAGTCGCGACCAGTCGCGGCGGGTGGGGGCGCGATCCGCGGGAAGCTTGGCGAGCTCGGCGCCGATCTCGTCGAGCGTCAGCCCGATGCGCTGGGCGAAGACGATGAAGGCGATTCGCCGTAGCACCGTCCGCGGGTAGCGGCGATGACCCGAGCCCGCTCGCTCGGCGCAGATCAGACCGCGCTGCTCGTAGAAGCGCAGTGCCGAGGAGGCGACGCCGCTGCGCCGCGAGACGTCTGAGATCGTCAGCAGCTCCGGCATTGAAGAGAAGGAGATCATGATCCGGGGTTGACTTCAAGCTCAATTGAGCTTCTACTGTGTGCGGCGTCCGCTGCAACCGAGCCTGGGAGGACCGACTCATGTTGACCAAGCCGCAAGCCGCGAGCGAGCAGATCACGAGCGAGGTCACCTCCTGGCCGGGTGTCGAGGCCGGCCACGGCCGGCGAGGCGAGTTCGCCTTCACGCTGGGGCGCCGTGAGATCGGCCACCTACATGGCGACCATGTCCTGCACATCGGCTTTCCCAAGGCCGTCTGGCACGAGCTCCACGGGGCCGGCCGGATCGACTATCACCCGGTCTTCCCCGGCAAGCCGGGCTATGCCGCGCGCCGCATCGAAACCGAGGACGACGTTCGCGACGTGATCGAGCTGCTGCGGCTCAACTACGATCGCGCCGTCGCGCACCACGGCCTGCCGGAGTCGTGACGGTCAGCGGCCGGGGGCCCTCCTCGCTGCCGTCTCAGCTCAGAGGCGCCGATCAGCGATCGTCGGGGTGCCGGGCCTGCTCGTCGAGCTTCTCGCGCAGGTAGGCCGCCTTGTCGGCACGCCGTAGGGCGGCGTGCTCTTCGGTCGGCGTGGCGGCTTGCGCTGCGCGCTCGCGCTCAACCTGCTCGCGCTGCAGCTGGCGGCGGCGCAGCGTCTCGATGCTGTGTTCATCTTGCTGCATTGCAGTCACAGTATGTACCCTTTGACATAGCGTTCACAGACTATCGATGCTCTCGGCGAGGGCGAAGTCGTTCTCTGTAATCCCGCCCTCGGAATGCGTCGACAGCGTAAGGCGCACGTGCTTGTAGCCGTGGATGAGGATGTCGGGGTGGTGGTTGGCCTCGTTGGCCGCGTCGGCGACGCGGTTGGCCAGCGCCATCGCGGCCTTGAAGCCGCTCGTCTCGATGTCGCGGACGATCGTGTCCTCCTCGCGGCGCCA
Source organism: Solirubrobacteraceae bacterium (assembly GCA_036389475.1). GTDB lineage: Bacteria > Actinomycetota > Thermoleophilia > Solirubrobacterales > Solirubrobacteraceae > CADCVQ01. The sequence goes on from DASVPU010000317.1 coordinate 13,513, forward strand.
TTCGCTGCCCGCCAGGCGCCCCTCGATCTCTGCGTCGCTCAGCAGTGCCATACCCTCTCCTCGTACTGATGCGGATCGTCAGCCTCGTCCCACACGCTACCGAGCTGCTGTTCGAGCTGGGCCTCGGCGAAGACGTCGTCGGAGTGACCCACGAGTGCGACTTCCCCGACGAGGTGCGAGAGCTCGAGGCGGTGACGCGCGACGTGCTCGCAGCCGGGCTCTCGCCCGCCGAGATCGACGCGGCGGTGCGCGCGCGCACCAAGGCCGGCGAATCGATCTACGAGCTCGACGAGGAGAGCGTGCGCGAGCTCGAGCCCGACCTCATCGTCACGCAAGCGCTGTGCCACGTCTGCGCGGTGTCGGTCGACGAGGTGCAGGCGCTCGCGACGACGCTGCCCGGCCCGCCGCGCGTCGTCTCACTGGACCCGAAGACCTACGGCGAGACGCTCGCCGACGTACGGACGATCGCGCAGGCGACCGGCTCGCGCGACGCGGCGCTGGATCTGATCGCGCGGACCGCCCGGCGCGCCGATGTCGTACGCCTGGCCGTGCGCGGGGCACCGCGACCGCGGGTCGCCGCCCTGGAGTGGCTTGACCCGGTGTTCGTCGGCGGCCACTGGGTGCCGCAGCTCATCGAGATGGCGGGCGGTGAGGACGTGCTCGGCTTCACGGGCGAGCCGTCGCGGCAGGCGACGTGGGAGGAGGTCACGGCCGCGCAGCCCGAAGTCGTCGTCGTGATGCCGTGCGGCTACGACGCCGCGCGCGCACTCGCGGAGGCCGAGCGGTTCGCCGGAGAGCTGCGCGCCCTCGGCGCCGATCAGGTATTTGCGGTGAACGCGTCGGCCTACTTCTCGCGACCGGGTCCGCGGCTCATCGACGGCATCGAGCTGCTGGCGCACATCCTGCACCCCGACCGCGTGCCCGCTGCGCCGGCCGAGGCGCTGGCGGTGGCGCTCTGAACGCACCTC
>DASVPU010000318.1:0-6875 GCA_036389475.1 Solirubrobacteraceae bacterium
AGCATCCGGTGGTGGGCGAGCGGATCATCGCGGGCACCCCGGGCCTCGCCCACCTCGCGCCGGCGGTTCGCGCCGAGCACGAGCGCTGGGACGGCGGCGGCTACCCCGACGGGCTGGCCGGCGACGAGATCCCGATCGCGAGCCGGATCGCGCTGGTCTGCGATGCCTACCATGCGATGACGTCCCACCGTCCCTACCGTCAGGCGATGTCCGCGGCCGCAGCCCGCGACGAGATCCGCCGCGCGGCCGGGACACAGTTCTGCCCGCACGCTGCAGCCGCGCTCCTCGACGTGCTCGTGTCCGCACATGAGCGCGCTTTGCTCGATGACGAGCTGGCGCTTGGCCTGGAGCGGTAAACCGGCCGCGCCTGTCCGACGCGCCCGCCCCCCGCGGGGACCAGCTCAGCGCAGCGCCAGCGTGGCGGAGCGGCGCCCCAGGCGCGGCACGTGCACCACGGCCAGCAGCCGGTGCGGATGGCGCAGCCGCGCGACGCGCAGGAACGGCGCGCGCCGCATGTGCCAGCCGCGGCGGCTGCACACGACGATCGCGCGCGCGAACAGCATCTCGACGCGGACGTCATCGCCGAGCTCCTCCCCGCGGGCGAGCCATGAGACGAACGCGAGGCCGTCGGTCAAGCCCTCGCCGAACGCCGGCGGGCCGGTCGTGCGCGCGAACGCGTCGAAGCGCTCGTCGAAGCTCGCGCCGAGCGCGACCATCAGCGCCGGCCAGGCATGCCGGATCGCTCCGGCGCGCTTGCGCCGCAGCGACTGGCTCGCGGCGTCCGCCTTGGCGGCGGCGAATCCTTGGGGGAGCTCGCCGCCGCGGACCAGCGCCTCGAGCAGCGCGGCCTGCTTGGCCGCATAGCCGGAGCGGTCAGCCGCCACGGCGCTCGCTTCCGCGCCTCGCGGCCTCGTCGATCGCGCGCAGCTCCGCCAGGAGCTCGTCCTCCGGCGGGAAGCCGTCGTCGCGCTCCAGCAGGACGCCCGGAGCGTCGGTCAGCGCGTGCAGCTCCTCGACCATCGCCAGCACGCCAGGCACGACCGGGTCGGCGTGCGTGTCGTGGTAGACGCCGTCGCGGAACGTACCGCCGCCGACGTGGACGTAGGCGATCCGCTGCAGCGGGAACCGCGTGAGCGCCTCCTCGGCGTCGTAGCCGTGATTGTGCGCGTTGGCGAACAGGTTGGACAGGTCGAGCAGCAGCAGCGCACCGGTGAGCTCGATCAGCTCGCTGACGAACGCCGCTTCGTCCATCTCGGCGCCCGGCCACTCGACGAGCGCGGCGACGTGCTCGAGCGCCAGCGGCACGGGAAGCGCCTGCTGCGCGATCGTGACGTTCTCCACCAGGATCTCCAGAGCCTCGCGCGTGCGCGGGACCGGGAGCAGGTGACCGGACTCCTGCCCGTGTGCGCGCACGAACGCGATGTGCTCGCTCACGAGCGGCGCGCTGACGCGCTCGGCGACCGAGGCGAGGTGCTCCAGGCGCCGCGCGTCGGGATGCTCGGCGCCGCCGAGCGAGAGCCGGATCCCGTGCGGGACGATCGCCAGGCCGCGCTCGCGCGCCGCCTGCACCCCCGCCGGCAGATGCCGAGGGCCGATGCCCTCGGCGACGACCTCGAGGAAGCCGAGCTGCGCGCGCGCCACGGCGCCGTCGAGCTCTGGCCGCCAGCCGAGGCCACGGCCCAGGCGCTGGGTCTGGATCGACATCGTCATCACCCACCTCCGCATCCGCCGCCGCCACACCCGCCGCCGCCGCACCCGCCGCCGCTGTGCCCGCCGGCACCGAAGGCCCCGCACGTGCCACCGGCGCCGCAGCTCGACCTGCTCCATGAGCTGTCGCCCTCCTCGCGCGGCACGCCGAGCGTCGAAGCGAACGCCGGGTCGGCGCCCCACAGCGCGAGGCTCCCCCACAACGCGACGGCATACGGGAACTCGGTCGCGGTCGAGTGGTCGCGCAGCTCCGGGCGCCGCCCGCGCTCGGCGCGGAGGAGCGAGCCCCCGCGCGCGGTGAGGAACGGGCGCTTGCGGGCGATCTTGAACGTCGCGGCGACCACCGCGATCACCACGACGGTCAAGAAGCCGATCTCCGAGCCGTCGCTCAAGCCCGCGACCACCCGGGCGATCCCGACCGCCGCCAGGACGGCGCCAGCGATCCAGAGCCGGCCCAGCCGCTTGGCCGCACTCTCCTCGATGAGCAGCCCCGCCTGCGTGAGCTCCTGCTGGAGGTGCTTGATCGGCTCGCTGCCGGCCACCTCGCGCCGCATCTCCTCGGTGGAGATGCCGGGTGAGCGGTGGACGGTCCCGAAGACCTCGCGTTCGAGCGCGTCGGCGCCCGCCGGGAGGTGGCCTTGCGCTATCAGCGTGCGGGGGTCTTCGCCGCTCTCGACGTATCCGTCCTGCCCCAGCTTCGCGGCCACCGTCGTGATCGCGAGCTGCGGTCCACCGCTGAGCATCGCAAGCTTGTAGACGCCGAGGTCCGGAAGCGGATCGGAGCTGCGCTCCCGCTTGCCGACCACGCGCCGCCACTCCCAGCCCAACCAGGCGGCGGTGAGCAAGCACAGGGCTGCGTAGAAGATCAAGAACTGCGGTCCGCCGATGCCCCACGTGTCAACTGACGCATTCACGATCGCCCATCACCTCCGGGTTGATGTTTGAAGATACGAGCGAACGACAGGATGAGGCCCGAGGGTCCCGGCGCCTACGCGGCCAGCCCCGCTGCGTGCCGACCCGATGCGCGCGCTGTCCGACGCATCCGACGCCGAGCCGACGCTGGCCCGACGCTGGCCTCAGCAGCTCAGCCTCAGCCAGGTCCTCGGCGCGCGTGCCGGACGACGACCGCGCGATCGACCTCGCGCACGATCTCCCAGCCCGCCGTCCCGCCGCCGTCGCGGAACACGCGGTCGACGACCGCGATGACGCCGTCGATCCCCACCGGCGCGCCCAGCGCGGAGCGAGCGTCGTGGAACACGACGTGGCCGCCGCCGGCGACATGCCCGTGCCACAGCTCCCAATCCAGCGCACAGCCCTTCTCGGTGTGGTCGCCGTCGATGAAGACGAGGTCCACAGGCCCCCCCGACCACGCGCGGCCGGTCTCCTCGCTGCGCTCGATATGCCAGACCACCCGCGGCGCGCGCGCGCCCGCCGCAGCCTGGGCGCGCGCCACGACGCGTCGCGTCGCGCGCTCGGTCGCTGCCCAGCCCGCCCGCAGCGCGCCCGGCTGGTGGCCGAAGGGGTCGATGAGGTGAAGCGTCGCCCGGCCGTCGAGCGCCCGCACCAGAACGACCGCCGACGAGCCCTCGTATACGCCGATCTCGACGACGGACCGGCACCCCTGGGCGAGCTCCTCCAGCAACGCGGCCTCAGCGGACGTGTGCATCGTCCGCGGCGGGATCAGGCCGCTGCCGACGGCCACCGCGCGCACGCGCGGATCGTCACGCAGGCGGACGGGCGCCAGGCGCCGCAGGGCCTGGGGCAGCAGCGGCATCTCCGGGCGCGCCAGGCCGCCTACCGGCGGACGCTCTCGCAGTTGGGATCGACGACGTCGAACGTCTCGGCGAAGACGACGTCGTTGCCGTCGCCGCAGTCGACTCGGTCCACCCAGCCGTCGATCACGCTGATGCGGTCGTCGCCCTCCTCACCGGCGATCGTGTCCTCGTCGAGGCCGCCGAAGATGTTGTCGTTGCCGGGGCCGCCGTTGATCGTGTCGAGTCCGCGGTCGCCGTTGAGGAAGTCGTCGCCGTCGTTGCCGAGCAAGACGTCGTTGTCGCGGCGGCCGTACATCTCGTCGTTGCCCGTTCCACCGTGGAGGATGTCGTTGCCGTTCTCGCCGTCGACGTAGTCGTCGCCGTCGTTGCCGAACAGCTCGTCGTTGCCGTCGGCGCCGAAGATCGAGTCCTTGCCCGGGGTGCCGGTGAGGATGTCGTCGCCCGCCGTGCCGGGGATGACCGTCGAGGCCGGCGGCGCGTCGGTGGACGGCTCGGGTGGCGACTGCAACACGCTCTCGCAGCTCTTGAGCTGGTCGCGCGACGGCGCCGTGCTCTCGACGTAGACCGTGTCCTTGCCCGGACCGCAGTCGACGATGTCGCCATCCTCGTCGGCGACGCGGACGACGTCGTTGCCCGAGCCCGCGCTGATCGTGTCCGCTCCGGGTCCGCCGACGATCTCGTCGTTGCCGCGGGCGGTCGTGATGTAGTCGTCGCCCGAGCCGCCGTCGACGCTGTCGCGGCCATCGGCGCCGTAGATGCGATCGCGGCCGGCGTCGCCCTTGATCGCGTCGTCGCCCTCACGACCGTAGATCTGGTCGCCGCCGGTCCCGCCGTCGATGACGTCGTCACCCAAACCGCCGTCGATGCTCTCGCTGCCGCCGCCTCCCAGCAGCGTGTCGTTGCCCGCGGCGCCGACGATCTTGTCGGTTCCGCGGTTGCCGTTGATGAAGTCGTCGCCGTCGCCGCCGTCGAGCAGGAAGTCGTTGCCCAGTCCGGCTTCGACGATCCGGTCGTTGCCGGGCCCGCCGAGCACGCTGTCGTCGCCGTCGCCGCCGTCGAGGTTGTCGTCCTCCGTGCCGCCGTCGAGCCGGTCATTGCCCGTGCCGCCGTTGATGGAGTCGTTGCCCGCCTGGCCGAGCAGCAGGTCGTTGCCGGCCTGGCCGACCATCAGGTCGTTGCCGTCACCGCCGTCGAGCAGGTCGTCGGCTGCGCCGCCGACGAGCGTGTCGTTTCCGAAACCGCCGAGCAGCTGGTCGTTTCCGCGGCCGCCGCGCAGCGTGTCGTCGCCGCCGAGGCCCTCGATGCGGTCCGGACCTTGCGTGCCGATGATCGTCTCCGGCCCGTCTGTGCCGAACTTGACGGCAAGACCGGGCTGCGCCGCCAGCGCCCGCGCATGAAGCCCGGAGGGCAGCCGCTGCACGCCGATGCGCTTGGGGCTGATCGTCGAGAGGATCGAGACGGTCGACTCGCCGCCGTCGCCGACATACAGCCGCGGGCCGATGGTCGCGTACGTGGGCGCGCCCGGGCCGGCCCCGGTCTTGACGCGCATGATCAGGCGCCTGCGGCTGAGGCTCACGATCGCCGTCGCGCGGCTGCCACGCAGGGCGCCGACAGCCGCGCTGGCGCCGTCGGGCGAGATCGCCAGGCCGGCGCCGACGCCGGGCTTGAGCTTGATCTTCACCGTGCGCCGGGCGCTCACGCGGTTGATGGCGCTCAGCGTGCCGTCGGTCGTGGCCACGTAGACGCGCGAGCCGGCGGGTGCGAAGGCGACACCGCCGACCTCGACGGCGGGCTTGCGGCGGGCGGGCTTGGCGCCGAGGGTCGCGCGCTTGGTGAGGCGCAGCCCCGCGAGGTCGACGAGACCCACGCGCGTTCCGAGCGCGACCGCAGCCCTGAGGCCGTCGGCGGAGACCGCGACGGCGCCCGGCTTGGCGCCGTTCAGCGAGATGCTGCCCGCGACGGTCAGCGCCGCCGTGTCGATGACGTCGATCGCGCCACGCCGCGCGGCAAGCAGCCGCGCGCCGTCCTGGGTCAGCGCCAGCGAGGTGATCGTGCCGCCCGCCTCGACGCCGCCCGTGACCGCGAGCGTGGTCAGGTCGACCACGACGACGCGTCCGCCGGCCGCGATGAACGCTCGCGATCCGTCGGGCGCCGCCGCGACGGCACGGGTCGGAGCGGCCAGCTGCAGCCGAGCGACGACGTTGTTCGACGGGACGTCCGTGAGCACCGCCTCGTTCGTGCCCGTGGCGACGACGATCGCGCGGGCGTGGGCAGCGGGCGCGATGGCAGCGGTGAGCAGCAGGCTGAGCAGCAGGAGGCGGCGCATGTGCGCGTACCAACGCATCCGCTCCGGCGAGGTTGCGCCCGCGCTCACGCGTAGATCGGCTCGAGCTGCGGCCAGCGCTGACCGTCGTGGCCACAGATGACGAGCGCGCCGGGGCGATTGGCGACGTGATCTCGGATCTCGCGCAGCGAACGGCGGTAGAGGTGCTCGTCGACGCAGAAGATCGGGACCAGATTCTCGTCGATCGTCCGCTGCGTGTAGGCGGCGTCGCCGGTGAGCAGCAGGTCGCCGTCCGTCAGGCGCAGGAGGACCGACTGGTGCCCGCGCGTGTGGCCGGGGGTGAACAGCAGGCGCACCGAACCGTCGCCGAACAGGTCGACGGCGCGGTTGAAGCTGCCGTGGCCGCTGGTCCCAGCGGCCGCGTAGTCCACGGTGCGCCAATCGAACGGATGATCGAAGTGTGCTCGACGGTAGCCCTGCCGGAAGCCGCCGCGGCACGCGATCTGCCACTCGAGGCTCGTCACGACGAACGTCGCGTTCGGAAACTGCCCGATGCCGCTGGCATGATCGTGGTGCAGGTGCGTCATGACGACGAGCTTGATCTGCTCCGGCGCGACGGCGCGTGCGCGCAGCTGCGCGGGCAGCGCCTGCTCTGTTCGTACGCGGACCGGCAGCGAACGCGGCTGGCGGCGGCCGAGGCTGATCCTCGGATCGATCGCGACCGATGCGTGCATTCCGGTGTCGACGAGGATCAGGCCGGCGCCGGGATGCTCGACGAGGAAGGCCGGTACCGGCACCCACTGCCAGCGCGAGCGCGGGAGGTGCCGCACCTTGCCACGCGTCCTTGCGAATGCACCGCTCGGGCGATCAAAGGCACGCGGCGGCAGCAGGATCTCGCCCGTGCACAGCGGGTGCACGCGGACGGTTGTGCCGCTGCGGCCTCCGGCCAGGGGCAGGCGCGCGGGCTCGGGCATCGTGGCGAGCGCTATAAGCGCAGCGTACGGCGCCACCCCGGCGCTCGCCGGGTGCGTGGATAGCCTGCTGGCCGTCATGGCGGCCGCACGCGACAGCCGGGTCGATCGGCGATGAAGCGCCCGCCGCGTGTGGCC
>DASVPU010000319.1:0-7507 GCA_036389475.1 Solirubrobacteraceae bacterium
GCGCGGTCGCCGGCATGCTCGCCGGCCTGGGCGAGAAGAAGGACCTGCGCCCGGCCAACGTCCCGGACCTGCTCATCGGCACGCCGCTGTCGATCCTCTTCGTGTTCACGCTGGGCGCGCTGATCTCAACCAACGAGTTTCGCCACGGGACGGCGAACTCGACGTTCCTGATCACGCCCAGACGCGAGCGCGTGATCGCCGCCAAGCTCGTCGTGGGCTTCGTCGTCGGGCTCGTCGCCGCGCTTGAGTACATCGCGGTCAATGCCGGCCTGGGGCTGTCGATCCTCTCCAGCCGCGACGTCGCGGTGAACTCCGACCAGGCGGTCGACATCTACCTCGGCGTCGGCATCGGCTTCATCCTCATCTGCCTGTTCGGCGTCGCCTTGGGAGCGGTCGTGCGAAATCAGGTCGCGGCGATCGTCGGCGGCCTGGCGCTCTTCCTTGCGCTGCGCGGCACGCTGACGCTCTTCATCGGCGACGAGGTCGGGCGCTATTTTCCGGCCGAGTCGTTGCTTGGGCTTCAAGGCAATCCCAAGGGCAAGGCGCTGCTGCTGGACCAGGTCGACGGCGGCCTCGTGCTCGCCGGCTATTGCATGCTGCTGACGATCGCCGGGATGCTCGTCACGCGCAACCGGGAGATCACGTAGCTCCCGGCGCCATGCGGTTCGTCGACCTCTCGGCGCCGATCAGGCCCGATCCGCCCGAGCTGCCGGACGTCTTGCGCACCGACCTGGCCTACGAGGACCATGCGGCCGGCGCTGCCGCGATCCAGACGTTCTTCGGCGTCGGTCCCGAGTTGCTGCGCGACGGCGAGGGGTGGGCGACGGACACGTTCACGCGCCTGGGCACGCACAACAGCACGCACGTCGACGCGCCCTGGCACTACAACTCGCAGATCGCCGGCCGGCGGGCGCAGACGATCGACGAGCTCCCTCTCGACTGGTTCTTCGCGCCCGGCGTCGTCGTCGATGCCATCGACCGCGCCGACGGTGACGCTCTCGACGTCGAGGATGTTCAAGCGCGGCTTCCGCGCCCGCTCGCCGCGCGCGACATCGTCCTCGTTCATACCGGGCGTGACGCCTTCTATGGCGATCTGGATTACGTCGCCCGCGGTCCCGGCGTCACGGCCGGCGCGACGCGCTGGCTCTACGAGCAGGGCGTGCGCGTGATGGGCGTCGATGCCTGGGGCTGGGACGCGCCGCTGCACCTTCAGGCCGAGCGGGCCAAGGCCGCGGGTCGTCCGGGCATCTTCTGGGCTGCGCACCAGGTCGACCTGGGGTACGCGCAGATCGAGCGATTGGTGAACCTCGGCGAGCTGCCGCCCGAAGGGTTCAGCGTGGCGTGCTTTCCGCTGCGCATCGCCGGTGCCAGCGCCGCGCCGGCGCGCGTCGTCGCGATCGTGTAAGGAGGCGTGCGATCGCCGGCAAGCTCAGCGCGGGCCTGTTGCTGTTTCACCGCCAGCCCGGCGGCGAGGTCCGGGTGATGCTCGTTCACATGGGCGGTCCGTTCTGGGCAAAAAAGGATGCCGGCGCATGGTCGATCCCGAAGGGCGAATACGACCTGGGAGATGACCCGCTGCAGACCGCGCGACGCGAGTTCGCCGAGGAGCTCGGCACCCCGCCGCCGAGCGGGGAGACGATCGATCTCGGCGAGATCAAGCAGCGCGGGGGCAAGCGCGTCCGGGCGTGGGCTGTCCGTGCCTACATGGACGCGTCGGATATCACGAGCAACACCTTCGAGATGGAATGGCCCCGGGGCTCGGGGCGGATGCAGCGCTTCCCGGAGATCGACCGCGCAGGCTGGTTCGATCTCGCGACCGCTCGGAGCAAGCTGGTGCAGGGTCAGGTCGCGTTGCTTGACGTGCTGGCTGACCGGCTGGGCGTCGCGCAGGATTAGTCTGCGAGCGTTCCGGGATCCGCCGGAACGTCGACGGCGTGCTCCTGCAGCGCCGCGAACGGAACGATGTCGAGCGCCCGCTCGTGCGTCGATGCCAGCACGACGTAGGCGGCGGCGCCGTCCTCGTGCGCGCGCAGCCAGTTCATCGCGGTCACGCACCAGCGATCGCCGGGCACGAGTCCGGGAAAGCCGTACATCGGCATCGGCGAGCTCAGGTCGTTGCCGATGCCACGCTGGTGGGCGAGGAACTCGGCCGTCACCACCGCGCAGATCGTGTGGCTGCCCAGGTCCTGCGGATCGGTTCTGCAGCAACCATCGCGGAAGAATCCCGTCACCGGATCCATGCCGCAGGGCTCAAGCTCCCCACCCAGCACATTGCGCTCGCTCACCGCCTCAGTATCCCGCCATGCTCAGCGATTTGCCTCGCGCAGCGCACGGTCCATGTCGCGCTTGCTCTCGCGCGTCTTGAGCGCCTCGCGCTTGTCGAAGCGGTCCTTGCCCCTGGCCAGTGCGATCTCGACCTTGGCGCGGCCGCCGGAGAAGTAGACCCGGGTCGGCACGAGCGTCAGGCCCTTCTCGTTGATCTGGACCATGAGCTTGTCGATCTGGCGGCGGTGGGCGAGCAGCTGCCGATCGCGCTCAGGCTCATGGTTCGCGCCCGCGGCGGGGCCGTAGGGCGGGATATGGACGTTGTGCAGCCACAGCTGGCCATCGCGGACGAGCGCGTAGCCATCCTTGAGCTGAGCTCCGCCATTGCGCAACGACTTGACTTCGGTGCCCTGCAACGCGATCCCGCACTCAAGCCGCTCCAGCAGCTCGAAGCGATAGCTCGCATAGCGATTGGAGGCGACGTCGCCGGGCGCCACCTTGCGTTTCTTGGCCTTGGCCATGCGTTCGAGAGTAGTGCCCGGCTCGCGACTTCGCGTGCGTTCCCGCGCACGGTTGCCGTCAGCGGATCAGCAGCGGAGTGCCCACCGGCATGAGCCGCGCCAAGCGCTTGATGTCGCCGTTGCGCAGGCGGATGCAGCCGTGCGACGGCCGCCCCGGAACGAGCCCCGGCTGATTGGTGCCGTGGATGCCGACGATGCCCCCGCCCGGCCAGTCGGGCAGGCTCGAGTACGCCGTCGTGAAGAAGATGTTGGGTCCGTAGACGGGGCCGAAGATCGCGCCCTCGCCGCGGTCGATGAAGTAACGCCCGCGAGGCGTCAAGGTGCCTGCCTTGCCGACGCCCACGCGTGCAGACCAGATCCTGTGGCCGCTGCGATACAGCGTCGCGCGGAGGGCGCCGCGATCGACGACGAGCTGAGTGCGAACGACCAACATCGGGGTGAACGCAGTCGAGAGCGCCCATCCCTTGCGGCCGTTTGGTCGCCCCGGCACGCGAATCTGCAGCCACTTGCGCCGCGCATCGTCCATGCGCGCCCGAAGGACGCCGTAGATCGCGATCGTCTTCGATGCGCTCACGAAGCGCGTGCGGGTCATCGTCCTCGCGCCGCCGCGCGGCTGCACGCGGATCGGCGTGGCCGTGATCGCTGCCGCGATGCGCGTGATCGTCGTCTCGTTGGAGAGGCGCACCTCGTCTCCGGGCTCCCGCAGCTGCGCCAGCGCGCTGGCCCCCGGAGCCACCACTCCGTCGATCAGCGGCGCCGATGTCGCAGAGGCCGGTTGCGCTTTGCCTGCGAGCAGGGCAAACGCCGCGAGCGCTGACGCCAGCCAAAGCCCTCTTCTCATCATCACCACAGCCGTTCCCCCAACCGATGGCTCACGCAATCACAGCCCGGCAGCCTACCGCGGCGGTCGGCGGTCGGCGGTCCCGGCTCACGCGCTGCTCGCCGCGACGCTCGGTCGCGACGAGCAGGTCCGACGCGGATTCTCAGCCCGTGGTCGTGGGTGGCCGACCGCAGTCCGTAAGCGGGACGACGCGGATGCTCGGGGTGGTGAGCCGGCGCACCAAGTCGCGTTTGCCGTCGGTGAACGTAAATGCTCCCCTGGTCACGAGGCTCACGCGCGCCGTGATGCGATAGCTGCCCGTGCGCAGCCGGCTCGGCACGATGCGCAACACGTACTTGCTGATGCCGCCGTTGGTCTTCGTCAGCGTCCTGACCTTCCGGTCGTTGAGGAAGAACTCCACCTTCTTGACGGCTCTGCGGGCTTGGGTCACGGTGACCGTGACGTCGAACGCCCTGTCCGCCGGCCTGCCGAGCAGCTTGAGCTTGGGTGCCTTGCCAGACGCGCATCTGGGGTTGCCCGCCATCTTCGCAACCACGAGCGACGAGCCGCCAAACGGCGGTGGCGGTGGCGGCAGCTGGCAGCCAGGCTCACCCGGGACGCATGCTGGCGGTGGTGGCGGAGGCGGCGGAGGCGGTGGTGGTGGTGGTGGTGGTGGAGCGCAAGGAGGCTGACCCGCCGGGACGCATGGCGGCGGCGCGCTGGTGGTCTGGCTGGCTCCGACCGCCTTCAACGGCGTCGGCTTCTTGGGGGTGGCCGTGGGGGACCCGTTGAACTCGGCTCCCACGGAGGCGAATGAGCGTGTCTGCACGCCTGCCGTGGCGGGGTCCGCATCGGCTGCCTGCTTGAGCACGTCGAACGTGAAGTCGATCCGGCAGTAGGACCCGGACTTGCCCAGGAAGACGCGCGATCCAGTCGGGCGCGGGGCGAACTTCACCATGCCCAGCGTGGCATCGACCGTGCTCACGTCGAACGTGGTGCCCGAACAGCCGGGGCCCGAGCCGGTCGCGGTCGTGCTTACCGCGAAGACACCGGCGTCGGCAACCTGGCAGATCGGGATCGTCGTCGTGGGGTCGCTGTTCTGCGCGCACGACGGCGTGAGCAGGATGCCCTTGTCGTACGGCGTGCCAATCCGACCGCAGACCTTCGAGTCGCCCGGCGCGTTGCAGATGCCGATGTAGTTAGATCCCGAGAGTGGGAAGAGCGGAGTGTCCCCCGTGGCCGTGATCTGCAGGCTCCCCTGCAGGTTGGTCTTGCCGACGTCAACCGACGCCGGGACGTTGACGGTCAGGCCGATGCTTGGGGCGGCCTGTGCCGCGGGCACTGCGGTCAGGCAGCAGATCGCCGCCAGACCCGCGACGAGAACATGGCGCCCCCAGCGCGCGCCGAGCCATCCATGCTTTCCAGCGATCACCACGGAGATCCCCCCAAAGTTGTTTTCATGCCCCAATGCCCCACAGCAGGGTAGTAACCCGCTGCGACGTTGTGGAGATAAGTTAGACCAATGAGGCCGGCGTATGCGCACTTCATCGCGATGACCGCGCTGCTCGCCGCAGGCGCGTGCGCGCTCGGCGCGACGCCGGCGGCCGCGGCGCTGCTTCCCGACCTGGTGGCGGACCCGCCCGTGGGCGGCAATCAACCGATCGTCTACACCGACGCGCAGGGACCCCGGTTGCTGCTGCGGATGGACGGCTTCGTGCACAACCGCGGGCCGGGGCCGTTGGACATCCGCGGCTCGAACCCGTCGGGCGGCGTCATGACGACGGTCCGCCAGCGGGTGTACGACGCCGCCAACAGCAGCGGCACCTTCGCCGACATGCCGCACGTCCCGGCTCCCGTGCTCACCTACGAGACCAACGACGACCACATGCACTGGCATCTGGCTCACGCGATGCGCTACTCGCTGTGGTCGGACGACAGGACGGTGGAGGTCGCGCCGAGCCAGAAGGTCGGCTTCTGCCTCATGGACATGCAGCGGGTCGAGGCGCCCCGGACGGCCGCGCCCGTCTACACCCAGGCCGCCCACAACTTCTGCCAAGAGGGCAAACCGAGCGCGTCGCGCGTCTGGATGGGCGTCTCCCCCGGCTGGCGTGACATCTACAGCTACGTCCTGGCGTTCCAGTGGATCGACATCTCCGAGGTCGCTCCGGGTCGCTACTGGCTGTACGCCGAGCCGGATCCCGACCGCGTCATCGCCGAGACCAACGAGGTGAACGCCGGCGCGTACGACGCCGAGGCGTCCGTCGTCAACGGCTATCTCGCGAACCCGGTCCAGGCCGGCGAGGTCGCTGCGCTGGGCACGACCATCACGCTCAGCGCGACGAAGTTCGACGACGTACATCTCGGATCGACGGGGTCGCTGGAATTCCAGATCGTCACGCCTCCTGCAGGCGGCACGCTCGACCAGCCGACCGGAACCTGGTTCTCCGCGTCGCAGGTGCGCTACACGCCCAAGCTCGGCTTCGCCGGCGCGGACTCGTTCACGTTCGCGGCACGCGATGCATCGAGCGCGTTCCCGCGCAACCCCCGCAGCGCGGCGGTGTCCCTGACGGTGCAGAGCGCGCGCGTGACCCCCAGCAGCGTCGGCGTGCTCGGGATCTGGGGCGCCCCACAGTCGGTCTACACGTCGAGCAAGACGCAGCTGCACGCGGTCGGGCCGGGCGTCGAGCAATCAGTCGCCTGGAGCGTCGACGGCGTCGCCGGCGGCAGCGCCTCCGCCGGCACGATCTCAGCCGCCGGGCTCTATCAGGCGCCGGCGTCACCGCCGCCGGCAGGCGGCGTGGTCCTCGGCGCGCGCAGCGCGACCGGCGCCACCGGACAGGCGCCGGTCAAGGTGGTGCCGGCACCGGACAGGCGCCCCGCGCCAATGGTCAAGGCGCCGCGCGTGCCACGACGCGGGCTGTCGGCGCTGCGGGTCGGCTTCCACGAACGCTCGCTCGTGGCGGTCGTGTCCTCCGCGCAGACCGGGCGCGTCCGCTTCACGGCAACGAGCAAGGGCAAGCGCGTCGGGTTCTGCTCGATGGTCGTCGCCAAGCGAGGCGCGGCCACGTGCAAGATGCAGATTCCGGACACGATCGCGCCACTTACGCGCATGTGCCAGGTCCCGCGGAAGCTGGGCCCGACAGTGGCGGGCGTCATCGTGACGGCCACGATGGCACGCCGCGGCAAGGTCGTCGCAACGCGGCGCGTCTGCGTGCGCTGACGTCGCTGGCTAGCGTTCCACACCCGCAAGATCGAGATCGACGCGCCCGCGCGGCGCCTCGACGCGCACGACGTTCACCCGCACCGGATCGCCGAGCCGGATCGTCTCGCCGCTGCGCTCGCCCGTCAGGATCGTCCCCTCCTCGTTGAGCTCCCACCAGTCGCCGCGCAGGCGGCGCATCGGCAGCAGGCCCTCGTGGCCGTCGCCGAAGCGGACGAAGGCGCCGGCGCCGATCAGGCCCGTCACCTCGCCGTCGAACCCCTGATCCCAGCCACGCTCGAAGAGCTCGCGCTCGAGCAGGAACGCGCGAGCGATTCGGTCTGCCATCCGCTCGATCGACATCGCATCGCGCTCGCGGGCCGAGGACCAGGCCCCAACCTCCTCCATCTCGGGGGCACGCGGCGCCTGCTCGCCCGCACCGACGGCGCTCAGCAGCGCGCGGTGGGCGACGAGGTCGGGATAGCGACGGATCGGTGAGGTGAAATGCGCGTAGTGCGTGAGCCCGAGGCCCGCGTGGCCGAGGTTCTTCGGGCTGTAGTACGCCTGCTTGAGCGCCCGCAGGACAAGGAACGCCAACGCGTCGCGGCCGTGTCCGGTCCGCTCGACGTGGCGCGTGACCGCACGCGAGCAGGCGGCGACCACCTCCGCAGCTTCGGCCGGCGTCATGTTCTCGTGCACCGG
>DASVPU010000320.1:0-6994 GCA_036389475.1 Solirubrobacteraceae bacterium
CGTTCCGGGTTGCCGACGAAGAGGAGTCCTGCGCCGTCTAGCGGCTCGGGCGACCGATTCGTTCAAGACGCGCCGGTCCCGATCGACGAGGATCGCGACCATGAACGAGGAACTGACAGCGATCCCGAATGTCGGACCCGCCGTGGCGCGCTACCTGCACCGCGTCGAGATCAGCGCGATCTCCGACCTGCGCGGCTGCGAGCCGCACGAGCTCTTCGAGCGCCTCTGCGCGATCGACGGACATCGCCATGATCCATGCCTGCTCGACACGTTCGTGGCGGCGGTCGCGTTTGCCAACGGCGAGCCGGCGCGACCGTGGTGGGAGTACAGCCGCGAGCGCAAGGCGCGCGAGCGCGGCAGCGGCGGCGGCGACACCGACCGGCGGGCTCCTGCTGTCCTGAGCTGAGGCCGCGCCTAGATGGTTGATTCCTAATTCGCATGCACGCGAATTAGGAGTCAACCATCTAGGGCTGTCCCGCGGTCGCGCCCGGAACGCCTGTGTTCGTCGAGTACTTCGGCTGGATCTTCATCTCGGGCCGGAACGAGTGCACGGCCTGCGCCACCGCGACCGCGGACTCCGCGAAGCCGGTCGCGATGAGCTTGAGCTTGCCGTCGAAGGTCGTGATATCGCCGCAGGCCCACACGCCGGGGAGGTTGGTCTTCATCAGCGAGTCCACGACCAGGGCACCCTTGGAGATCTCGAGGCCCCAGTCCTTCAACGGGCCAAGCGCCGTCTTGAACCCGAGCTGCAGCAGGATCGCATCGACCTCGATCTCGACCTCGCGCGTCTCGTCCTCGGAGTGAAACAGGCGCACGCGCTCGATCGCGCCGTTGCCGAGGACCTCGCGCACCTGGAAGGGCACGTGCAGCTCGACATGGCCGGCGTCGGCCGCCGACATGACCTGGTTGACGGTCAGCTCGTGTGCCCGGAAGCCCTCGCGGCGGTGACACAGCGCGACCGACTCCGCGGTGTGCATGAGGTTGATGACCCAGTCGCAGGCCGAGTCGCCCCCGCCGATGATGAGCACCTTCTTGCCGGCGAACTCGGACTTCGAACCGACGAGGTAGTGCGCCCCGCGCCCCTCCCAGGGCGTCATGTCAAAGCCCGGGAGCTTCTTGGGCTCAAACGCCCCATGGCCACCGGCGATGATGACCGCCCGTGAGCGAAGCTCGGGATGGTCGGGGTCGTTTGTGTGCAGTACGACGATGTCGTTGCCGTCCGCGCCTTCCTCCCACGTCACCGTCTCGACGGTGGTCTCCAGGTGGACGGGCACGTCGAACTGCTCGAGCGTCTGGCGGCGCAGCGCTTCGACGAGATCCTTTGCCAGGACCTTCGGATGTCCCGGCACGTCGAAGATCCACTTCTCCGGATAGAGCGCGGTGAGCTGCCCGCCGATCTGCGGCAGCGAGTCGACGATCCGCGAGGACGCCTCGCGCATCCCCGCCCAGAACGCGGCCGACAGTCCGACCGGACCCGCTCCGATGACCGTGATGTCGCGGATCTCCCCGAGTCGCTCGCTCATGCTCACGCCATCTCCGCGGCGATTGGGTCCCCGTCCAGGGCGGCCAGCGCGCGCTCGACGGAGGTGCTGATGCAGGTGAAGGTCGGGGTGTCGCGCAGCGTGTAGCTCGACGATTCGGTCGTGCGCAGGCGCTGCACGAGATCGAGAAACGAGCCGGCGTCATCGGTCTCGAAGGCGACGACGAACTCCTGATCGTCCAGGCCGAACGAGTAGGACGTGTTGAGGTCGATGCTCGGGTACTCGCGGCCGAGCTTGATGTGCTCCTGCATGATTCGCCAGCGCTCGCCGGCCTCCAGTGCATACCACGCGCGGGTCTTCACGAACGGATATACGAAGAGGTACTTGGCGTGCGCGGGGCGAACCTCGAGGCGTGACTCGTCGGAGTACTCCGACGGCTTGGTCATCGCCAGGAACGAGTACGGGATCGTTGCCCACTTCATCAGCCCGCTCTGCGCGAGGACGACGTGGAACTCGTGGATACGATCGAGGTTCTCGGCCTGGGTCAGAACCATGAGGTCCGTGTCTCCGCGAGTCCCGACCGTCGAGAAGGCGCGCAGCAGATGCCCCTCCGCAAAGTCGTGACACGCGGCGGCGAACTCGCGCTTGCCCCGAGCCCGCTCGTCATCGTCCAGGCGCCGCCACGCGGGATCCAACTTCAGAAAGGTGTACTTGACGAAATGACGTGTCGGCACGGTCAGACAGGATAGAGCGGGCGATGCGCGTTCCAGCTCTCCTCGCCGCCTGCGCGCTCCTGCTCGCGGTCGCTGCCGCGCCCGCCGGCGCTCAGAGCCGTCAGCCGCGAGCCGTGCTCGCGTTCCTGCCCACGGGCGGCCAGAACAACCCCAAGCCGGTCCTCGACCGCCTGGACGCGCGCATGCAACTCGCGCTCGGCCTGATGAGCGCCACCCAGGGCCGCTACACCCCGCAGCAGGAGGTGCTCGACATCTCGTCCGGGTC
Organism: Solirubrobacteraceae bacterium; assembly: GCA_036389475.1. GTDB lineage: Bacteria > Actinomycetota > Thermoleophilia > Solirubrobacterales > Solirubrobacteraceae > CADCVQ01. The sequence continues at coordinate 2,481 of DASVPU010000320.1, forward strand.
GCGAACCTCGGCCGCGGTCTATGACCCGCGCGACCCGCCGCCGCTGCAGCTCGTCGTCGGCGGCGACGGCAGCGGCTTCATCTTCGGCTGGAGCAAGGTGCGCAAGCGCGCGCAGACGGCGCTCGCCGAGATCAAGCCCGGACTGCTCGGAGGGCAGATCCCCGGCGGCGCGGCCTACGCGGGCGTCGCCGGGCGCAGCCATCTCGAGGCCGTGGTCGCGGCCGACCCGGAGGGCGACGTCGCCGACGTATCGCTCGGCTCGGCGGCGACGCTTGCCGACCGCGTGCGGGAGCTGCTCGGCCGCCACCGCTTCGTCGTCGCCGGCCTGCCGACCGCCGACAAGGGCGACGCCGCGCTTGACCAGTTGCTGCGCGATCGCGTCGACGGCGATCTGCTGCTCGTCCTGCAGACGCCACCGCGCGCGCGCGTGCCACAGCTGCTGCCCGCTGGCGCGCTCGGGGTGCGCGGCGGCAACGGCGCGCTGACGTCCGAATCGACCCATCTGCATGGGATCTTCGCTGCGATCGACGTGCCGGCCACGGTCCTCGAGCAGCTCGGGCTGAAGGTGCCGCCGGGGGTCCGCGGGCAGCCGATCCGAGCCGAGGCGCCGCGCGACGCGGCCGCGCTGAAGACCGTGGAGGCGCGTCTGCGGGTCGTCAGCGGCCGGCGCACGCCGACGCTCGTCACGCTCCTGTTCGTGTGGATGGCGCTCGTGCTCGCGCTCGGCGTCGCAGCCGATCGGGGCGGAATCCGCGCCGGGCTGCGGATCGGCGGCCTCGCGATGCTGTGGGTGCTGCCGCTGCTGCTGCTCACCGGCTGGCTGGCGCCGGGACGGCTCGTCGAGGTCGCGATCATCGTCGTCGGCGCCTTCGGCCTGGGCGCGCTCAACGACCGCTTCGTGTCCTGGCCACGCGGGCCGCTCCTGCCCGCGACGGTCACGCTGATCGCCTACTGCGCCGATCTGATCGCGGGGTCTCCGCTCATCATCCGCTCGCTGCTGGGCGTCAACCCGCGGTCGGGATCGCGCTTCTACGGCCTCGGCAACGAGCTTGAGTCGACGCTGACCGTCGTGCTGCTGCTCGGACTCGGGACGCTGCTGTGGGGCCGCGGGCGCTCGCGCGGCGCGGCGGCGGTCTTCGCGCTCGCGGGGCTGGTCTTTGGGATCTTCGTCGGCGCCGGCCAGCTCGGCGCGGACGTCGGCGGCGTCATCACCGCCGGCTCTGGGATCGCGGCCGCGACCATCCTCATGCTCCCGGGCAAGCCGGGACGGCGCACGATCGTGCTGGCGGCGCTCGCACCGATCGTCGCGCTGGCCGCGCTCGCCGTGCTGGATGTGCTGAGCGGTGGCAACGGGCACTTCACGCGGACGATCCTCAAAGCCGACAGCTTGCGCTCGCTGCTGGACGTCGTCGAGCGCCGCTACACGCTCGCCTTCAACGTGTTCGCGATCGGCGCGATGCCGCTGATCACGCTCGTCATGGCGCTCGCGGTGACCTACGCGGTGCGCTACCGCGCCCGCGTCTACGCGCCGCTGCGCGACTCCGCACCATGGCGCGCCGCGCTCGTCGGCGGCTTGACGGCCTCGATCGTCGGCGCGCTGACGAACGACTCGGGGCCGCTGCTGTTCGTCTTCGGCGTCTTCGTGCTGGCCTGCGCGACGGCGTACATCCGCGGTGATCCGCGGCTGGATGCTGAGGGTAGGATCCCGTGATGCGCATCGCGCTGGTGTCCCCGTATTCGTGGACGTATCCAGGAGGAGTGACGAGGCACATCGAGGCGCTTGCGGTGCAGCATCTGGCCGCGGGGCACGATGTCCGCGTCCTCGCACCGGTGGATCCCGACGATCGCCTCGCCGGCCACCTGCACGGCGGAGCGAAGCCGTCTGCGCGAGAGCTCCCGGATTGGCTTGTGCCGCTCGGTCGCACGCTGGGCTTCCGCTCCAACGGTGCGATGTCCAGCATCGCCTACCACCCGACGGCCGTGAACGTCATGCGTCGCGAGCTGCGATCGGGCGGCTTCGACGTCGTCCACATCCACGAGCCGGTGGCGCCGGTCGCGGGCTGGGACACGCTGTGCTCCGTCGACGCGCCGCTCGTCGGGACCTTCCACTGCTACTCCGAGAACGCGATCTCCAACAACGTCGCCAACGCGCTGGGGGCTCGCCGGCGGCTGAACCGGCTGCACGTCCGGATCGCGGTCTCGGAGGCGGCAGCGTGGACCGGGCGGCGGTTCTTCGGGGGGACCTACCGGATCATCCCCAACGGCGTCGAGGTGCCGGAGGCGCTGCCGCGGTTGCGGACTTCGAGCGACGTGCTGCAGATCGCGTTCGTCGGTCAAGCGGTTGAGCGCAAGGGCCTGCCGGTGTTGCTGCGGGCCTTCGAGGCGCTGCGCGAGCACCTGCCCGTGCGGCTGCATGTCATCGGCGTGACGGCCGACGAGCTCGGGCCGCTGATGCTCGACACGCGCGGCGTCATCGCGCTCGGCCGTTGCAGCGACGAGGAGAAGCGTCGCGTGCTCGAGCGCGCGGACGTGCTGTGCGCGCCGTCGCTCGGGGGCGAGAGCTTCGGAATGGTGCTGACTGAGGCGTTCGCGGCGGCCACGCCAGTCGTCGCGTCGGACATCGCCGGCTATCGCGACGTCGTCGACGACGGCGTCAACGGCGTCCTCGTCGCGCGTGGCGACGCGACGGCGCTGGCAGAGCAGCTGCGCGATCTCGCGCTCGACCCGCCACGCCGGGATGTGCTGGCCGTCGCCGCGGCACGCTCGGCACGGCGCTATGCGTGGCCACGCGTCGCAGCCGACGTGGTCGAGGCATACGACGACGCGATCGCGTTACACGCGGCAACCGCGGATGCCCGTCCCAACGCATCCGCTCGCGCGCGGGCCGCGGCACGGTTCGGATTCACGCCCGCCGACGGCCGGCGCGTGCGCGCGCAGCGACTGCCGACGCTCGAGCCGGCGCTGCCCTCCAGGGACGCCGCGCGGCCGGGCGTGCGCTTGGCGCGCCGCGCCGCGATCGGCGTTGGCGGCCTGCTCGCTGCGACGCTCGCCGTAGTGGCGCTGGGACGGATCGGCGTGGACCGCATCGGCAGCTCGCTGCTGGCGGCGACACCGACCTGGGTCCTGCTCGGGCTGGGGTTGATGTGCTTCTCGATGGTCCTGCGCGGCGTTGCCTGGCACGCGATCCTGCGCGCGGCCCTGCCACACGCGCGCGTGCTGCTGCGCGATGCCCTGCAGGGCACGTTCATCGGCGTGCTGATGTCCGCGACGCTGCCGGCCCGCCTCGGCGAGCCCTCGCGTGCATTCGTCGTCGCGCGGCGTATCGGCCGGCCGCGCGAGCACCTTCCGATCGTGCTCGGGACGATCGTCTCCCAGGCGCTCCTGAACATCCTGGCGCTCGTCGTGCTCGGCGTCGTGATGTTCCTGACAGTCAACCTGTTCACCAAGCACACTGCGCTCCTCGTCGTCTCGATCGCTCCCCTGGCGATCGTCGCGACGGTTCTGGCTGCGCCGATGCTGTTGCGCACCGGAACGCCCTCGCGGTTTTCACGCATGGCGGCCGTTCTGACGTCGTTGCGCACCTCGCTCGTGCAGGTTCGCGACGGGCTGCTGGTCTTCCGCCACCCGCGCCTGGGCGGCACGGCGGCAGTTGTCCAGCTGTCGGCGTGGGCCGTCCAATGGCTGTCATGCTATGTCCTGCTCGTCGCGCTCGGCCTAGACGAGCGCGCCGGCATCGGCGCGGCGGCGGCGGTTCTCTTTGCGGTCAACGTCACGGCCGTGCTGCCAGCGACGCCGTCCAACGTCGGCGTCTTCCAAGCCGCCTGCGTCGCGGTCCTCAGTGCCTACGGGGTGGGGGCGGCCGACGCGCTGGCGTACGGGATCATTTTGCAAGCCGTAGAGATCGCGACCGCGATCGTGATGGGCGCCCCGGCGCTGGTGAAGGAGGGGCTGTCGTGGCGGGAGGTGCGCCTGCGTGCGATGCATTCCTCACCGGTGGAGCTCGGGCCGAGGCAGGGCTTCAGCCCGGAGGTCGCGCCGCACCAAGGCTGATCCGGTTTGCGCTAGCCGACCGCTAGAGACCGTCGGGCAGCCCGATCGAGTCGTTGTCAACGGCTCTGGATACGCCGTCGTAGCCGGCAGGATGCAGCACGAACATCTCGGTCGCGAGGTCTACCTCGGTGTCGATGCCGCTGACGAACGCTCGAACCTTGCGGCCGGTGAGCCGCTCGACGGGCTCGCAGAACGCCGGGACCTCGGCGTACTGAAACAGTAGACGCAGGTCGCGCAGGCGCTGGTGCTCGCCCATCGTGCGCAGCCTGTGCTCGGCTGGAGTGAACGTCTGCTCGAGCGTGACGAGCAGGATGTCGGGGCCAGCCCATCGCGTCCGGGTCTTCGTCGGTCCGCGGCCGAACTGATCCTTGTAGATGCGCACCATCTCGTTGGAGATCGTGCTCAAGATGCCTTGCTCGTTGGTACCGTCCGGCGGTTCCGCAGCGGGCTGCCAAGCGTCCATG
>DASVPU010000321.1:0-22897 GCA_036389475.1 Solirubrobacteraceae bacterium
GTGCATCGCCTGCACCCAGACGCGACCGCGGATCTCATCCTCCGGATCGCCGGTCACGAGCTCGCCTTCGAGCACCTCGACGATCGCGCTCACGGCCGTCGGCTCGTTCAGCCGCGACGCCTCGCGCGACTCTCGGATGTAGCGCCGCGCCAGGGCGCGCTCCGTCAGCACGCCGTCCAGCACGCCGTCGTCGTCGACGATCGGGACCACGTCCTTGGGCGCCATCAGCAGCCCGACCGTGCGTACCGGGTCGCTCCCGCTTGCGACCGCAAAGCTCGTGCGCATGACGTCGCGCACCCGCAGCTTGGCGTGCGGGAGCAGGACGGGCAGGCTCGCGTCACTGCGCTCCAGCAGCCATTCGGTCTGGGCGTTGGCGATACCGAGCCGCACCGGCACGTACTCGAACTGCTTGCCGTCGACCCGGTTCTTGAGCTCGGCGTAGCCGATCGCCGCGGCGATCGAGTCGGTGTCCGGATTGCGATGTCCGCTGACGTAGACGCGCGGGCGTGGAACCGTCGTGCTCATCGTGCGACGGGCGAGGATAAATCGTCCACCGGTCGGTCCGTCAGCCCGTGTTGCGCAGCCCGCCCGCGATGCCGTTGATCGCCAGCAGGCTCGCGCGCACGAGGTCCGGGTCGTCGGGGTCGCCGCCGGGGGCACGCAAGCGGCGCAGCAGCTCGAGCTGAACGAACGAGAGCGGGTCGATGAACGCGTTGCGCCGCGCGAGCGCACGCTGCAGGATCGGTTCGCGGTCGAGCAGATGCTCCTCGTCGCGGACCGCGCACAGCTCGCGCAGGGTGAGCTCGAACTCGGTCTCGATCGCGCTCCAGATGCGCTCGCGAGCCGGCTCGTCGTCGTAGAGCTCGGCGTAGCGGCGGGCGATGTCGAGGTCAACCTTGACGGACGCCATCTCGGCGTTGGAGATCAGGGCGGCGAAGAAGGGCCAGTCGCGCTCCATCTCGCGCAGCAGCTCCACGCCGTGCTCCTCTCGGGCGGCTCGCAACGCCGTGCCCAGCCCGTACCAGGCCGGCAGCACCGCGCGTGCCTGCGTCCAGGAGAACACCCATGGGATCGCGCGGAAATCCTCGATCCGCATCGATGCGCGGCGCTTTGCGGGGCGCGAGCCGAGTCGCAGCCGGGACACCTCGCGCACCGGGGTGGCGGCGTGGAAGAAGGCCGCGAACTGCGGGTCGCCGTAGACGAGATCACGGTAGGTGCGCGTCGAACCCTCGGCCATCTGCGCCACGACGCGCTCGAAGCGCGTGAGCCGGTCTGGCTGGTTGGCGTAGGCGCGGTCCAGCGTGCTGACGAGCGCCGCGCTCGCCGACAGCTCCAGCTCGCGGTGCGCAATCTCAGGGACCGAGAACTTCGCCGACAGCATCTCGCCCTGCTCGGTGACCTTCAGGCGCCCCGCGACTGTTCCCGGCGGCTGGGCGCGGATCGCCGTGTAGCTCGGCCCGCCGCCCCGGCCGACCGCGCCGCCGCGGCCATGGAAGAACTGCCACGCGATGCCGTGCTCGCGCATGACGTCGGCGAGCTCGAGCTGCGCGCGGTAGACGTGCCATGCAGACCCGACGTAGCCGACGTCCTTGTTGGAGTCCGAGTAGCCGACCATCATCTCCTGGTGCCCGACGGCGTCGACGGCGGCGCGGTAGACGGGCGTCTGCAGCAGCGTGCGCATCGTCGTCGCCGACTCGGCGAGCGTCCGGCCGGACTCGAACAGCGGCACGATCCGCAGCGCCGCGCCGACGCCGCCGGCGCTCGCCAGCCCGACCTCCTTCATCAGCAGGAGCACCTCGAGCAGGTCGGCCGGGCCGCTCGTTCCCGACACGATGTAGGACTGGATCGCGCCGGGGTGCTCGTCGCGCAGCAGGTCGTGGATCGTTCGGAAGGTCTCGACGACCTCGCGGGTGGGAGCGCTGAAGCCGCTGACGTCGACCGGGATCAGCGGCCGCCGGTCGGAGATCTCGCGCGAGAGCACGGCGATCCGCTCGGTCTCGGGCAGCTCGGCGTAGCCCTCCTGCACGTGCAGCTCGCGCAGGACCTCGTCGATCGCGGCGCTGTGGACGGCGGCGTGCTCGCGCACGTCGAGCAGGGCGAAGTGAAAGCCGAAGACCTCGACCTGACGGATGACGTCGCGCAGTGCGTCTCCGGCGACGAAGCCGGCGCCCTGGCTGTGCAGCGAGCGCTCCGCGACGTGCAGATCCGCCAGCAGCTCGGAGGGCTGGTCATAGCCGCCCGCCCAGGCCTTGCGCGTCGCGCGCACGCGCGCGGCGAGGAGCTTGAACAGGCGCCGGTAGGGCTCCTCGGGGTTGCGCTCTTCCACCTGGGACGTGAGCTCGGGGAGCATCTCGCCGAGCCTGCCGAGCAGATCGCGCAGCTCGTCGGGCTCGCCGGCCACGCGCGCGGACAGCGTGACGCGCTCGGTCAGGCCCAGGACGCTGTGCTCGAGGTGGCGCAGGCAGGTGGACTTCATGAGCGTGAGCGTGCCGGCGGTCATCGCCGGCGTGACGAACGGGTTGCCGTCGCGATCGCCGCCCATCCAGGAACCGAACGAGAGCAGCGGCGGCACGGTGATGCCCGCTTCGGGATAGGTCTCGCTGATCGCCGCCTCGAGGTCGCGGTAGACCGTCGGCACGACCTCGGCGAGCGTCGAGGTGAAGTAGATCAGCCCGCCGCGGACCTCGTCGAGGACCGTCGTCGAGACAGCCCGCAGCTCGTCGGAGCCCCACATCTCCTGCACCGCGGCGGCGATCTGGCGGCGGATCTGGTCGCGCTCCCAGCGTGGCGGGTGGCGCTCGTCGAGCGAGCGCAGCAGCCCGAAGATCCGCGACAGCTTGCTCACCGTCGTGCGCCGCCGGGCCTCGGTCGGGTGCGCGGTCAGGACGAGGCGCACCTCGGACTCGCGCAGCGTCTCGCGCAGCTCCCCGGCACTGGTGCCATCGGCCGCGAGCTGGACGACGGCCTCGTGCAGCGATCCGCGGCGCGGCTCCGGCGCGACGTCGAGCTTGCGGATGCGCCGGACGCGGTCGTTGTCCTCGGCGAGGTTGATGAGCTGAAACCAGCGCGTGAGCATCCGGATGAGCAGGACGAGATCGTGCAGGTCGAGGTCCGCCACGAGCTTGGCGAGCGCTTCGGCCGCCGCCGCCTCGCCGGCGCGCGAGCGGGTCCCGAGCTCGACGGCGCGGCGGTGCAGCTCCAACGCCGCCGGGCCCTCGACGGCCTCGATGACGTCGTCCAGCACGCCGCCCAGCAGCGCCTCGTCGTCGGCGAACGTGCGGGCGTGCTCGGCGGTGGCGACGCTCATGCCTGCACGGTAGCGGCGAGACCAGCCCGGCATCCTCTGGCTCGGCGGGCTTGCGGCCGGGGTGTGTCGTCCTAGTCGGTTGTGGGGTCCCAAAGCGACACACCCCGCTGGATACGTCGTGACTCGCTTGGCCGGCGCGACCGGCGGTCTACTCTGGACCGGGTGAGCGTTCCTCTATCTGTCCTGGATCTCGCGCCGATTGGCGCCGGCCAGAGCGCCGCCGACGCACTCGCCGGCACCACGAAGCTGGCCCGCCGCGCCGACGAGCTTGGATTCCGGCGCTTCTGGGTCGCCGAGCACCACAACATCCCGTCGGTGGCGTCGACGGCTCCCGAGGTGCTGATCGCGCACATCGCGGCGAACACCGATCGCATCCGCGTCGGCTCGGGCGGCGTGATGCTCCCCAACCACGCGCCGCTCGCGGTCGCCGAGCGCTTCGCGATGCTCGAGGCGCTGCACCCCAACCGGATCGATCTCGGCCTCGGCAGGGCACCGGGCACGGACATGCGAACGGCGATGGCGCTGCGCAGCACCTCGCCCGAGCGCTTCGAGCAGCAGTTCGAGGAGCTGCGCGGCCATCTCGGCGCCGGCTATGGCGGCATGCGTGCCGTCGCCGGCGAGCACACGGTGCCCGAGCTGTGGGTGCTCGGCTCGACCGACGGCGGCGCCCGGATCGCGGCCGCGCTCGGCCTGCCGTTCGTCTTCGCCCATCACTTCCATCCGCACTTCGCCGAGCCGGCGCTGGACCTCTACCGCAGCCTCTTCCGCCCCTCCGAGCTACTCGACGCGCCACGCGCGATCGTCGCGGCAGGGATCGTGGTGGGGGACGACGACGCGGACGCCGCCCGGCGCGCGCTGCCCGGCGGAGTCGCGATGCTGCGTCTGCGCCAAGGGCGACCCGGGCCGATCCCGAGCGTCGAGGACGCCGCGGCGCTGCTGGCGCGGTTGTCTCCCGCCGAGCGTGCCGCTGTCGACGAGGCCATCGCGCGCGCGATCGTCGGCGACGCGGAGACGGTCCACGCGGCGCTGCTGGACCTCGTCGAGCGCACGGGTGCCGACGAGCTGATGCTGACCTCGCAGGTCGCAGACGCGGGCCAGCGCGCGCAGGGACTCGAGCGCGTCGCGTGGGCGTTTGAGCTCGTCCCGCAGGCGACCGTCTGACGAGATCGACCCTCGGCGTTTGGAGCGCGGCCACCCCGCAGCGACGCGCACTGCTGTCAGCGCGGCCACGTCGAGCTCGGCCTGCGGCCACGTCAGCGTGACCTTGCCCTCCCGCTCAAGCAGGCTCAATCCAGATGGGTCGCGCAGCTTCTGGCGTGGCGTACTCCCGTCAGTCCGCCGCGACCCGCCCGCGCACGTCCCCAAGCTCCACATCGCCCGCACGCCCGCGCAGCACGACCTCGTCGCCGTCCGCCAGCCAGCGCTTGCCTGCGAAGAGTTCGGCCAGCGATCCCTGGCGGCCGTGGCCGAAGTTGCTGACGGTTCCCGTGGCGAACAGGTCGCCCGCGGTCAGCTTGGCGCCGTTGACGGTCAGGTGGGCGAGCATCTGGGCTGGGGTCCAGTAGAGCTCGGCGGCATCGGGACGGGAAACGACCTCGCCGTTGATCTCGATCTCCAGCGCGACGTCGAGCAGCCACGGCTCGCGGGCGCGCAGGTAGCTCGCCGGCCGCGGGTCCTGCTCGCGCGGCCTGACCCGAGCGCCCCCAAACGCGTCGAGCGGCGTGATCCAGGCTGACATCGACGTCGCAAAGGACTTGCTCAGAAACGGGCCGAGCGGGTCGTATTCGAAGCGCTGCACGTCGCGCGCGCTCCAGTCGTTGACGAGGACCACGCCGAAGATGTGCTCCTCGGCGCGGTCGATCGGGATCGGGCCGGTGGCGGACGGGCCGCAGACGTAGCCCAGCTCGCACTCGAGGTCGAGCTGGCCCGTCCGCGTGAGCGCGCCGGGCCCGACAGGACCATGGGGGCGCCGGACCGGCGTGCCGCTGACGATCACCGTCGAGGCGCGTCCGTGGTAGGCGACCGGGATGTGGTGCCAGTTCTCGCGCACGGGCGCTGCGCCGGGCCGGAAGATCCGGCCGAAGTTCGTCGCGTGCTCGAGCGAGGCGTAGAAGTCGGCGTAGTCGGTGACGTGGATCGGCAGGAGGACCTCGCAATCGGCGAGCGGGACGCGAGCGTCGGAGCGCACGGCGTCGCGGGTCAGCCGGCCGCGCAGCTCGCGCCACACCGCCGGACCCAGTTCGATCAGCGCGTTGAGGTCCGGCGCCTCCAGGGCACGCCGGATAACCGGGTCGTCGCCCGCGATGGCGGTCCGTGCGAGCAGCACCGCGTCGTCGCCCAGCCGCACCGCCGGCAGCACCGGACCGTCCGCGCGCTCGCGCACGACGCCCCACGGCATCGCCTCCGTCAAACGCGCGCCTCGGAACCCGCGTGCCAGCTCGTGGCGTAGCTCGGGTTGTCAAGAGCCCGAGCCAGCGCCGTCAGGCGCAGCGGGCGAAAGGTGTCGCACATCACGGCGAGCTCCTCCGTGCGCTTCGTGCCCAGCGCGGCCTCGACGCGGCCCGGCTGCGGACCGTGCGGTAGCCCGCTCGGATGCAGCGTCAGCGCGCCCGCGTGGGCCCCCGCGCGCGAGCCGAACTGCCCGTCGACGTAGTAGATGACCTCCTCGGACTGGAGGTTTGAATGGTGGTAGGGAATCGGTACTGCCAACGGGTCCCAGTCCAGGTTGCGCGGGCAGAACGAGCAGATCACGAAGTTCGGTCCCTGGAAGGTCTGGTGGACCGTCGGCGGCTGGTGCAGCCGGCCGGACTTCGGTTCGAAGTCGTGGATGTTGAACGTGTAGGGGTAGACGTAGCCGTCCCAGCCGACGACGTCGAGCGGGTGGTAGTCGAGCCTGAAGCGCTGGTGGCCGCGGCGAGCGCGGACGATCAGCTCATACGTCTCGCCGTCGCAGCCGTGCGTCTCCAGGCTCCGCGGCGGGTGGAAGTCGCGCTGCGAGAACGGCGCGTGCTCGAGCAGCTGTCCGTAGCGGTTGCGATAGCGGTTCGGCGTCTCGATCTCGCCGGGCGTGTGGAAGGTCAGCCATGTCTGTGGTCCGCCGTCCATGTGCACGCGGTAGGTCGTCCCGCGCGGGATGACGACGTAGTCGTGCGGCCCGTAGGGCAGCGTGCCGAAGACGGTCTCAAACGCGCCCGCTCCCTCGTGGACGAAGATGACCTCGTCGCCCTCGCCGTTGCGGTAGAAGGCGTCGAGCTCCTCGACGGGCTTGCAGATCGCCAGTTCCACGTCGTCGTTGAACATCAGCACGCGGCGACCGAAGACGGGGTCGCCGCCGGGCGCCAGCGGGGCGGTCTCCGTCAGCCGGTGCACGTGCGCGTCGGGAACCCACTCCTCGATCTCGATCGGCTCGAACCTGCCGACCTCGGCAACGTCGCACGGCGACCGCAGGTGGTAGAGGATCGACTCGTTGCCGGAGAACCCCTCGTAGCCCATGACCTCCTCGACGAGGAGCGTGCCCTCGTCGTCGCGGAACTGCGTGTGGCGCTTGGGCGGCAGATCGCCCATGGCGACGTAGCGCATCAGAGATTTCCCCTCAGTGCCTGCTCTCGCTCGATGGCTTCGAACAACGCCTTGAAGTTGCCCTCACCGAAACCCCGCGCACCGTGGCGCTCGATGATCTCGAAGAAGATCGTAGGGCGGTCGCCGAGCGGCTTGGTGAAGATCTGCAGCAGGTAGCCCTCGTCGTCGCGGTCGACGAGGATGCCCAGCCGGCGAAGATCCTCGATCGACTCTGCGATTTCGCCGATCCGCGCCGGCACGCCGTCGTAGTACGAATCGGGCGTGCGCAAGAACTGCACGCCCCGCGCCTGCAGCTGGTCCACCGTGCGGACGATATCGGTCGTCGAGATCGCGATGTGCTGCACGCCGGGACCGCCGTAGAACTCGAGGTACTCGTCGATCTGAGACTTGCGCTGACCCTCGGCCGGCTCGTTGATCGGGAACTTCACGCGCCCGTCGCCGCTCGTCACGACCTTCGACATGAGCGCCGAGTACTCCGTCGAGATCGCCTCGTCGGAGAAGTGGATCAGCTCCTTCATCCCGAACACGTCCTCGTAGTACTTCACCCAGGTGTCCATCTCGCCGAGCTCGACGTTGGCGACCATGTGGTCGATCCCGGCGAAGAGGTTGGGTTGCGCTGGATCGCCCGCGTGTGCCACGTCGACGAAGCCCGGCAGGAACGTGCCGGCGTAGTCGCTGCGATCGACGAACTGGTGCACGGTGTCGCCATACGCGGCAATCTCGGCGATCCGTACGGTGCCGCGCTCGTCGAACAGCTCGCAGGGCTCGCGCAGGCCGACCGCGCCGCGGGCTGTCGCCTCGCGGTACGCCGCGTGGACATCGGGGACGCTCAGCGCGATGCGCTTGACGCCGTCGCCGTGGCGGCGGTGGTGCTCGGCGACGTCGGGATCGCTATGCATCGTGCCGGTCAGCACGAGCCGTATTCGCCCCTGCTTCAGCACATGCGACACGCGATCGCGCAGGCCGGTCTCGAGGCCCGCGAAGGCGACCGGCGTGAAGCCGTAGGCGGTCTCGAAGAAGTAGGCGGCTTGCGTCGCGTTGCCGACCCACAGCTCGACGAAGTCGATCCCGTGCAGCGGCATGAAGTCGCGTTCGTCCAATTCGGTCAGAGCTTCAGGCGACAGCGTGCTCACGGCGCAACTCCTTGATCGATTTGTCGGTGCAGGTGTCGAAGAAGCCGCCGACGACAGCCTCGATCTCGGCGACGGACTCAGCTCGATAGAGGACCGGCTGATACTTCGTGATGTCGTAGGCGACGGTGCCCATCTCGCGCAGGTCCAGCGGGCGCAGCTGCATCGAGCGAAATTGCTGGATCTCGCCGAAGCTGGAGAGGATCCCGGCGCCGTAGGCGCGCAGGGCTCCGTCCTCCATGACGACGCCGAACTCCAGTGAGAACCAGAAGACGCTGCTCACAAACCGCAGCGAGTCCTCGTCGTGCAGGCGCACCGTCGCGGCGCCGGCGCGGCGGTGCAGCTCGCCGAAGGTCGGGCTGGCGAGCAGATGCCCGTGGCCGATGACCTCGTGGATGATGTCCGGCTCGGGGGTGTAGAGCGGCTGCGCCGGGTGGCGCACGTACTGGGTGGAGTGAAAGATGCGGTCGCTGAGCCCGGCGTAGAACGTGCGCAGGTCGACAAGCCCGGCTGCCGGGACGTAGCTCCAGCCGCTCGCGGCGCAGAGCCGTGCGCTGACGTCGTCGAGGTCGGGCACGCGGTTGCGGGGAAGGGCGAGGCGCTCGAGTGCCTCGCGGTACTCGCGCACGGCGTAGCGCTCATGCAAGGGCGCCAGCTCGCGGCAGACGGTGCGCCAGACCTGCTGCTCGTCGCGGTGGTAGTCGATCTTCGGCGCCGGCTGGCCGGGGCGCCAAGCGAGCGCGGCGGCCGCGATCTCGTTGCGGCGGCTTTGATAGCCGGCGTCGTGGGCGCCTGGATGGCCGCGATGCAGATGGACGGTGACCTCGCCGCCCGCACCGGTTGTCACCGGCGAGTACAGCTGGGCTTCTTCGAACACGGAAAGCTCCTCTCTCGTATGGGGAGAGTGAGGCAGCCGGAGCCCAAGTACAAGTCTGGTCATCATCAACGCGCAATCCGGGCAGCAAATCAGTCCGGCACCCTGAAATACTGGTCAACATGACTATCGATCGACTTGACGCCAGCCTGATCTCGACACTGCGCAAGTTCCCCCGCGTGGGCTTGCTCGAGGTCGCCCGCCAGCTTGGTGTCGCACGCGGCACGGTGCAGGCGCGGCTGGCCAAGCTCGAGCGCCGGGGCGTCATCACCGGACACGGACCCGAGGTCGAGCCATCTGCGATGGGTTATCCGATCAGCGCCTTCATCTTCATCGAGCTCGCGCAGGGGCAGCTCGCCGAGGCCGTCGCTGCGATGGAGGCGGTGCCGGAGCTGCTGGAGGCCGACGCGATCAGCGGCGCGCAGGACCTGATCTGCCGCGTCGTTGCTCACGACACCGAGCACCTTCAGGAGATCGTCAACACCCTCCTGGCGACCCCGGCTATCCGGCGCTGCACGAGCCACATCGTGCTCTCGCGGCAGGTCCCGCCGCGGACCGGACCGCTGATCGAGGCGGCGGCGCGGCGATGACGGGCGTCAGCGCACGTCAGTCCGCGTCCGGCCGATGCATGACGAGCAGGCCGACGAGCCGCGACACCACCATCGCCACGTAGGCGACGCCCGCGAGCTGCTCGAGCATCACGAGTCCGCGGGCGAAGGGCTGGACCGGCACGACGTCGCTCAGGCCGGTGCTCGACAGGGTCGTGAAGCTCAAGAACAGCAGCTCCATCCACGTGCGATCGGCGGTCGGGTCGATCGCCGCGGTGAAGCTGCCGGGCTCGATCGCCTGGCACACCGTGTAGAGGTAGGCGAACGCCCAGGCCACAAGCGTGAAGGTGGCACCGACGGCGAAGAGCTCGTCGCGCGTGATCTCGCGGTCGGCGAGCATGTAGGCGACCAGAGCGCCGGCGGCATAGAAGTAGAGAATCGCCTCTACGGCCGAGGAGTACGGAATGAGGCTGTCGCGGCCGCTGACGGCCTGAATCAGCAGCAACACGGTCGCTGGGATGCCGAGCGTCGCGCCGATCCAGGTCAGCCCGGGGGAGCTGCGAACGGCCAGCACGACGAGGCCGAGGATGGCGATGCCGAAGACGCTGAACAGCGCGCGACCTGCGCCGCTGCCCTCCATGAGCGGATACAGCAGCACTCCGGCCAACTGAGCGGCGAGGAGGATCGCGGAGGGCTCGCGCCGGGCCACCGAGAGCACGACGGCAACGTAGCCGCCGGTCCGGTCGGCCTTATCAGTCGTTGCGCGCACCTCCGACGGGTGCCATGCTCGCGTCGGTGGATTAAGAGGAAAGAGGACCAGTATGAGCAGGCGTTATGACGTCATCGTCGTCGGCGCTCGGTGTGCGGGCTCGCCAACCGCGATGCTGCTGGCGCGTAGCGGCTATCGCGTTCTGCTGGTGGACAAGGCGAGGTTCCCAAGCGACACGATGTCGACACATCTCATCCACCCTCCGGGAATCGCGGCCCTGAAGCGGTGGGGACTGCTGGAAGATCTCCAAGCAACGGGTTGCCCACCGATCACGACGTACTCGTTCGATTTCGGGCCGATAACGATCTCCGGCTCCCCGCGGCGGGCCGACGGCGTGCCCGGGGCCTTCTGCCCACGCCGGCTGGTGCTGGACGACCTGCTCGTGCAAGCCGCCGTCGCCGCGGGCGCTGAGCTACGCGAGTCGTTCACCGTCGACGAGATCCTGATCGAGGACGGCGAGGTGACGGGCATCCGTGGCCGCGCAAAGAGTGGCGCCGCGGTGAGCGAGCGATCGCGCGTCGTGATCGGAGCGGACGGCAGGAACTCGCTCGTGGCCAAGGCGGTGCGTCCCGACCAGTACAACGAGGTGCCGACGCAGCAGGTGGGCTACTACGCATATTGGAGCGGGCTTCCCACCGCCGGCGCCGCGTTCTACAGCCGTGGAGAGAGCCGTCGCGACTGGGGCGTGCTCCCTACCCACGACGGCCTGACGTGCGTGATCGTCGGCTGGCCGCGGTCGCAGTTCGAGGCCAACCGCAAGGACTACGAGGGGCACTACATGAGGACGTTCGAGCTCGCGCCCGAGTTCGCCGAGCGGATACGTGGCGCCACGCGCGAGACGCGCTTCACCGGCACCGCGGATCTTCCGGGCTTCTTCCGCAAGCCCTACGGACGGGGCTGGGCACTCGTCGGCGATGCCGGCTATCACAAGGATCCGGTCACTGCCTTCGGCATCAGCGACGCGTTTCGCGACGCCGAGGCGGTGTCGGCCGCCCTCGACGACACGTTCGCCGGGCGACGGCCCTACGACGAGGCGATGGCCGCGACACAGCAGGCGCGCGACGATGCGTCGCTGGCGCTGTATGGCCTCACGTGCGAGTTCGCGAAGGTCGAGCCTGCGCCAGCGGACATGCGCCAACTGCTGGGTGCAATCGCGACGAGCCGCGAGGCGAGCGACGATTTCGCGAGCGTCATGGCGGGCACGCTGCCCGTTCGCGCCTTCTTTGGACCCGACAACGCGGCGCGGATCATACGCGAGGCGAACACGGCCGCTGCGAGCTGACGTCAACTCGACACGCAACCCTCGCCGCGGCGCGCCGGGCCTTGAGAGGGAGCCCCCCGGTGTGGGATCGTGACGGCGGTGAGCAAGGCAGCCATCGTCGACCGGTTGAAATGGCCGCTGGTCGGGCGCGATGAGGAGCTGGCGTTCGCACATGGACGATTGTCCGGCCAGTCGGCGGGCGGGGTCGTCGTGTCGGGCGAGCCGGGCGTTGGCAAGACGCGCCTGACCGGCGAGATCGCCGAAGCGGCCGCGTCGTCGGGACACGCTGTGCAGTGGATCCGAGCGACCCGTTCGGCGTCGTCGATCCCGCTGGGCGCGTTCGCGGCGCTGCTGCCGCCGTTGGACGGAGTTGTGTCGGGCACCGCGGAGCTGCTGGCGCGCGTACGCCATGCGGTGCTGGCGCGTGCGGGCGACGGCGGGATGGTCGTGTGCGTCGATGACGCCCACCTACTCGACGATGCGTCGGCGACGCTGGTGCACCAGCTGGCGGCAGGCAGCGACGTGTTCGTCGTGATCACCGTTCGCCCCGGCGAGCCTGCACCGGATGCCGTGCAGTCGCTGTGGAAGGACGAGCTCTGTGAGCTGGTGCAGTTGCGCGCGCTGTCGCGCGAGGACCTGCAGCGCCTGCTGGGCGAGGTGCTGGGCGCCGCGGTGGACGGCCGCAGCGTCAACTTCCTATGGGAGCTGACGCGGGGCAACGCCCTCTTCCTGCGTGAGCTGATTCATTACGGCGTCGAGCAGGAAGCTCTGGTCGAGGAGGGCGGGATCTGGCGGTGGCGCGGGGACGCGGCGGTCGGGATGCGCTTGACGGAGTTGGTCGCCACCCGTCTGAGCGATCTGCCACCGGCGCCGCTGGGCGTCCTGGAGCTGGTTGCCGTCGGCGCGCCGCTGGAGGTGGGACTGCTGCACGGTCCCGAGACGGCGGCGCTGGACGTTCTCGAGCGGCGCGGCTTGATCGAGCGCTCGGAGGATCGCCGTCGCCGGTATGTGGATGTCGCGCATCCGCTGCATGGCGAGGTGATCCGCGCGCGCCTCACGCGGACGCACCTGGAGGGCATCCGGCTGCGCCTCGCGGACGCGGTCCAGCGCAACGGCGCGCGGCGCCGTGCGGACGTCCTGCGGGTCGCCACGTGGCGGTTGGAGTGCGGTGCGGAGGCAGACGGCGATCTGTTCGTGCGCGCCGCCGAGCAGGCTCTCGCCAGGCTCGACTGGTCGTTGGCGGAGCGCCTCGCGCTGGCGGCGCTGCAGCAGGGCGGGTTTCGCGCCCGGCTGGCACTCGCGCGGGCGCGCGCCGGCGCGGGTCGTGGAGCCGACGCCGAGGCGCTCTTGTGCGCTCTGGAGCGTGAGGCGAGACTGGACAGCGAGCGTCTGGCGGTCGCCATCGCGCGCGCGAGCAACCTGTTCTGGGGCCTTGACCGAACAAGCGATGCCGACGGCGCGCTGCGCCGCGCCGAGCAGGCCATCTCCGATGTAGCGCTGCGCGACGAGCTCCTGGCGTTGCGCGCCTGGCTTGCGTGCGCCCTGGGGCAGCCGCTGGAGGCGCTGGACGCCGCCGTTCCGCTCCTACGCGCCGGGCAGGCGCGCGAGCAGACCCGCCTGCGAGCCGCGTTGACCGTCGCCACGGCGCTGATGATGCGCGGACGCGGCGACGAAGCGGTCTCGGTGATCGGCGCGTGGCTGCCCGTCGCCCGCGAGCACCGCGACGAGCTGCCGCTGATCGAGGAGTATCTGCTGGGTTCGCGTCCGCTGGCGCTGCAGGTCGCGGGGCGACTTGTCGACGCGACCGATGCTGCGCAGCGCACGTACGAGTTCGGTCTTGCCACGCGATCGCCGGAGGGCACGGCGCATGCAGCGTTTGCGCTGGGCACTACGTGGCAGGCGCGGGGGCGCGTGCGTACGGCGCTGCGCTGGTATCGCGAGAGCGCCGCGCTCGCGCGTGAGACCGATCCGGTGGGACTGCTGCCCTGGCCGCTGGCGGGGATCGCGCAAACTGCCGCCCAGGCGGGCGACAACGAGCTGGCGGAGCACGCTCTCGCTGAGCTGGAGGCGACCCCCGCCCGCGGGACGCGCAACTTCGAGGTCGCCCTCGAGCTGACGCGCGCTTGGACCGCCGCGGCGGGTGGTGAGCTGTCGCGCGCGTGTGCGCAAGCCCTCGCTGCGGCAGATCGCGCCGAATCGCTCGGACAGGACGGCTTCGCCATCCAAGCCCTGCATGCGGTCATCCGCTTCGGCGGACCGGCCTCGGCGGCAGAGCGCCTGAGCCGCTTGGCCGGCCGCGCCGAAGGTCCCTATCCACACACCGCAGCTGCCCACGTGGTCAGCCTGCTGCAGGGCGACGGCGAGGCGCTACTGGAGGTCGCCGAGCGCTTTGGTGCTCAGGATGCGCTGCTGCTGGCCACGGAGGCTGCGGACGCCGCTGCCGTCGCGTTTCGCAAGCGCGGACGTGAGGCCAGCGCCCGCGCGGCGGCCCAGCGCGCGGCTGCCTTCCTGGGCGAGTGCGAGGGCGCGCGTCCGCCGACCCTGGTCGGAGAGCGCGTCGTAGACGAGCTCACCGCTCGTGAACGTGAGGTCGCCCTGCTCGCCGCGGGGGGCCTGACCAGCCGCGAGATCGCCGATCGGCTCGTCGTCTCGATCCGGACGGTCGACAACCACCTCCAGCGCGCCTACCGCAAGCTCGGCATCTCGCGAAGAGAAGACCTCACCACGCTCGTCACGCGCGGGTATGAGTAGGTCTCCACCAGGGGGCTTACTTCTGCAGAAGCAGTGACACACCGAGTTGCTTGGCCAGTCCCAGGCCGCCCTGACGCATGACGCGGTCGTGGTTCCAGCGCAGGCCGCCGCGGACCAGCGGACCCCACATGCGCATCCACAGCTTCGTGGTCCGAACCTGCCAGCTGTAGAGCACCGTGGTGCTGTCCGCGCCCGCGAACAGGCGCCAGACGCCGATGCCCTCGAGCTGCCCCGTGGCGTGACCCTCGATGAGATACGGCGCCTCCACGCGCATCACGCGCGAGTCGAAGGAGAGGGCGTACGGCAGCGCGCCGCGCCACGTGTAGCGGGCCAGCTCGCCGACACCGTCGGCGTCGCCGGGCTCGAGCACCGTTACCGCGTCCATGCCCTTCCACCACTCCGGAAAGGCGGCGGTGTCGTTGAGCACGCCGAAGACGCGCTCGATCGGCGCGTCCAAGCACCAGCTGGTGAGGAACTCATAGTGCGACACGGGCTGCTCCTTCCTCGCGGGTCAGTCCGATGAGACCGTCGCCGTAGAGATTGGTCATGACTCGCCGGATGGTTGCAGCAGCCGGACGTGCCGACATGAGCACGTACCTACTCAACCTGGCGGCCCGCGCTACTCAGGTGCGTCAAGTCGGACCGGTGGAGGACGCTAGGGTAATTCGAGGCGGCGACGGTCAAGGGTAAAGGGCCAGATGGCGAGCGAGTTTCAGAGGCGCAAGGTCGCAGGCGTGGTCAACGCGATGGACGTCAACCAGGACGGCTTCCTCGAGGAAGAGGACATCGAGGCGCTGACGGAGCGCTGGGTGGGCATCCGGGACTGGGAGCCGGGCTCCGCGGAATACGAACGGATGCGGTCGATCATGATGGGCTGGTGGGGAACCCTGCTCGCTGCGTCCGACCAGGACCGCGACGACAAGGTCACCCTCGACGAGGTGATGCTGACCGTCGATCAGCTCGGTTCGATGGATGCGGAGATCATGGCGACGGCGGATGCGATGTTCGACGCCATCGACGAGAACGGCGACGGGCTCATCGCCATCGATGAGCACAAGCAGGTCGTCAGGGCCTGGAAGGGATCCGACGCGGGAGTGGACGAGGTCTTCCCGCGACTGGATCTCGACGGCGACGGCTACCTCTCGCGCCCCGAGTTCCGTGAGCTGTGGGCAGAGTTCTGGCGTGGCGAGGATCCCGCCTCCCCAGCGCAGTGGCTCTTCGGGCCCTTCTAGCAAATCAAGCGTCAGCGGGCGGCTTCCGGCTGGTCATGCTGCGGTACAGCAACAGCAAGGCGATATCGGCGCCGACCAGGCCGCCGAGGTAGAGATAGGTGAGGACGTTGCCGGTGTCGAAGTCATGCCAGGCGCGGATCGCTCCGACGAGCAGCAGCGCTGTGGCGACGAGGAACGTCTGCACGATGAGCTTCCAGGCGCTCCAGCGGCGATCCAGCGACAGCAGCAGCGCCCCCACGCCGACCTGGGCCGTGAACGAGCCGAGAACGCGGGAGGTCAGCGGCGTGAGCTGCCAGGGCCAGATGTCGATCGCCGTGTTCGGGGCAAGGAAGAACATCCCGGCGGCAAGGAACGCTCCGACCGCAACGGCCTGCGCCATCCGCCCGACCCGCGCGGGCACGATCGGCTCACCTGGGGCAGGCTCCCCGGAGTCGGTGCGACGGTTGAACCACCACAGGGCGAACACCACCACCGGCGAGACGATGTACACGGCGACCCAGCCGTAGAAGACGATCGCGCCGATCAGCGGCGCGTCGCCGTGGTTGAAGCGATCCCAGTGGACGAGGGTCGCGATGAGCATGAGCGTCGCGAAGAACGCGGCGCCGAAGATGCCGGCTGCCGACGGGTGAAACTCCTCGGAGCGAAACGTGCGCAAGAAGAAGTACGCCCCGGCGCCGTAGCCCGCGCCGAGGAAGATCGGCGTCAGGTCCGGCTCGATCGTCCACGCCCATAGGTCGGCGGTGCGGCCGGGCATGCCCCAGAGGATCACCAGCGCGGGCACGAGGATCGCGAAGACGACGAGGCTCGCCCAGCGCGTGCTGCGCAGGATCTGTCCGTCCCGATCCTGCGTGGTCGTGGGGGCCATGATCTGCGCGCAACTGTACTTCGCCTGCCCCCCCGACACAGCGACTCGCGTCGGCGGCTGACCAATGCCGCTGTGCCGGTTGGCCTCGACTGACCGGCGCTCGTGAGTAAGCCGCGTCGGAAGTTGAGTAGGCCGTTGCTCACGCGGCGGCGGCCGCTCGCGGCAACCATGCCGACCGTGCAGTTGATCGAACAACGAGGGCCGGGCTCAGCGCCTTCCCGCCTCCCACGACCGCTCGGAGTCCCACATGTCAAACACAGCGCCGCCGTCCACCGATGACCCGACGCCTCCCGCCTTCGGGCCCAGGAGGACCCGCCGCGGAGCGGCTGTCGTCGCCGCGACCTTGCTGCTCGCCGGTCCCGTCGCGTATCTGGCGCTCGGCAGCGGTGCGACGTCCGTCGGCAGCGGCGCCGCGGAGCCCGTGTCGGCCGAGGTTCTCGTCCAGTCGGCCCTGCCGGGGGCTGCGCACATCGACACGAAGGGCTCCTCGGACATCGAGATCGTCAGGCTGACGATCAAGCAGGCCCAGGCGACCGCGTGGCACTCCCACAGCGGCCCTGCCCTGGCTTCGATCAGCCGTGGCACGGCCGCGCTCTACCTCGGCGGCGACAGCGGGTGCACGCGACGCCGGTACGACGCCGGAGACGCCTTCCTGGTGAGCCCCGGGAAGGTCCATGCGATCCGCAACGAAGGCCGCGGGACGCTCGTCATCCACGACTTCTCGATTCTGCCCAAGGGCAGCGAGCCGGGCACGCTGGAGCAGGCTCCCGCCGGCTGCGCCTTCAGCTCACTGCCCCGGTCGGTCGGTTGACCGCAGTCGACCCCACAGCTTGTCAACGCCATTGGACCCGAGAGGAGGGATGACATGACCATCGCCCCGCCCCGCTGCTGATCTGCCAGGTCTGCATGGGGTCTGGCACGGCCGACCGGCCGAGCCAGACCCCTCCGACCGGCACCCAATCGACCGCCTCACCTCCCAGTCTTTCAACCCAGATCCCGACGCCCTTCTACGCGCAACCCCGGAGGATCACCGATGGATTCCAAACCGCTGCTGTTGATCGCAACCGGATCGAGCGCCGCGATCATCCTCACCGCCTACCTCTCAGAGCTCAGGGCTGAGCTGGATCTCGAGATCAGCGTCCTGATGACGACGTCCGCCGAGCGCTTCGTCCGCCCCGAGGTCGTGAACTGGTTCGCAGACCGGGTGCTGACGTGCGACACGCCCGGACTCAACCCGATCGAGGTCGCCCTGACCGCCCATGCGATCGTCGTCCTGCCGGCGTCGGCGAACACGCTCGCCGCTGCCGCGCTCGGGACGATGGCCACCCCGGCGACGACGGCGCTGGCCGCGGCGCCGTCACCGTCGCTGTATCTCCCGCACATGAACGGCGTGCTCTGGACGAAGCCGTTCATGCAACAGCACGTCGCCACATTGCGATCACGGGGGGACACGATCGTCGCTCCCGCCGAGAACGTCGCGTATGAGATCTGGCGCGGATCCAAGCATGTCGGGCTCTCGATGCCCGCCCCCGACGAGGCGGCCGCCATCGTCCGAGACTGGTTGCTGGCCCGCGAGCCAGCGACATCGGCCGCCGAGGTCCACGCCGAACCAGCCGCGTCGCCGGCGCTCGCGTCCGCTGACGGGCTCGCAGCGTAGTAGCCCGCTCGACGGCAGCATCGACGGACGACACCGTGACCACCCCATCCGTCGGCGCGCGCGTCGGCGTGCTCGCAGCGCGCGATTTCCGCCTCGTCTTCGCCGGCCAGGCGCTGTCGACGCTCGGAGACGCCATGGCGACCATCGCCGTCGCCTTCGCCGTCCTGGAGATCGGCGGCTCGCCGGGCGCGCTCGGCGCGGTCTTGGTGGCCCGGTACGCGCCGCTCGCCGTCTTCCTGCTGATCGGCGGTGTTGTGGCCGATCGCGTCCGGCGCCGGCGGCTGATGCTCATCTCCGATGCGCTGCGCGTTCTCGCGCAGGGCACGCTTGCCGCGCTGCTGCTGTCGGGAAACGCAGAGCTGTGGCAGATCGTCCTGCTGCAGGCCGTCCACGGCACCGCCGAGGCGTTCTTCAGTCCAGCGCTCGCGGGCCTTCTGCCCCAGATCGTCAACGCCCGCCGCCTGCCGCAGGCCAACGCCCTGCTGCGCATGACCTTCGACCTGTCGCTGATCGTCGGGCCGGGACTGGGGGCCCTGTTGGTCGCCCAATTTCACGCCGGTGGTGCTGTGGCGGCGGACGCGGCCACGTTCGCGGTCAGCGCACTTCTGCTGGCGCGACTGCGCCCGACCCGAGAAGCGCGCAGCCAGTCCCGGCGCATTCGCCTGGTCGCGGATCTGAGGGACGGCTGGTTTCAGGTCCGGTCCAGGAGCTGGCTCTGGATCTCGATCGTCAACTTCATGCTCTTCGGCGCGCTCGCGATGCCCGCCATCCTCGTCCTGGGCCCGGAGCTGGCCCGCACCGAGCTCGGCGGCATCGGCACGTGGTCGATCCTCACGGGCGCCTTCGGTGCCGGCGCGCTCGCCGGCAGCATCCTGAGCCTGCGCATCCGCTTCCGCCGGCCGGCGGTTGCCATGGCCGTGCTGCTGGCGATCGCCGCCGCTCGCCCCGCGGCGTTCGCCAGCGGATTCGGGCTGCCGTTGATCGCGGCCTTCTCGTTGCTCGCCGGCGCGGCCATGTCGACGGCGACCGTCCTTTGGATCGGCTTGCTTCAGCAGCAGGTACCGGCAGAGGCCCTGTCGCGCGTCGACTCCATCGACTCGTTCGGCACGTTCCTGCTGATGCCGCTCGGTTACCTCGCGGCCGGGCCGTTGGCGGCGACGGTCGGGATTCACCTGGGCATGGTGCTGCTCGGCGCGCTTCCGCTGCTCGTCAGCGTCGCGACGCTGGCCAGCTCGCAACTCCGCAAGCTGGGGTGGCTGGACGAGCCGATGAAGCGCAATTTGGATGGCGAGCGGGAGCAGCGCCTGCCGGTCGGGGAACCGCTGCTCGAGCCGGCGGTCTGACCTCGGTGTCATTGCGCGCTCATATCTAAGCGGATATTGTTCCCTCCGTGGACCCTGGTCGCGAACTGCAGGCGGCGCGGCGGCGCGCCGGTCTCACCCAGGCGCAGCTGGCCGAGCGGGCGGGGACGTCGCAGGCCACGATCTCGGCCTACGAGACGGAGGCCAAGCAGCCGTCGATCGCCACGCTGAGCCGGCTGCTCGCTGCCACAGGTGCACGGTTGACCGTCAAACGCGGGGTGCCGGTCGTCGTGCGGCCGTCGCAGGCCGATCACGCCCGCGTCAACCGCACGCTGCTGGACGTCCTCGCGCTCGCCGAGGCGCTGCCGACGCGCCACGAGTCCGAGCTTCGCTTTCCCAGGCTAGAGCTCAAGGCCCGATGACGCTCCCCGAGCGGGTCGTGGCGCTCCATCGGGCGCTGGCGGCGCAGAACGTTCCGCACGCCTTCGGCGGCGCGATCGCCCTTGCGTACTGGACGCTCGACCCCAGAGGAACCAGCGACATCGACGTCAACGTATTCGTGCCCGCCCCTGCATGCGCGGGAGTTCTCGCGGCCCTACCGCCGGGCGTCCACCAGCCTCCCGGGACCGCCGAGACCATCGCGCGCGAGGCTCAGGTTCGCTTGTGGTGGGAGGGGACGCCGATCGACCTGTTCTTCGACAGCGTCCCGGTCCACGAGGACGCCGCGCGCCACGCGACGACCGTGCCCTTCGCGCAGACGCAGATCCCGGTGCTCGGCCCGATCGAGCTAGCCGTGTTCAAGATCATGTTCGACCGGACGCGCGACTGGGCCGACATCGAAGCGATGCTTGTCGCTCAGACGCTGGACGTCGATGCGGTCCGCACGGTGTTGGGGAAGATGCTCGAGGAGGACGACCCGCGCTTTGCGCGGCTCGATGTCACGGCACGGGCCTGATCTTCGGCCCGGCGCCGCCTCAGCCCGTCGCCGTCAGCCGCCTGGAGACCGCGGTCGGCTCGCCGACCTCTGCTGTTGCGACGAGCTGAATCGTCACGGTCAGTCCGCGCCGGCGCTTCATCGCCGTGCGCAGCCGCGCGACGTTACGCGCGGACGCCGCCAGCCGGATGACCTTCGTGTCGCCCGCTGGCAGGGAGATCGTCGTCTTGCGCAGGCTCACCGACACCGCGCGCCGGCGCTTACGCGGCTTGCGGCGCTCGGTGAGCGTGCCGGTCGCCGTCAACGTGCAGACCGTGTCGCAGCCGACGCGCAGGGGAAGCTGGCGATAGCCGAACAGGCGGCTCGCGCGCAGGACCCTCACGCCGAGCTGCGGCCCGAGCGGCGTCGGGAGCGTCGGCAGCTTCGGCGGCGGGGGATTGCCGAGCGGCCCCAACGCCGAGCACGGCGCCACCGCCGGCACCGCCAGAGCGAACTGCTGGACGCGGTTGTTCTTCGTGTCGGTGACGGTCAGCACGCCGTTGCAGTTGATGCTCACGCCGGTCGGGTTGATGAACTGGCCCGGTCCGGCGCCGCGCTCGCCGAAGACCCCAAGCCGCTGCCCGGCGGGACCGAAGCGCTGCACGCGGCTGTTGCCCCGATCGGCGACCCACAGGTTGCCGCCCGCATCGAGCGCGATCTGCGCCGGCGCCTCGAGCTTTCCGAGCGTCTTGCCGCGCCCGCCGAACTGCGTGACGTCAGCGCCGGCGGCGTCGTAGACCGTGATGAAGTTGTCGGTCGTCGAGACGTACGTGCGCTGCCCATCGGCCGTCACCGCGATCCCGCGCAGGCTGCCGGTGCCGGTCAGCGCCCCGAGGTAGTCGCCGGCCGTGGTGAAGCGGACGATGCGGTCGTTGCCGGCGTCTGCGACCGAGATCGTCCCGGTCGCGTCGATCGCGAGCGCCGACGGGTCGAGCATCTGGCCCGGCCCGCTGCCCTGCGAGCCGATCGTCAGCTTCGGCAGTCCGGTCGCTCGCTCGAAGACGACGATTCGCGCGCGACGCTGGTCGAGCACGAACGCGTCGCCGACGGCGTCGAACGCGACCGCGACCGGCCGCGGGAGGATCGTCGGCCCGGGCGCCGGCGAGCCCCAGACCGCCGCCAGCGCGCCGTCGGGCGTCAGCAGCTCGATGCGTCCGTTCACGGAGTCGGTGACGGCGCGCATGCCGCTGGCATCGGCGCCCACTCCGAGCGGGGCGTTGAACTGGCCGGGTGCGCGTCCCGACGAGCCGAACGAGCGCAGCAGCGCCCCGCCGCGATCGAACACGTCGATGCGGTCGTTGCCGGTGTTCGTGACGTACACCGCGCCGGCTGCGTCCACCGCGATCCCGCGCGGGTAGGCGAGCTGGCCCGGCGCCGTGCCGTATGAGCCCCAGCGCCCTTTGTACGGATAGGCCGGTGCCGAGCCGAAGCGCACGACGCGCTGGTTGAGGTCGTCGGCGACGAACACGCGACCGGGCGCGTCCAGCGCCACGCCGTACGGGAAGTTCAGCTGCCCCGGTCCCTGGCCGGGACCGCTGCCGATCGTGCCCAGGAAGCGCCCGCCGGTGTCGAAGACGACGAGCCGATGGTGCTGGTCGTCGGCGACGAGCAGCCGGTAGCCGCGGACCGCCAGCCCGCGAGGGTAAGCAAGGCGCCCGGGCGCGACGATCTCGGTTGCCTCGCTGCCGTCCAGCCGGAAGCGCTGGATGCGGTCGTTGCCGCTGTCGGAGACGAAGATGAAGCCGCCTCCGATGGCCAGCCCGCCGCCCGCGCCGGCATCGTTGCCGCCGCCCGCGCCGAAGTAGAACTGACCGACCTCGGTGCCGGCGCTCCCGAACGAGCCGATGAACTGGCCGCTTGAGCCGTAGCGATCGATCCGGTTGGAGCCGTCGGCCACGTACAGCGTGTTGTCGGGCGCGACCGCTATCGCGCCGACCGAGCCGAGCTGCCCCGGGCGCGTCCCCGCGATCCCGACCTCGCGCAGGAAGCCGCCGTCCGGGCCGAAGACCTGGACGACGTTCGAGGACTGGTCGGCGACGTAGACGGCTCCGTCAGGGCCGATCGCGACCGCCTGCGGGAAGCGCAGCACGCCGCCGCTGCGCTGGCCGATCTGCGAGCCCGACAGGTACGGGCAGGCGGCGTTCGCGCCGGGACAGCCGGATGGCGGAGCCTGGGCGGTCGCGCTGGCCGGGGCGAGAGCAAGCGCGGCGGCGCAGGCAACGCCGGTGAGAGCCCGCCGGCGTGCAGGCCGTGCCGGCGCGCCGGGGCGCCGCGATGGAGAAAGGGCCATGGCCGTAGAGAACACGGCCGGCGAAGATAGTCGTGGCGTTCGCGCTCGCTGCACGAACACGTGCGGAGACTAGGTTATGAACGACGCTCAACCTGCCGATAGATGGCGGGTGCAGCAAGACGCCGCAGCACGACAAATGTTCACGCGCCGGCGCGTCCTGATCGGCGGCATGACCGTGGCGATCGGCCTGACGCTTCCCGAGCTCGCTTCCGCCGCCGCGGCGAAGACTTCCGGCGCGCCGCGCGCCAGGACCGGCGGCCTCAAGCGCGCACGCTTCGAGCCGCACGCCGGGACGACCGTCAAGCTGCGCCCTGCGGGAGCGCCCGCGGTGCCCGCGCAGCTCGTCGCGGTCGAGGATCT
>DASVPU010000322.1:0-9968 GCA_036389475.1 Solirubrobacteraceae bacterium
CGCCGCCGAGGTTGACGAGGCCGGCGCGGACGTCGATGCCGCCCCGAGCAAGCTTGGGCCGGATCGACGCGAGGTACCGGATCGACGCGTGGAGCCGTGGGCGGCCGCCTGCGCCATCCAGCCGGCGCTGGTATTCGACCAGGCGCCGCTGATTGGCGCTCCACGCGGCGAGCGTGCTGCGATGGCGCCGCGTCAGCGACGTCGGGCTCGAAAGGCCCTTGAACTGCGACAGCTCGTACGCGGTGCCGGCGTTCGTGCGGCGGACGGCTTCGAGGAGGGCATCGCGCTGCTCGAGGATGCCTTGCGCCGTGCGCAGTCGCCTCTTCAGCCGCCGGGCGTCCGCGGCCGCCTGGCGATCGGTCATGTTGACATGCGTGCAGATCTTGCCGACGGCCTTCTGGTAGCTCACCATCGACGCGCCGGCTGTGGAGGACTGGTCCGGCAGAAGGGAGTCTCGGATCGCGAACATGCCCGTTCCCACGACCACGGCGGTGCAAAGCGTCGCCAGCACCACGGCCGAGCGGCGCGGCACCCGCGACGCGAAGGTCGGCTTCTCGCCCAGCAGGCCGCTCAGCCGTTCGATCAGGATGTTGACGTCGTGATCCCAGTCCTGGTCGGTCAGGACGATCGCTTGGCGCTTCGCGAGCGCGCTCATGCTCGCGGGTAGGTCGGCGGCGGCGGGCATGACCGCCCCTTCGACGAGCACCGGGATGACCGTGACGTCGGGGCGCCGCAGCGCCCGCTCGATCTCCTCGCGCAAGAGGTCATCGGGCTGATCGATGCGTGCGATGCCATGCGCCCCGCTCGACGTCGCCCAGTCCGGGCCGATCATGGCAATCAGGACACTGCACTCGTCGAGGACGCGCTCGATGTGATCCTCATAGTCGACGCCCGCCGGGATCCGGATGTCGCGAAATACGCGCTCGGACCCGAAGCGGTCGATGAGCTGTCGTTCCAGGCGTCCAGGCCAGCCGCCGGCGTCGACGCGCCGGTAGCTGATGAAGACGGAGTGCGATGTCGAGGCTGCCATGCTGTGGGTCAAGCATCCTCCCCGCCCACGACCGGTGGCAGCGTGACATCAAACACATACCCGCCGGGGGTCGGGCCGTGGGAGTGGGCGCCTGGGCCGCGCTCGGCTCGCCGCCCCGCGTGGCACCGGCGGCATGAGCGAACCAATCAGCTCGGCGGCCGGCGGGCCGCCAGCCGCGCCCGCACCAGCTCGCGGATCTGGTCGGCCTCCTTGACCCGCAGGGACAGCACCGCAGCCGCGTAGACGACGATGCCCGCGGTCAGGGCGACCCCGACCGAGATGACCTGCGCCGGGAGCGAGCGGCCGAGCAGGGAGTCCAGGCCGCTCCACAACCCGTAGGTGACCAGCCCCAGCGCCGCGGAGGCAAGCAGGATCCGCCCCGTCGCCGCGGCGGTCTGCGCACCCTCCAGCCGGCCACCCACCTCGCGCCGCAGGTAGTACGCCTGTCCGGCCGTCATCGCAGCGCTCGCGACCGCGGTGCCGATGACGATGCCGGCGACGCCGTAGGGCTTGTAGAGCGCCAGCGCGACGATCGCGTTGAGCACCAGGGTCGCGGCCCCGAGAGCGGTCGGCAGCCACGGCCGCTGTAGCGAGAAGAACGTGCGCGTGAGCAGCAGGTTCACGCCCGCGAACGGCAGGCTGAAGGAGAACCAGAACAGCGCCTCGGAGACGAGCTGCGTCGAGTGCGCATCGAAGGCGCCGCGCTCGTAGACCAGCCGCGTGATCGGCTCGGCGAGCACGAGCGTGCACGCCGCCGCGGGAATCAGCGTCAGGAAGATCTGGCGCGTGCCGGTGCCCGTGAGCGCGCGCAGCCCGTCCACGTCGCGACGTACCGCCAGCCGCGCCAAGGACGGGAACAGGACCGTCGCGATCGCGACGCTGAACATCCCCTGCGGGAGCATGTACAGGCGAAACGCCGCATCGATCGCACGCGGTACCTCGTCGGAGATCGCGGTGCCTAGCGTCGAGTTGATCAGCAGGTTGAAGTTGATCAGCCCGAGGCTCAGCGTCACCGGGAGCATGAGCGTCAGCACCTGGCGCACGCGCGGGTCGTGGACGTCGATCGTGCGCGCGAATCCGAAATCCAGCCGCCGCAGGACCGGGAGCGCCATCGCGAGCTGCACGACGGTCCCGATCAGCACCCCGATCGCGTACGCGTAGAGCTCCTCGTCGCCGCTGAACCCCGGCCGGATCGCGATCAGCACGGCGATGATCACGAAGTTCCACACCAGCGGCGCGAGCGCCGGCACCGTGAAGTGGTCGTAGGCGTTGAGGATCCCGACGACGAGGCCGTTCAGGCCG
Source organism: Solirubrobacteraceae bacterium (assembly GCA_036389475.1). GTDB lineage: Bacteria > Actinomycetota > Thermoleophilia > Solirubrobacterales > Solirubrobacteraceae > CADCVQ01. The sequence continues at coordinate 2,333 of DASVPU010000322.1, forward strand.
AGCAGCAGCACGATCGGAAACAGCACCTGCGAGAGCCCGACGGTCAGCTGGTCGAGCTCGTCGGAGAACTTGTCGCCGGTGATGATCGGCATCAGATACGGCGCCAGCAGAACGAAGAACACGCTGATCGCCGTCAGTGCGGCCGCGATCAACACGACGAACGTCGACGCGAGCCGGTAGGCGTCGCGCCGTCTCCCCTTTTCCAGCAGCTCGGTGAAGACCGGCACGAACGCCGCGCTCAGCGCAGCGTCGGCGAACAGGTTGCGAACGAGGTTCGGGATCTGAAACGCGAGCGTGAACGCCGAGAACGCGCCGCTCGTGCCGAAGAAGCTCGAAGCGACGACCTCTCGCACGAGCCCGGCGATGCGCGACAGGCCGGTCAGGATCGAGAAGACCGCGGTGTTGCGGGCGATGCGTCCGCCGCCGCCGGGCGTACGCGCGCGGGCGGCTGGGCGTGTCTTCGCGGCCATCGGTTGCGCTACTCTAGGGACCGCCGCGGCTGGGCCCGCGGCGCTTTCACGCCATGGCAAACATTCACTCTCAGAAGAAGCGGATCCTGCGCTCCGAACGCGAGCGCCTGGAGAACCGTCACTACACCTCGGCGGTGCGCACGTACTTCCGCCGCCTCGAGGCCGCCGTCGGCGCCGGTGACGACGAGCTCGCCGATGCCGAGCACCGCACGCTCGTCAGCACGATCGACAAGGCCATCAAGCGCGGCGCGCTGCATCGCAACACCGGAGCACGCAAGAAGTCCCGCGCCGCGCGCGTGCGCCGCGGCCTCACCTCGCGCGGCTAGCGCCACCGCGCGCAGATCCGGCGCCGGCCGGCGCCAACGCCGGCAGATCGACTTCGCGTTGCGCGCGGTGCACCGGGCGGGCCACTACGTCAGCCGGGCTCCAGACACCCTCGAACTCGAAGTCGTAGTCGTCGCCGGCGGCCCAGACCATCAGCACGCGTTGCAGCACCGACCGATGGTGTTGAACGTTCGGCACGCGGTTGATCGGCGCTTGCTGCTCGGCGCGCGACGATCCCGCGCCTGATGTGCAGGCGGTGGTTGGAGATCGTGTACGTCGTGAACAGGCGCATGAGATAGCCCGCGACGAGCACAACCGCGATCAGTACGACCACGACGAGCGTCACGAGACCGCCGGCGACGTTGTCACCCGTCGCTTTCGTGATGCCGGCGGCGATAGCGGCGCCGATCCTCGAAATCGGGTGCGCGCTACCCCGCCCGCTCCGCCGACCGAACGCCGCCGCGCGCCCAGACGACGGTCAGGGCGAACATCCCCGCCAGACAGGCGGCCGTGATCGCGACCTTGTCCGGCTCGCCGGAGATGAACCCGCGGGCGGATTCGAGCATCGCCGTCACCGGATTGACCGTGGCCACGTCGTGCACCCATCCCGCGACGAGCGGCAGCGGCACGTAGACCGGCGCGAGGAACATGAGGATGAAGATCGGCATCTGCATGATCGGGCCGGCCTGCATCGTGCGCAGGCGCATCGCGATCCCGGCTGCCCACAACGTCGCCGTCGCACTGACGGCCAGCGCGAGCGCCAGCAGCGAGAGCATGTCGCCCACCGAGCCGCCGACGTTCATGCCGCTGATGAGCGCGGCGGTGAAGACGACGCTCAGCACGAAGGCCGCCCGCAGCATCGCAGCGATCACGTAGCCGATGACGATCCCGCCGCGGTTGGGCGCGGCGAGCAAGAGCCGGCGCGCAAAGCCGAACTCGAAGTCGGCGGCGATCGCAAAGCCCGTGAACACGCCGCCGAACGCGGCCGCCTGGATACAGACGAACGCGAACTGAAACGCGCTGTAGCCCGTTGGGAAGTCGAACTGCGGCGTGTGCTGCACGCCGGACAGGCCGCCGGCGAACGCGACGAAGAAGAACAGCGGGAACATCACGCTCGGCAGCAGGATCGCCGGGTTCGTGAAGGCGTTGTGGATGCCCCGCCAGGCAACGGCGAGCGCGACCGAGCGGGTGCGGGCGAGCTTGCTCACGACCGCCCGCCGTTGCCCGACGAGGTGTATGCGGCACAGGTCATCGTTAGGTCCGCAAGAGCCTCGTTCGCAGCGCCCGGCTGCTCAGGACGAGGAAGAGCACGATCGCGATCGCGGAGATCCCGAACGCCTGCGCGAGCGCCTGGCCGTCCCAGCCGGTGATGACGAGGCTGCGGATCCCCTCGACCATGTAGGACACCGGGTTATAGGTCGCCACCGTACGAAACCAGTCGTGCTCGATGAGGTCGCGCGGGAAGAACGCGGAGCTTAGGAAGAGCAGGACGAAGAACAGCGGGAAGAAGCCCTGAACGGCCTCGCCCGAGCCGGCGCGCAGCGCGACGAACGTGCCGAAGCACGCGAAGGCGAACGAGATCGCGATCGCGAGGAGGAGCAGCACGAGCGCGCCCGCCACGCCCGACGCGATGCCGACACCGAACAGGACGCCGACGACGAGGTACAGCACGGCGCTCACGATGCCCATGAACAGCGCGCCCCCCAACTGACCGGCCAGCAGCGCGCCGCCGGACATCGGCGTGAGCGCGAGGCGGTCCAGGAACCCGTTTTGGATGTCTCGCGCAAGATCCTGCCCGCCGTTGAGCGCGGCGAACAGCGCGCCCTGCATGAACGGGATCGCGAGGGCGAAGTCCAGATAGCTCCCCGCCGGGAAGCCTGGCAGCCGCGTCGCTGCATCCAGGCCCGACGAGTTGACGCCGAGCAGGACGAGCGGGAAGGCGATCGGGAAGATGAGCTGCGCCGGCTGACGCAGGACATGCGACACCGCCCGCCCGGCAAGGAGGCCGACCTGCGTGAGCGTGCTGCTGCCGGTGGCCGTGGCCGCAGTCACGCCGGGACCCGCTCCGGTGCCCCTCGATTGCCGGACGGCGGCGCGGCCTCGTCGGTTGGCTGCTCGGCGGCGCCCTCGAGGCTGCGTCCGGTCTTGGCGAGGAAGACGTCGTCGAGCGTCGGCTCGTGGAGGGCGAGGTGCGCGATTGCGACGCCGGCGCGATCCAGCGCTCGGACGATCTCGGTGAGCTGATCGCCGCCGTTGTTCAAGCGCACGGCGACCGATCCGGCGCGCTTCTCGGGGACCAGCTCGCCGAACGGCGCCAGCACGGTACGCGCCGAGCCGCAGTCCTCGGACTCGTGCGGGACGAGCTCGACGGTGGGCTTGGAGACGCCCGCCTTCAGCGCGTCCGGAGTGCCCTCGGCGACGATCCTGCCGCGGTCGATGATCCCGACGCGGTCGGCGAGAACGTCTGCCTCCTCGAGGTACTGGGTCGTCAAGAAGACCGTCGTGCCCTCCTCGCGCGCGAGGCGCTCGACCTCCTCCCACAGCGCGGTGCGCGACTGCACGTCCAGGCCGGTAGTGGGCTCGTCGAGGAAGAGGATGCGCGGGCCGTGCAGGAGTGCGAGCGCGAGGTCCAGGCGCCGTTTCATCCCGCCGGAGTACGTGGAGGACTTGCGATCGGCGGCGTTGGAGAGCCCGACGCGCGCGAGCAGCTCGTCGCCGCGCATGGCGCGCTGCGCGCGCGGGATCCCCTGAAGGCCGCCCTGAAGCTTCATGTGCTCGCGGCCGGTGAGCATCGGGTCAAGTGCGACCTCCTGCAGCGCGACGCCGATGGCGGCGCGGACGCTCGCCCCGTCCTTGGACACGTCGAATCCTGCCACGGTCGCGTGGCCAGCGGTCGGCGGCAGCAGCGTCGTGAGGACCTTCACCGTCGTCGACTTGCCGGCGCCGTTGGGGCCGAGGAAGCCGTAGATCTCGCCTGCAGCGACCTGCAGATCGATGCCGTCGACGGCCCGGATGCCGCCCTTGAACTCGCGGACGAGACCCGCGACTTCGATTCCGCGCTCTTCAACCATTCGAGGCAGGGTAAGGACGATAGTTGAGCTTGTCAACTATCGCGGAAGTCTATTATCCTCCCCGCCAATGGCTACGGAGGCCAAACGTCGTCGTAAGACCGCCGCCGAGGAAGCGTGGTCGCTCATGAGCCGGCTCTTGTGGGAGATGCGTCCGCGCATGCTGCGCGTCGCGCAGGAGTTCGGTCTCACGCCGCCGCAGATGTTCGCGCTGCGCGCGCTCGATCCCGACAATCCGGTCCCGATGCGCGAGCTGGCGGCGACCCTGCACTGCGACAGCTCCAACGTGACCGGCCTCGTCGACGGCTTGGCGGCGCAAGGCCTCGTAGAGCGCCGCGAGGCCGAGCACGATCGGCGCGTGCGCATGCTCGTCGTGACCGAGCGCGGCGTCGAGGTTCGTGACCGGCTGCACGCCGTCATCCAAGAGGTGCCGCCGGCTGTGATGCGATTGAGCGCGACCGACCAAGGCGTGTTGCGCGACATCCTCAAGCGGGCGCTGGACTGACCCGTCAGCCGCTCGGCAATGCTCGTCGTCGCGGCCGTGTAACTGCTCGCCTATGCCGCGAGCCGAGCGCAGGGCCGTGCAACGGTGGCTTCGGCATCCCACATCCGCGCCCTGGTCCATGCGACCTCAGCGCGAGCGTTCATCGGCGGTGTGGCCGTCTGCGCCTTCGCGCCGGCCGTGTCGGCGGCGGGCTGTGGCGCGGCGCCGGCGATCGTCGCGTCATCCGCGAGCCGGCTGAGCTGATCGACTGTCTTGCGGACGATCCGTGAGATCTGCATCTCGCCGACGCCGAGCAGCGAACCGATCTCCGCCTGAGTGAGGTCCAGCGAAAAGCGCAGCCGCAGAACCTCGCGGGCGCGCGGCGAGACGCCGGTCAGCAACCGGTCGAGCACGGCGCGCGTCTCGGCGCGCGCGTAGCCGTCGTCGCTGACGCCGAGCGTGTCTTGCAGGACGATCTCATCGTCCTCGCCGCCGGCGGGCGCGTGCAGGGACACCGCGGTGCGCGAGCGCCGCGCCAGCAACGCTTCCATCACGAGCGCATCTGTGCTGCCGGTCGCAGCGGCGAGCTCGGGTGGCGTCGCGGCGCGGTCAAGCTGCTGTGACAGGCGTGACGCGGCCATGTCGACGCGCAGCGACAGCTCCTGAAGGTCGCGTGGCGGACGTACCGCCCAGGCATGGCTTCGCAGGTGACGCTTCAGTTCCCCGAGGATTGTCGGCACGGCGTAGCTCGAGAACGCGCAGCCACGGTCGGGGTCGAATCGATCGATCGCTTTGACGAGCGCGAGCGAGGCGACCTGGACGAGATCCTCCAGCGGCTCGCCCGAATGCTCATACCGACGCGCCAACGAGCGCGCGAGCGGCAAGAAGCGCTCGATCAGCTCGTCGCGGGCGCGCCGGTCGCTGTCGCGGCGGGCAAACAGCAGGCGGTTCCGTCGTGCGGGCGGATCCTCGACGTTTGTAGACGTCCGCGAGAGCTGCGGGTCATGTGGCGCTTCGGCGAGATCGAGCATCGTGTCATCCGTTCCCTCGAGCAACGTGATCCGCTTTCCCGCGAGCGCGCAACCGCTTGACGGCACCGCGCGTTCGACGGGCTCCGGCGCGAGTTGGGCGGTCAACCACCGCCCTCCGATGCGCGTCGGCCATCGACAAGTCGACTCAGATCAACAATACACGTGGCACGTCGCTAACAGAGACCGACCGGTATAGGAAGAGTCTAGTTTTCGGTATGACAATCGGGCGGTTTCGCTTCGGTGGCTGAGCCCATTCACGCCGCGATCCGAGCGATCGCCCGGACTGCCTCCGTACGGTCGCTGAGCTCGCTCGCCCCGTGGGTGGCAAGCTCGAGGTCGGCGAGCGCTTCGAGCGCCCGGCTCAGGCGCTCGACATCTGACCCACGCGCTTCGGAGATCCGGCGATCCGCCGCCCACGGACTCATCTTCAGGCTCTTCTTGATCTGCGGCGGCGCCTCACCTGCCTCCAAGCGACGCGCGATCGTCAGCACGTCGCGCATGCGGCGAGCCATAAGACCGACCAGCCGTGTGACGGATTCACCCTGCGCGCTGAGCTCGACGAAGGCGCGCGTCGCTGCGACGCCGTCGCCGGCGACGAGCGCGTCCACGAGCCCCCAGACCTGACGCTCGGCCGAGTGCGCAGCGCCATCCTCGACTTCTTGGGCGCCGATTCGCGCGCCGTGCCCGTGCTCGAGTGCAAGCTTCTCGACTTCTCGCAGCAGGCGCTGCTGGCGCTCGCCGACCGACGCCACGAGCGCCTGCGCACCGTCGCGGTCGAGTTCGAGCCCGAGTTTCGACGCCTCGCCCCGCAGCCAGCGCGGCAGCTCTCTGGCCTTGAGCGCGTTCTCCAGGGCGACGCTCCCACCGGCCTTCTCAACCGCCTTGACGAGCACCGTGCTCACCTTCAAGCGCCCCTCCTCGCGCCCGAAGAACGCGATCGTCGTGTCGGGCGCGATCGCCGCCAGTGCCGGGGCGACGTGCGTCTTCACCGCGTCGTCCTTCCAGCGTTCCACCCCGTCGAAGACAAGGAACCGGCGGCCGATCGCGAACGTCATCGCGGCGAGCGCGGATGCGACTGCCGACGGGCTCGATTGGTCGCCCTCGTAGGTCTCCAGACCCCCGCTTCCGGAGGCTGCTTCGGCCATTGCCCGCAGGCCCGCGCGCCGCTCGCCGATGCGGCCGTGGTCGTCGCCGTGGATGAGGTAGGCGGGCTTGAAGTCGGCCATGCGAGGCGAGTGTAGGCGGCGCGCCGAGCAGCGCGTCAGGTCGCGGACTGGACCCTCATCCGGCCGTCGCGCACGCGCACGCGCACCATCCCGTCGCGATCGGTGCGGCGGACGATCGGGACGGTCCGCAGCGCCGCGAGCGTCGCCGGCGTCGGATGGCCGTAGGTGTTGTGGGCGCCGACCTCGATGACCGCGATCTTGGGGCGCAGGCGCTCCAGGAGGTCGGGCAGCCCGGGGTCGTCGCTGCCGTGGTGGGCGACCTTCAGCGCCTCGACCACGGGCAGGCTCAGCCCAGCCGTGACGTTGGACTCCGCGTCGGCCGTGAGCAGGAGGTCGAAGGCGCCGTCGCGGACGTGCAGGACCGTCGCGCGGTCGTTGGGTTCGGCTCCGGGCGGCGCGGCGGGCTCGCGGTGCGGCCACAGGACGCGCAGCTCGATCGGCCCGGCGCGAAGCACCTGGCCGGCATCGGAGGCGATGCGGCGCAGGCGCCGCCGGGCAGCGAGCTGCGCCACCGACGCGCCGGCGCGCGCGCCGAAGGGCCCCGACACCGGCGCCGCTCCGGCCTCCTCGCCATCGACCACGAGGCCGACCGTGAACGCGTCGAGGACGGCGGCAGCCGCGCCATCGTGGTCGAGGGCGGCATGAGTCAGGACGAGCACGTCGAGGCGGCGTACGCCCGCAGCGCGCAGGCGATCGAGAATCGGTCCCTCAGGCGGCCCGGTGTCGACGAGCACCGTCGCGGCGCCGTGCTGGATGAGCGTGGCGTCTCCCTGCCCGATGTCGAGGAAAGAGATCGTCAGGTCGCGCGGCGGTTGCGGTGGGCGCGACGCGTGCGCAAGCCCCGCGGCGAGAGCCACGCATGCGACTGCGGCAAGCGCCCCTCGCCTGCGCCCCGCGCCCGGGCGCCGGCCAGCCAGCGCGTCGCGGCGCGCTCCCCACCAGCGCCAGGCCAGCGCGGCTGCGATCGCAGCACCGTAGATCGCCGCCACGCCGATCGGCCCCGGCGACGCAAGCGCCAGCTCGGCGAACGGCA
>DASVPU010000323.1:0-23641 GCA_036389475.1 Solirubrobacteraceae bacterium
ACGGGCGACCTGCGCGTAGGCGGGAGCTTCCAGCAGATCAACATGGGGTCGGGGACGATTCTGGTCTGCGATGCGCCGCACCTGCTCAAGCTCTCGCTCGGCAGCGGCGCCGATGAGATCGAGCTGCGTCTATCGCCAGGAGATCAGGAGGGCATGACGACGCTCGAGCTCCAGCACGCGACCACCGTCGACTTCCACGACGTCGGCGGTCAGGTGTACGACGCGATCTTCTGCATGGGCGGCGGCTACTACCCGCGCCTGCTGGCGCTACACCTGCACCTGCGCGGCACGTTGCCCGACGACTACGACAGCGCCGCGTTTCACCTCAACCCCGCGATGCGCGCGACGATCCAGCGCGGCAGCAGCGCCATGGCCGCCCTGCTCGAAGCCGACGCCGACCGATGAGTCGCCGCAGCGGGTTCCGAGCCGGGGCGCTGCCGGGTTTGCGCAGTCGCACGATCGCCGGCGGGCCGAAAACGGACTAAACTACATAAATCCTATCGGCTTTATGGTAGTTTGCATGGCCATGAACCGGCTCAAAGCATCCAGCTTCGCCTTCGTCGCGCTCATCCTCGGCGTCGCGCTCGCGTCGTGTGGCGGCACCGACGGCGGCAGCTCCGCGAGCGCCGGCGGCTCGGCCAAGCTCTCGCTCGTCGCCTACTCGACGCCCAAGGAGGCCTACGAGGAGATCATCCCCGCGTTCATCAAGACGCCGCAGGGCAAGGGCGTGAGCTTCAGTCAGTCCTACGGAGCGTCGGGCGACCAGGCCCGGGCCGTGATCGCCGGCCTGCCGACGGACGTCGTGGCGCTGTCGCTCGAGCCGGACATCTCAAAGCTCGTCAAGGAGAAGCTCGTCAGCGCCGATTGGGGCTCCGGACCGACGAAGGGCATCGTCAGCCACTCGATCGTCGTCATCGGCGTGCGTCCCGGCAACCCGAAGCACATCAGCGGCTGGGCTGACCTCGTCAAGCCGGGCGTCGACGTGCTCACGCCCAATCCGTTCACGTCCGGTGGCGCGCGCTGGAACGTCATGGCCGCCTACGGCGCACAGATCGAGCAGGGCGAGAGTGAGGCGCAGGCGATCGACTACCTCGGCAAGCTCTTCAGGAACGTCTCCGTGCAGGACAAGTCGGCACGCGAGTCGTTGCAGAACTTCACCGCTGGCAAGGGCGACGCGATCATCTCCTACGAGAACGAGGCGATCACCGCCAAGCAGAAGGGCCAGCAGCTGGACTACGTCATCCCCGACGAGACGATCCTCATCGAGAACCCGATCGCCGTCACGGCGAGCGCCGGTCCGAAGGCCAAGGCATTCGTCGCCTATGCCACCTCCGAGCCGGCCCAGAAGGTCTTTGCGGCCAAGGGCTACCGTTCGGTGATCCCCGCGCTCGTCGACGCGAGCACGTACCCCGACCCGCCGAAGCCGTTCGACATCACGAAGTTCGGTGGCTGGGACGCGGTCATGACCAAGTTCTTCGACCCGAAGGACTCAGTTATGCAGCGAATCGAGAAGAACCTTGGTGTCAGCACGGGCTGACGCGGGCGTCCTGATGGGCCGCCCGGTTCGCGGGGGGCTGGCGCGCGCCGCCGCTCCCGCGGTCGGCGGAGCGCTGGCCACCGCCTATCTCAGCCTCGTCGTCCTGATCCCGCTGGCGGCCGTCGTCGTGGAGTCGACCGCCGGCGGCCCGGCGGCGTTCTGGTCGGCGATCACCAGCGCGCAGGCGTTCGCGGCGATGCGCTTCACGGTCATCGTCTCGCTCGCGGTCGTCGCGCTGAACATCGTCAGCGGCACGCTCATCGCATGGGTGCTCGTCCGCGACCGCTTCCCTGGCAAGCGCGCGATCAACGCGCTCATCGACCTGCCGTTCGCCCTGCCGACGATCGTCGCCGGGCTCGTGCTGCTGGCGCTGTACGGGCCGAAGGGGCCCGCGCCGTTCGACATCGGCTTCACCCGGATGGCGGTCGCGCTGGCGCTGGCGTTCGTGACGCTGCCCTTCGTCGTGCGCTCGGTGCAGCCGGTGCTGATGGAGCTCGATCGCGAGATGGAGGAGGCGGCGGCATCGCTGGGCGCCCGGCCCGCGACGGTCTTCCGGCGCATCGTGCTGCCAAACCTCGTCCCCGCGATCGCCGCCGGCGCCGGGCTCGCCTTTGCGCGCGCGCTCGGCGAATTCGGGTCCGTGGTCCTCATCTCCGGGAACATCCCCTTCAAGACCGAGGTGGCGTCCGTCTTTCTCTTCGGCCAGATCGAGTCGGACAACACCGCCGCCGCCGCATCGGTGAGCGTCGTCCTGCTCATGCTGTCGTTCATCCTGCTGCTGTTCGTCAGCTGGATCTCGACGCGCGGGGTGCGCCGTGGTCGTAGCTAGCTCGGGGCGCTCGCGCATCACGCTGCGCGTCATCGCGCTGGGCTATCTCGCGCTGCTGCTCGCGATCCCGGTCGCGATGGTCTTCTACCGCACCTTCGAACACGGCTTCGGCTCGGCTTGGGAGGCCGTCACGACGCCGCCCGCCCGGCACGCCTTCTATCTCACGTGCGTGATGGTCGTGATCGCCGTGCCGCTGAACACGCTCTTCGGCGTCGGGCTCGCGCTCGCGCTCGTCCGCAGCCGATGGCGCGGCAAGACGCTCGTCTCGGCGATCGTCGACCTGCCGTTCGCGGTCTCGCCGGTCGTCGTCGGGCTCGCGCTGATCCTCGTCTACGGCAACAGCGGCTGGATCGGCAGCTGGTTCGCCGACAGCGGCGTACGGATCATCTTCTCGACGCCCGGGATGGTGCTGGCGACGATCTTCGTCTCGCTGCCGTTCGTCGTGCGCGAGGTCGTGCCCGTGCTGCGGGAGATCGGCACCGACCAGGAGGAAGCGGCGCACGTGTTGGGCGCCGGAGCGGTGCAGACCTTCTGGCGCATCACGCTGCCCGCGATCCGCTGGGGCGTGGCCTACGGCGTCATCCTCACGACGGCCCGGGCGCTGGGCGAGTTCGGCGCCGTCGCGGTCGTCTCGGGCAAGATCGAAGGCCAGACCGAGACGATGACGTTGTTCGTCGAGCAGCGCTACCAGGCCTTCGATCTCGCCGGCGCCTACGCGGCCGCCGTCGTCCTCGCCTTGCTCGCGCTCGCCGTGATCGCCGCGATGACCCTGCTCGACCGCCGCAAGGAGGCCTGACGATGGCCATCGACGTCCGCAACGTCACCAAGCGCTTCGGCGACTTCACCGCACTGGACGACGTCTCGCTGAGCGTTCCCGACGGCTCGCTGACGGCGCTTCTGGGTCCGTCGGGAGGCGGCAAGTCGACGCTTCTGCGCGTCATCGCCGGCCTCGAGACACCTGACCGCGGCGACGTGCTCTTCTCCAAGGAGCCGGTCACCCGGCTGCCACCGCAGAAGCGCGAGGTCGGCTTCGTCTTTCAGCACTACGCCGCCTTCAAGCACATGACCGTGCGCGACAACATCGCCTTTGGGCTGAAGATCCGCAAGCGATCCAAGGACGAGGTGCGAGAGCGCGTCGACGAGCTCCTGGCGCTCGTGCACCTGCAGGGCTTCGCCGATCGCTATCCGTCGCAGCTGTCCGGCGGGCAGCGCCAGCGCATGGCGCTCGCGCGGGCGCTGGCGGTGCAGCCGCGCGTGCTGCTGCTCGACGAGCCGTTCGGCGCGCTGGACGCGACCGTCCGCAAGGAGCTGCGCGATTGGCTGCGGCGGCTGCACGACGAGGTTCACGTGACCACGATCTTCGTCACGCACGACCAGGAGGAGGCGCTCGAGGTGGCCGAGCAGGTGGCGGTCATCAACGGCGGGCGCATCGAGCAGACCGGCTCCCCGGACGACCTCTACGAGCATCCGACCAACGCGTTCGTCATGGGCTTCGTCGGGCCGGTCAGCCGCTTGGGCGACAGCTGGGTGCGCCCGCACGACATCGAGGTGATCGAGGACGAGGACGACGGCGCGGTCCAGGCGCTGATCGAGCGCGTCGCGCGCGTCGGCTTCGAGGTTCGCATCGAGGCCGTCCTGGGCGACGGCTCGCCGGTCCCGATCCTCGTCACCCGCGATCTCGCCGATCAGCTGGAGCTGCGAGCTGGTCAGATCGTCTGGCTTCGCGTGCATGGTGCGCGCGAGTTCGCGGCATGATGGACCGGTGCGCGTCTCAGCGAAAGTCGATTACGCCGTCCGCGCCAGCATCGAGCTGGCGGCGGCGCAGGACGGGGCCGATCCGTCGCGGCCGGTGAAGGCGGAGGCGCTCGCTCGCGCGCAGGACATCCCGGTCAAGTTCCTCGAGAACATCCTGCAGGGCTTGCGCCAGTCCGGCCTGATCGAGAGTCGCCGTGGTCCCGACGGCGGCCACATGCTCGCCCGTCCGGCCTCCGAGATCGCGATCGCGGACATCATCCGCGCGATCGACGGGCCGCTCGCCGGCGTCGGAGGCCGGCGCCCCGAGGAGCTGTCCTATTCGGGTACCGCCGAGCCGCTGCGCGCGATCTGGATCGCGGTGCGCGTGAGCGTGCGGCGGGTGCTGGAGGAGGTGTCGATTGCCGACGTCGCGTCGGGCAACGTGCCGAGCCATGTTGCGCGGCTGACCGAGGAACCGGGGGCCTGGGAGCGCCGGTAGGAGAACGTGCAGCGAGGCGCCTGCGCTGGGCCAGATCCGTGCGTCAGCCGCGTCGTAGACGGGTAACCGGTGCCACTCACGAGGAGAGGAGTGATCCCGATGATCCTTCGCATCGACCGCATTCAGACGGAGATGCCACCGCCGTCCGATCCCGATCCAGCCGGGGCCGCGCGTGTGCAGGAGCTCATGGGCGGGCGTTTCGGCGAGATGTCGACGTTCATGAACTACACCTACCAGTCCTTCAACTTCCGCAACAAGACCGGGGCCCGGCCCTTCTTCGATCTGATCGCGAACATCGCGGCCGAGGAGTTCGGTCACATCGAGCTGGTCTCAGTGGCGATCAACACAATGCTGACCGGCGCCACGCCGCCGGCGAACGGCAAGCCCCCGGGCGATGCCCTGAAGCACCTCAAGGACGAGGCGATCAACCCGCATCACTTCATCGCCGGTGGTCAGGGCACGCTGTGCCAGGACTCGCGCGGTGCCCCCTGGACGGGCGACAACGTCTTCTCCTCGGGCGATCTCGTCGAGGACCTGACGCACAACTTCTTCCTCGAGACCGGCGCGCGCAACAACAAGCTCAAGGTCTACGAGATGTGCGACCACCCGGCGGCGCGAGCATTGACGGGCTACCTGCTCGTGCGCGGCGGCGTGCATCAGGTCGCCTACGCGCGCGCGGTCGAGCTGCTGACCGGCGCTGACCTGACGAAGATGTTCCCGACGCCGCGGATCCCGACCGACAAGATCCCGGAGAGCAAGAAGCACCTCGAATACGGGTCGCACTTGAAGCTCTATCGCTTCTCGCCGAACGACTACAAGGAGATCGTCGCCGTCTTCACCGGGCCGCACCCGGAGACCGGCGAGCCGCTCGAGGTGGTCGACGAGGCGCCGCGAGGATTCCCGATGCACGACCTGCCGTCGCAGCCGGCGGTCTTCGCGCCCGACTACGCGCCGGAGGAGATCAAGGAGATCGCGCAGAAGCTGCGCAAGAAGGCGGGGCTGCCCGACGAGCCGCTGGGCGAGATCGCAGGCAACGGAAGCGGCAAGGTCAAGAGCAAGGTCGGCTGACTCGATCGCGAGCTGCGGCGCTCACCCCGCGTCGAGCGCCGTCAGCAGGCGGTCGAGGTCCGTTTCGTCATTCCAAGCGCCGACAGAGGCGCGCAGCAGGCCGGTGCCGGGCAAGTCGCGGATGATGACCCCGGCCTCGGCCAGCCGGACGCGCGTCGCTGCTGGATCCGGATCCTCCCAGGCGACGAGGGTCGTGGCGTCGCGCGGGGCGACGCTGCGACCGGCCTGCTGAAGCGCGCTCGCGAACCTCGACGCGAGCGTCACGGCGTGTTTCTGCACGGCATCCCAGCCTGGCTCGCCGAGAAGCTCGAGCGCGGCCAGCGCGGCGCGTGCCGTCTCTAGGCTCTGCGCCGAGGTGTCGTGGCGGGCGGCGGTCGCGTGCGAAACGGCATCCAGGCCGGCGTTGCCGTTGGCGAGGTTCATGTATGTCGGAGCCGGTGCCGGCAGCCGCCAGCTCCAGGCGGGGGAGATCCAGAGCATCCCGGTCCCGACCGGCCCGCAGAGCCACTTCTGCCCGGAGCCCGCGTAGAACGCGCAGCCGAGCGCTGCCACGTCCACCGCGACCGCGCCGATACCCTGCGCGCCGTCGAGCAGCACCGGGATGTCAAGGCCGCTGAGGTCCGGTGCGAAGCGCCCGCTGATCCAGCTCACGTGCGAGCACGCGACGAGCTTGGTCCGCTCGTCGACCGCATCCGCAAGCTGTGCGAACGGCACGGCCCGGACCGCGATGCCGCGCAGTGCCCGCGCGGCCGCCAGCGGTCCGTTGAGGCCGGGGTGCTCCTCGTCGGACGTCAGCACTTCGTCTTCCGGGTGCAGGTCCAGCGCCGTGAGCACGCGAGCGATCCCCTCGCTCGCGCAGGTCGTCAGCGCGACCTCGTCGGGCTGCGCGCCGAGCATCCCCGCGTACGTCGCCCGCAGTCGCGTTCGCGACTCGATCATCAGCTCGAAGTACGCGTGCGCGCGGCCCCGCGTCGCGGCGATCTCGAGCATCTCGATGGTCGCCCGCTGCGAGGCAGCCGAAAGTGGCCCGCACGACCCGGCGTTGAGGTAGGCCGTTTGCTGAAAGACGGGGAACTCGGCGCGCAGGCCGGCGACATCCATGATCGCCAGGGTAATGATGCGGCCGCGCGACCCCGAGGCTCAGCTCGTCCTGCGGTCGCCGTTGGGGTCCGTTGGCACCTTGCGCTTGAGCACCCGGTGGACCCGTGGCCAAGCTCAGGCGCAGCCGGCGAGGCAGGTCAGCGCCCGCACACCGGCCAGTGGCCGGGACCTCCGCTTCGGTAGAGCAGCGCGGCGCGACGATCTTGCTCGGTCTCGGAGGCCGCGGCCGGATCGCCGTCGCCGCCGACCGTCGCCCACGTCGAGTACGAGAACTGGTACTTGCCGCGATACGTGCCGCCGGAGGAGATCGCACGCGGGTCGCCGTGCGACTCGCAGCGGGCGATCGACTCGAGCACGGGCGGGATCGGAACGTCCGGTGCGCCGCCGTACTTCTGCTCCAGGCGCGTGCGCAGCCGCCGGATGTCGACGCGTAGCGCGCGCGTCTTGGCGCGGATCGTCGGCGGGGGGAGCTGGCCCAGCGACGTTCGGATCTCGCGCCGCTCGGCGAGCGACAGGCGGTCGCCGAGAAGGTGCTGGTAGCGGTGCGACAGGCCGATGTGACGATCCAGGAGTTGGCGCGTTGCCGCTTGCTGCATGTTCCCTGGCAGAGGCACCTCAGTGGGTGCAAGCGCAGGTGGCGCCGCCGGCGGCTGGGTCTCGGGCAGTGTCGCCGCGGGCCCGCCTGCGTCGGCGGGCGCCTGTCCAGCGGCCGAGGCGGCGGGCACTGCGGTAGCGCATAGAGCGCAGGCGGCGCCCAGGGTTCTAAAGCGCATACGGGTCGTCGTCCTTCCCACGGCCCAGAGGCGACACGCGACGTGCGCGCGGCGCAGGTGGCCGGTCGTTTGGCGGCGGGCGGAGGCGTACAACGCCCGCAGATCACCCGCGTCCGGCGCAACGGTAGCAGCCACGGCGCACCTCCGTTGGCTTCGGACCCGAACCATCCAGCAATGGCAAACGCATGCCGGCGGGCGCCAAGGGCGTGCGCCGGCGGCGGACAACTGCGCCTCGAGCCTCTGTTGGCCAGGCCGATCAGCGGCGCCGGCTGTCAGGCGACTGCGGCGGTAGGGCGTCCTTGGGCGAACTGCTCGACGATCGCCGAGCAGAACGCGTGCAGGTCCTCAGGCGAGCGGCTCGACGTGATGTTCCCGTCGATCACGACCTCTTCGTCGAGCACCTCGGCGCCCGCGTTGCGCAGGTCGCTGCGTACGCTCGGCCGGGCGTTGATCCGCCAGGATCGCGATCTTTGATCAGTTCAGACAGTTCGTTCGCCATGGTCACTCGTTGGTGGGCGGAAGATGACTAGCGCACCGCGCTCCCGCGCGGTCTTCAGCGCGGGGTAGGCTCAAGCGGCGCAGCGCAAGCACCGAGTTGGCGCGCCGGCGGCGTGCAGCATGCGGCCGGTGTCCCGCACGAAGCGCGCTAGGAGATGCGTAGCATGCGGGCCGTGAACGTCACGCTCCCCGACGGCACCGAGCTCGAGCTTCCAGACGGCGCGACCGGCGCCGACGCAGCGGCCGCGATCGGCCCCGGGCTCGCCCGCGCGGCGCTCGCGGTGCGCCAGAACGGCGAAGTGCGCGACCTCGCGCGGCCGCTCGTCCCCGGCGAGCAGGTGCAGATCCTCACCCCGACGACCGACGGCGCCCTGGACGTGATCCGACACGACACCGCGCACGTGCTCGCGGCAGCCGTGATGGAGCTCTATCCGGGTGTCAAGATCTCGATCGGACCGCCGATCGACGACGGCTTCTACTACGACTTCGAGTTCCCGCAGGGCGTCACCGTCTCCGATGCGGACTTCGAGCGCATCGAGGCGAAGATGCGCGAGCACATCGCCGCCGACGAGGAGTTCATACGCGAGGACGTGTCCGTGCAGCAGGCGCTGGAGCGCTTTCGCGCCGAAGGTCAGGACTACAAGGTCGAGCTGATCGAGGACCTCACGCGAGATGCCGATCAAGCCGATCCGCTGCAGACCGTCTCGCTGTACACCAACGGGCCGTTCACCGACCTCTGCCGCGGGCCGCACGCACCGTCCACGAAGCGCATCAAGGCCTTCAAGCTGCAGTCCGTCGCGGGCGCGTACTGGCGCGGCGACGCCAACCGCCAGCAGCTCACGCGCATCTACGGGACCGCGTTCTTCTCCAAGCAGGACCTCGCCCAGTACCTGGAGCGCCTCGAGCAGGCCCGCGCTCGTGACCATCGCAAGCTCGGCAAGGAGCTTGACCTGTTCATGTTCAGTGAGCTGTCGCCCGGGTCGCCGTTCTGGCAGCCGGCGGGGATGGCGATCTGGAACGCCCTGTCGGACCTCTGGCGCACCGAGAACGCCCGCCGTGGCTACCGCGAGGTCAAGACGCCGATCCTCTACGACGTGGAGCTGTGGAAGCAGTCCGGGCACTGGCACGTCTACCACGAGAACATGTACTTCACCGACGTCGAGGACCGGCCGATGGGCCTCAAGCCGATGAACTGCCCGGCGCACGTGCAGCTCTTCAAGGAGCAGCGGCGCTCCTACCGCGACCTGCCGATCCGCTATTCCGAGCAGGGCCTCGTCCACCGCCACGAGCCGTCGGGCACGCTGCACGGGCTCATGCGCGTGCGCCACATCACCCAGGACGACGCACACATCTTCTGCACTGAGCAGCAGATTCGCGACGAGGTCATCGACGCCCTGGACTTCGGCTTCTTCCTCTACGACCTGTTCGGCTTCGCGCCGCGGCTGGAGCTCTCGACGCGGCCCGAGAAGCGCATCGGCTCAGACGAGATGTGGGATCGGGCCGAGGCGGTGCTGCAGGATGCCCTCGACGCGCGCGGCCTCACGTACGAGATCAACGAGGGCGACGGCGCGTTCTACGGACCGAAGATCGATCTGCACATGACCGATTCGATCGGCCGCTCGTGGCAGCTTGGGACGGTGCAGCTGGACTACTCGATGCCGGAGCGCTTCGGCCTCGCCTACACCGGCGCCGACGACGCCGAACATCGCCCGGTGATGATCCATCGTGCGCTGCTGGGTTCCTTCGAGCGCTTTATCGGGATCCTGATCGAGCACTATGCCGGCGAGTTCCCCGTCTGGCTCGCGCCCGTGCAGGCGATCGTGCTGCCGATCGCCGACCGCCACGCCGCGGCGGCCGCCGGCGTGCTCGCCGCGTTGAGCGACGCCGGGCTGCGCGCGGAGCTCGACGAGCGCACGGAATCGATTGGGCGCAAGATCCGCGACGCCGAGCTGCGCAAGATCCCGTACATGCTCGTCGTCGGCGATCGCGAAGCGCAGTCGGGCACGGTGGCCGTGCGCGAGCATCGAGTCGGAGACAGCGGCAGCGTCCCGGTGGCGCAGTTCGTCGCCGGGCTGGCCGAGACATCCGCTCGTCGCGAGGGGTAGTCCGAGCTATACTCGCGACGTTGACCAACACGAAGACCTCCTCGCCGCGCACGCTGACCGCTTGACGCGCGCCGCCCACAGCTAGTGGTTCGTACTCACAGGACGCACCACTAATGCCGGTCCCCCGCAGGTTCGACCGGCGGCCGCCCGAGCGCGACTCGACCCGGACCAATGAGCGCATCCGCGTTCCGGAGGTGCGGCTCATCGACGAGAACGGCAACCAGGTTGGCGTCATGCGTACGAACGAGGCGCTGCGCTATGCCCAGGAGCGCGATCTGGACCTCGTCGAGGTTGCCCCCGAGGCGCGTCCGCCCGTCTGCCGCGTGCTGGATTACTCCAAGTACAAGTACGAGCAGGCGCAGAAGGTCAAGCAGGCGCGCAAGCACCAGCAGCAGATCACGATCCGCGAGATCAAGTTCCGCCCGAAGATCGCGGAGAACGACTACAAGACCAAGAAGGGCCACGTCGACCGCTTCCTGCGCCACAAGGACAAGGTCAAGGTCACGATCATGTTCCGCGGCCGTGAGGTGACGCACCCCGAGCGCGGCGTGATGATCCTCGACCGGCTCGCCGACGAGCTGTCCGAGGTCGGCGTCGTCGAGCAGCGCCCGCTGCAGGACGGCCGCAACATGACGATGATGCTCGGCCCGTCAAAGGCCGTGCTCAGCGGCGAGCTCGCGGCTCCCGAGCCGCTTCCCGACGACGCCAACGAGAACGGCGTGGCGGCGCCTGAGGGCGAACGGGCCGGCGCCCGCGCGCCCGCGACGGACGGTTCAGCAGCCGCCGGGAGCGCCCCCGCTCCCGAGGACGACCCAGCGCAGATCTAGCGCCGCCGGCCGCAGGCGAGCGGAGCAGCGTTTGGCGTCTGCCATACTGACCCGCTGCGATGCCGAAGATGAAGACCCATTCCGGCGCTAAAAAGCGCTTCAAGATCACCGCCGGCGGCAAGGTGCGGGGCCGTCACGCCTTCACGACGCACATCCTCGAGAAGAAGTCGCCCAAGCGCAAGCGCCAGCTTGGCAGGCCGGCGATCCTCTCCTCCGACGATGCGCCGCGGGTCAAGAAGCTGCTGCGGACGGGGAGCAAGTAGATGACCCGCGTCAAGCGCTCCGTGCACGCCAAGAAGAAGCGCCGCGCGACGCTGGAGCGCGCGAAGGGCTTCCGCGGCGAGGCGAACTCGAACTACAAGCGCGCCAAGGAAGCCGTCATGAAGGCGGAGGCGTACCAGTACCGGGATCGCCGCAACCGCAAGCGTGACTTTCGCCGCCTGTGGATCACGCGCATCAACGCTGCCGCACGTCAGGAGGGCATGACGTACGCGACGTTCATCCACGGCCTGCAGCTGGCCGGCGTCGAGCTGGACCGCAAGGTGCTGGCCGACATCGCCGTGCGGGACCCCGAGACCTTTCGCCGATTCGTCGACGCCGCCCGCGAGGCGTCGGCTGCCTGACCGCACCAGCCGACACACACCACCTCTCGGGCGCCGCTTCCTCTCAAGGACGGCGCCTTTTTTTCGCTCATGATCATCACCAGCTCACACAACGACAAGCTCAAGGAGATCCGCAAGCTCACGCGGCGGCGCTCCCGTGAGGACGCGTCGCGGTTCGTCGCCGAGGGGGAGGACCTCGTTGCGGCGGCGGCGTCCGCGGGCTGGAGGGCGACGAGGTGGAGGGAGCGCTGCTGGCTTCCGTCTCCGGCCTGCGCTCGGGCACTCGGCAGCTCGCGGTGTACGAGTCACGCTGGGGTGCGCCGGCAGGTCCGCTCTGCGTCGCGCTGTGGGGCGTGGCGGACCCCGGCAACGTCGGCACGATCGTGCGCTCGGCGCGCGCGCTCGGCGCGACGTCGATCGCGCTGGGGCCGGGCTGCGCCGATCCCTTCGGCCCGAAGGCCGTCCGGGCGTCGATGGGCGCGCTGTTCGACCTTCCGATCGCCCGGGTGGCCCGCGTCGAGGAGTTGCCGGGCGAGCGGGTAGCGCTCATGGCGCGGCAAGGCGACGCGCTCGCAGGTCCTGCGGCCGGCGAGGTGACGCTTGTCGTCGGCGCCGAGCGCGCCGGGCTGCCGGCGGACGTCGTCGCCGCGTGCGCCCGCGTCGCCCACATCCCGATCGCTGGCGAGTCGGAGTCGCTCAACGCGGCGATGGCGGCGACGATCGCGTTGTACGAGCTCACGCGCGGGGAGGTCGGCGATGCTTGACCGCGCCGGGCGCAGGGGTGTGGCGGGTTCGTCGCTCATAGCGCGACGAGCCCAAAACACCCCTGGCCCAGAACCCTGGTCGCGCAGGCTGAGGATGGCGCGCGCATGATCGACCGCATCGCTGAGCTCAAGCAGGAGGCAGAGGATGCGATCACCGCTGCCGTTGGGAGCGCCGAGCTCGAGGAGCTGCGGGTGCGCTACTTGGGCCGCAAGGCCGAGCTGCCGAACGTCCTGCGCGGGATCGCCGAGCTGCCGCCGCGGGAGCGGGGCCCGACCGGCAAGGCGGCCAACCAGGCCCGCCAGTCACTCGAGGTTCTGATCGCCCAGCGCAGCGAGGACCTGCAGCGAGACGAGCTCGAGAATCGCCTGAGGACCGACACCGTCGACGTCACGCTTCCCGGCCTGCCGCCGCAGCCCGTCGGGCGCCATCACCTGCTCACCGCGACGCGCCGTGAGATCGAGGACGTCTTCCTCGGCCTTGGCTTCAAGATCGCCGAGGGCCCGGAGGTCGAGACCGTCTACTACAACTTCGACGCGCTCAACCACGCTCCGACGCACCCCGCGCGCGATCGGCTGGACACCTTCTACGTCAACGACGACGTCGTCCTGCGCACGCACACGTCGCCGATGCAGCCGCGCGCCATGGAGGCCGAGCCGCCGCCGCTGTACATCATCATTCCCGGCCGCGTATACCGGCGCGACTCCGATGCCACGCACACGCCGCAGTTTCACCAGATCGAGGGCTTGGCGGTCGACGAGGACATCACGCTCGCAGACCTGAAGGGCACGCTGCTCGCCTTCGCGCGCGCGATCTTCGGGCCCGACCGCGAGGTGCGCCTGCGCCCGCACTTCTTCCCCTTCACAGAGCCGTCGGTCGAGATCGACGTCTCGTGCTTCGTCGAGCACAGCGCGGGCCGGCGCTGCCGCGTCTGCAAGGACACCGGCTGGGTCGAGATCCTCGGCGCCGGCATGGTCGACCCCAACGTCTTCGGCTACGTGTCCGAGTACGGCTACGACCCCGAGAAGATCCAGGGCTTCGCCTTCGGCCTGGGGATCGAGCGGATCGCGATGCTCAAGCACCGCGTTCCCGACCTGCGGCTGCTCTACGACAACGACGTGCGCTTCCTGGAGCAGTTCGGATGACGGCGCGCCATTGCTTGCGGGCGGTCGCCGCGGCCATGCAAGCGAGGTGCTGGCGATGAGGGTTCCGGTCGAGTGGCTGGAGGAGTACATCGCGCCAGGCCTCCCCGTCGAGGAGCTCGCGACGCGCCTGGCGATGACGGGCACCGAGGTCGATCGCGTCGAGCACCATGGCGTCGACGGGCTCGAGCACTTCGTCGTCGGTCGCGTGCTCGAAGCACAGCAGCATCCCGATGCCGATCGTCTCACGGTTTGCGTGGTGGACGTCGGCGACGGCGTCGAGGCGCAGATCGTCTGCGGGGCGCCCAACGTCGCGGCCGGGCAGCTCGTTGCCGTCGGTCGCCCGGGCGCCGTGATGCCGGATGGGACGAAGCTCGCCAAGGCCACGTTGCGCGGCATCGCTTCGGAAGGCATGATCCTCGCCGAGGACGAGCTCGCGATCGGCCCCGACCACGACGAGACGCTGGTGCTCGGCGATGACGACGGCCTGGCGCCGGGCCAGCCGCTGCAGAACGTGCTGCCGATCGCCACCGACGTGCTCGAGCTCGAGATCACGCCCAACCGTCCTGACTGCCTCGGCGTCTACGGCGTCGCACGCGAGGCGCACGCCGCGACGGGCGCCGCGCTCGCGCCGCCGCCGTGGGACGACGATCCCGGCAGCAGCCAGCCTTCTGAGATCGAGGGCATCGCGGTCTCCGTCGACGCGACCGACCTGTGCCCGCGCTTCACCGCCCGCGCGTTTGAGAACGTGCGGATCGGCCCGTCGCCGCCGTGGCTGAAGGCGCGCCTCATGGCTGCCGGCCAGCGCCCGATCAACAACGTCGTCGACATCACCAACTACGTCATGCTGCTGACCGGGCAGCCGTTGCACGCCTTCGACATGGATCGCATCGCGGGCGGGCGCCTGGTCGTGCGCCGAGCGGGCGACGGCGAGCAGGTCGTCACGCTCGACGGCCAGACCCGCGTGCTGGACCCCGACGTGTGCCTGATCGCCGACGGCGACGGCCCGACCTCGATCGCTGGCGTCATGGGCGGTACCCGCTCGGAAGTGCACGACGACACGACGCGGGTCCTGCTGGAGGTGGCCACCTGGGACGGCGCGAACATCCACCGAACCGCGCTCAAGCTCGGCCTGCGCAGCGAGGCGAGCGCCCGCTTCGAAAAGGACCTGGCGCCCGAGCAGGCGCTCGAGGCGCAGGCCGTGGCGACGCGCTTGATGCTCGATCTGACCGGCGCGACCCTGCGCCCGGGGACGATCGACATCGGCGGGCCGGGCCCCGAGCCGCGGACGATCCGGCTGCGCGACCAGCGCGTCACGGGCCTGCTGGGCGTGCACATCACGCGCTCGGAGAGCGCGCTGCATCTCCAGCGCCTGGGCTTCGAGACGGCGGAGCGTCCCGACGGCCTCGACGTCATCGTCCCGCCGTTTCGGCGCAACGACGTGACGCGGGAGGCCGATCTCGTCGAAGAGGTCGCGCGCCTGCACGGTGTCAACGACCAGCTGCCGGCGACGCTGCCGAGCCGGCGCGGCGCGGTCGGCGTGCTCGCGCCGCGCCAGCGCCTGCGCCGCCGCGCAGAGGACGCGCTCGTCGGGCGCGGGCTGCTGGAGATCGTCGGCTGGAGCTTCGAGTCGCCGCAGCGCGGCGACCGGCTGCTGCTGTCCGAGGACGACCCCCGCCGTGACCACGTCGTCATCGAGAACCCGATGAGCGAGGAGCAGTCGGTCATGCGCACGACGCTGCTCGCCTCGCTGCTCGACGTCGCGCGCCACAACGCGGCGCGCGGCCAGGGCGTGCCCGGGATCTTCGAGTCCGGCCGCGTGTACGTCGCGGGCGCCGAGCAGCTGCCGCACGAGCACCACGCGCTCGGCGCGCTCGTTCCCGGCGACGTGTTCGTGGCGAAGGGCTATCTCGAGACCGTGCTGCGGGCGCTGCGAGTGCGCGATGTGCAGTTCTCGAGCGCGCCGCAGCCGTTCCTGCACCCCGGGCGCAGTGCGTCGGTCAGCGCGGGCGGTGAGGTCGTCGGCTGGGTCGGCGACGTGCATCCGCTCGTCGCGCGCGAGTGGGATGTCGACGGGGTCGCCGCCTTCGAGGTCGACCTCGACGCGCTCAGCGCGCACGCGCTGACGCTTGCGACCTATGAGGACCTCACCTCGTTTCCCGACCTGCGCGAGGACATCGCGATCGTCGTCGACGTCGGCGTTCCGGCCGCGACCGTGCTCGCGACGGTCGATGACGCCGGCGGCGAGCTGCTCGCGCACGCCGAGATCTTCGACGTCTATCGCGGCGAGCAGATCGCGCAGGGCCGGACGTCGCTGGCGATCGCGCTGACGTTCCGGGCGCCGGATCGCACCTTGACCGACGCCGACGTCGCGCCCGTGCGCGAGCAGATCGTCGCGCGGCTGGCCGACGAGCTGGGCGGTGAGCTTCGTGGCTGACACGTTGCGGGTTCTCGTGGCCGGCGGCTCTGGATACGCCGGCGCGCTCGCGGCGCGGCTCGTCGACCGCCATCCCTCGTTCGAGCTGGCGAGCGTCACCAGCCGCAGCGACGCCGGGCGCGTGCTGAGCGAGCTCTACCCGCACCACCGCGTGGATGCGGTCCTGCGCGAGCTCGACGTCGACCGCGACGGTGACGTCGACGCGGCGATCGTCGCCTATCCGCACGGAGCGGCGGCGCCGGTCGTCGCCGCGCTGCGCGCGCGCGGCGCGCGCGTCGTCGACCTCAGCGCCGACTTTCGCTTGCACGACCGCGAGATCTACCAGCAGTGGTACGGCGCGCACGGCGCCCCGGAGCTGTTCGGCCGCGGCGTCTACGGGTTGCCGGAGGTGTACGGGGAGCAGGTCGCCGCGGCGGATCTCGTCGCGAACCCGGGCTGCTACCCGACCGCGACGCTGCTCGCGCTGGTGCCGCTCGCGCGCTCGGGCACGGTCATCGATGTCGTCGTCGATGCCAAGTCGGGCGTGTCGGGCGCCGGTCGCGCGCCGTCGCAGAAGACGCACTTCGTCGCGATCGACGAGAACGTCGTGCCATACGGGGTCGGCGCGCACCGCCACATGCCCGAGATCGACCAGGAGCTCGCCGCGCTCGGCGCGCCGGTCACGACGACGTTCACCCCGCACCTCATGCCGCTGGACCAGGGCGAGCTTGTCTCCTGCTACGTCACGACGAGCGAGCCGTGGAGCCAGGAGCGCCTGGACGAAGCGTATGCCCAGTGGGCGCAGAATCGCCCGTTCGTCGAGGTCGTCTCGTCACCGCCCGGCGTGCGCGACGTGCGCGACTGCAACGTCTGCGCGATCTGCGCGCGCGCCGATGCCCGGACCGGGAAGGTGTTCGTCTTCGCCGCGATCGACAACCTCTGGAAGGGCGCGGCGTCGCAGGCCGTCCAGAACCTCAACCTCATGTTCGGGCTGCCCGAGACGGCAGGGATCGAGCCGTAGCGAGGACATGCGATGAGCTGCGCCATCTGGGCCCCGCCGAGCAACGGCCGGCGGACGTGACCTTCTTCGCCTCGCGCTGGGTCCAGCGCCCGCCGCACGTCGACGTCGCCGACGCGGACGGCGCGGCGCTGCCCGCCGGGTTCCGCGCGGGGGCGGCCGCCGCGGGGCTGAAGTACGACGGCGTGCTCGACGTCGGCCTGCTCGTCTGCGACGCCGAGGACGCGGTCAGCGCGGTGCGCTTCACCCGCTCGGGCGTGCTCGCGGCGCCGGTGATCGTCACGCAGGAGCGCACGCGGACGAACGGGCTGCGGGTCGTCGCCGCGAACTCGGGCAACGCCAACGCCGCGACCGGCGCGCCCGGTCTCGAGGTGGCGCTCGCGATGCAGGCGGCCGCCGCGCGGGTGGCCGAGGTCGAGCCCGATCAGGTCGCGGTCGCCTCGACCGGCGTCATCGGGGTGCCGCTCGACTCCGAGCTCGTGGAGTCGGGCCTGGCGCGGGCGGCGCAGAAGCTCCACGAGGCGGGCGCGGGCGAGCTGACCGAGGCGATCATGACGACCGATGCCTTTCCCAAGCGCGCGTCGCTGGCGGTCAGGCTGCCGTCGGGGACGGTGCGCCTTTGTGCCCAGGCGAAGGGCGCGGGCATGATCGAGCCGAGCTTCGCGACCATGCTCTGCTTCGTTCAGACCGACGCGCAGCTCGCGCCGCAGACCGCCGACCTGCTGCTCGGCGTCTGCGTCAAGCGCTCGTTTGACCGCATCTCCGTCGACGGGCAGCTGTCGACCAACGACACCGCGATCCTCATCTGCTCGGGGGCCAGCGGAGTGCGCGTGAAGCCCGAATCCGAGGACGAGCTGCGCCTCGGCGAGGCGCTTGACGCGCTGCTGCGGATGCTCGCGATCATGATCGTCCGCGATGGGGAGGGGGCCAAGCGAATCGGCCGCGTGACCGTCCGCGGCGGACAGGCCGACAGCGTGGAGCGCTGCGCCCGCGCGGTCGCCAACTCGCCGCTCGTCAAGGCCGCGCTGCACGGCGCCGATCCGAACTGGGGTCGCATCGCGCAGGCCGTCGGCGCGGCGTTGCCGGGAACCGCGCCGCTGGCGCTCGACATCGCGATCGAGGGCGTCACCGTCTGCCGCGACGGCGCCGCGGCGCGCCACGACGAGGACGCCCTGCGCGCCGCCGCCGCGGGTGTCGAGATCGAGTACGAGGTGGGTCTGCCCGGCACTGGCGCGGGGAGCGAGGTCTTCTTCTCCGATCTCAGCCACGAGTACGTGACGATCAACGCGGAGTACACGACATGAGAGACGTCGGCACCCTCCTCGAAGCGCTGCCGTACATCCGCGAGTTTCATCGCCGAACGGTCGTCATCAAGTACGGCGGCGCAGCGATGAACGACCCGCTGCTGCGCGAGGAGTTCGCCCGCGATGTCGTGCTGCTGAAGTACGTGGGCATGAACCCCGTGGTCGTCCACGGCGGCGGGCCGGAGATCACGTCCTACATGAAACGCCTCGGGATGGACGTCGCGTTCGTCGGCGGTCTGCGCGTGAGCGACGAGGCGACGGTCGAGGTCGTGAAGATGGTCCTCGTCGGGAAGGTCAACAAGGACATCGTCCTGCGACTGAACCGTCACGGCCAGCCGGCGGTCGGGCTCTGCGGCGACGACGGCTTGCTGCTGCGGGTGTCGCGCCAGAGCGCACCCAGCGGGGAGGACATCGGCTTCGTCGGGAAGATCGACCGCGTCGATGCCGGCGTGCTCGAGCACATCGCGCTGGACTACATCCCGGTCATCGCCTCGGTCGGCGCCGATGTCGACGGGCACTCCTACAACATCAACGCCGACGAGGCCGCGGGCGCGATCGCCAAGGCGATCAACGCCTACAAGGTCGTGTTCCTCACCGATGTCGCCGGCTGGCTGGCCGATCCCTCCGATCCGGACTCGCGAATCACCTCGGCGCACGCCGACGAGGTGATCCAGGCGCTGCCGAGCATCGAAGGCGGCATGCGGCCCAAGCTGCAGGCCTGCATCGACGCGATCCACGGCGGCGTCAGCGCGGCGCACATCATCGACGGCCGCGTCGCACACTCGCTCCTGCTCGAGCTGTTCACCGACGCCGGCAGCGGCACGAAGATCCGTCCGGCGGCGTGAGCGTGCGACTGGCGCAGCTGCAGGCGCTCGAGCGCGAGCACCTCGTACCGGCCTACGCGCGCCTGCCCGTGCAGTTCGTCCGCGGCGAGGGCGCGCGCCTGTGGGACGACGAGGGCAACGAGTACCTGGACTTTCAGACCGGCCTTGCGGTGACCTCGCTCGGGCACGCCCATCCGGGGATCGTGGCGGCGATCCGCGAGCAGGCGGCGAAGCTCATCCACGTCGGCAACCTCTTCTACACCGAGCCCGGCGTGCGCCTGGCGCAGCGCCTGGCTGAGAGCTCGCTGGGCGGCAAGGTGCACTTCGCAAACTCGGGCACCGAGGCCAACGAGGCGGCGCTGAAGCTCGCGCGCAAGGCCAAGCCCGGGGGCACGATCGTGTCAATCCATCGCGGCTTTCACGGGCGCACCTACGGGTCGCTGTCAGCGACGCCGCAGGAGTCCAAGCAGGCGCCGTTCGCGCCCCTGGTTCCCGGCTTCTTCGCCGTTGAGCCGACCGCGGAGGCGATCGCGGCGGCGGTCGACGAGCGCACGGCGGCGGTGCTGCTCGAGCCGGTGCAGGGCGAGAGCGGCGTGTACGTTCTCGACGACGAGCTGCTGCGGACGGCGCGGGCCGCCTGCGACGAACACGGTGCGGCGCTGATCTACGACGAAGTGCAATGCGGCCTGGGGCGTACCGGGACGCTGTGGGCCTACGAGGACTGCGGCGTGGTGCCCGACCTGCTGACCGTCGCCAAGGCGCTGGGCGGTGGGCTGCCGCTGGGCGCGCTGATCTGCGGCCCGCGATTGCAGGACGTCTTCGAGCCAGGCGACCACGGATCGACGTTCGCCGCCGGACCCGTCCAGTGCGCCGCGGCGCACGCGGTGCTCGACGTCGTCTGCGATCCGGCGCTGCTGGCGAGCGTACGCGCGCTGGGAGCGCAGCTCGCAGCCGGACTGGGCGAGCTGCCGGGGGTCGTCGACGTGCGCGGGCGCGGGCTCATGCTCGCCTGCGACTTCGCGCAGGGCGGCGCGCCCAAGCTGGCGCGTCGCGCGCTGCTCGAGCAGCGGCTCGTCGTCAACGCGACAGGGCCGGCGACGCTGCGCCTGCTGCCGCCGCTGACGATCGGCGAAACCGAGGCGCGGGAGGCGCTGCGTCGGCTGCGGGCGCTGCTGTGACCGCATCATGAGGCTCGCTTCACGATCCACCTCGTCCCCGCGAGCAGTCATGCCGGCCCCCTGCTGTCCTCTGTGGGTCCGTCGGTCGCAGGCGTTCGTGCCCGATGCGCCACGTGCGGCCACTGAGCAGCGACGCCTCGTAGGCTTTCGACCACATGGCCGAGACGACGAACCAGACCCCGCACACCCGCACCGCCTCCTACCTGGCCGAGCCAAGCGAGGTCGGCCGCGTCCTGCTGCTGTACTCCGGCGGCCTCGACACGAGCGTCATGCTCAAGTGGATCGCCGACGAGTACGAGGCAGAGGTCGTGACGCTCACGGTCAACCTCGGCCAGCCCGGCGAGGACTACGACGTCATCGAGGGCAAGGCCCGCCGCATCGGCGCAGTCGAATGTCACACGATCGACGCGCGCGAGGAGTTCGCCCGCGACTTCGTCCTGCCGGCGATCAAGGCAAACGCGCTCTACGGCGGCGGCTACCCGCTGTTCACGGCGCTCGGGCGGCCCCTGATCGCCAAGCTCGCCGTCGATGTCGCGCGCGCGACCGGCTGCGACACGATCGCCCACGGCTGTACCGGCAAGGGCAACGACCAGGTGCGCATCGAGGCCACGATCGCGACGCTGGCGCCGGAGCTGAAGGTCATCGCTCCGGTGCGCGGCTGGCAGATGGGACGCGACGCGGAGATCGAGTACGCCCGCAGGCACGGGATCCCCGTCAAGGGGGGCACCGAGGTGACGCCCTACTCGATCGACGACAACCTCTGGGGGCGCTCCTCGGAGGGCCGCTGGATCGAGGATCTGGCGCACGCGCCCGAGGACGACGTCTTTCAGCTCGTCACGCCGCCCGAGCAGGCGCCCGACGAGCCGCAGGTCCTCAGGGTGAGCTTCGAGCGCGGCGTGCCGGTGGCGCTGGACGGCGAGCTGCTCGAGCTCGTGGCGCTGCTGGAGCGCGCAGGGGAGATCGGGATGCGTCACGGGGTCGGGATCGTCGATCACCTCGAGGACCGGATCGTCGGCCTGAAGGTGCGCGACATCTACGAGGTGCCGGCCGCCGCGATCGTCCTGCTCGCCCACGCTGAGCTCGAGAAGCTCGTCGGCACGATCCACCAAAATCAGTTTAAGCCGGGACTTGAGCGCCAGTGGGCCTACCTCGTGTACGCCGGCCTATGGTGGGAGCCGCTGCGCGCGGACCTCGACGCGTTCATGGACCGCGTCAACGAGCAGGTCACCGGGACGATCGGCGTGAAGCTCTACAAGGGCTCGGCGCGGGTCGTGACGCGGGAGTCGCCCAACGCCGTCTACGACCAGGCGCTCGCGTCGTTCGGCGAGTCGGGCGGCCTTTTCTCCCAGCAGGCATCGCCGGGGTTCATCGAGCTGTGGTCGCTGCAGTCGCGCATGGCGCACCGGCTGCGCAGGAGCCCGGCCGACGTCGGTGACAGCTGACACGGCTGGGGGGTCAAGGCCGAGTACCAGCGAGGTGGCGCGCTGCGGACATTCCCGTCCGATAATGGTCCGATGGTCGGGCGCGCGACCGCAGGCAGGGAATGTCCTCCGCGACAGGTTCTTCGACCGACACCGTGTCACGGGCATGAGCACGGCGGACCGCGCGCCCGCAGCCTGCATCGACATCACAAAGGAGCACCGTGCCCGATCACGGCCGCTTGGCGGCAGACGAACAGAACCACGGACGACCTCAGGACTCACAACGGCGGATAGGGATGAAGCGACGCAGCTGTGCGACGGCAGCGGCGATGCTCGGCCTCGTTGCTGGGGGCGGTACGCCGGCGACGGCCTCCGCGTCGGATCGCCTGCCTGATCTTGGCATGTACAAGCTCTTGCACTTCCAAATCGAGAAGACGCCCGATCACCGCAGGCTGTTGCGTTACACGACGATCATCGTCAACACCGGCACCGGCAACTTCCAAGCCGAGGGCTCGCGCGCCAGCAGCGAGCAGCCGGAGATGTCCGTCGTCCAGCGCATCTTCGACGACGCCGGCGGCTCCAGAGTGCGAGGCACTGCCGCGCGGATGTACTGGTCGGGCGATGGCCACGACCATTGGCATCTTCGCGACCTCGAGAGCTCTTCGTTGGAGCGCGTTGACCGCGATGACGATCACGACGATGACCTGCGGGGATCCAGCGCGAGCGCGAAACATGGCTTCTGCTTCTTTGACAACATCAAGTTCAACCTTTTGCTGGTGGGCGCGCCGCGGAATTCGTTCTACACGGGGTGCGGCACCGACCCGACCGTGCTCACCCAGACGATGGGCCTCTCGATCGGTTGGGGCGACGCCTACTTCTACGATCTCGTCGACCAGTGGGTGGACATCACCGGCGTTCGGCCGGGCCGTTACCGTCTCACGGCGGCGGCCGACGCGGAGAACTGGTTTCTGGAGTCCGACGAGTCAAACAACTTCACCTGGACTGAGCTGCAGCTGAACGGCAATGCGCCACCGCGTGTGACGGAGCAGGGTCCGTTTGCTCCGCCTCCGGTGTGAGACAGACGTGCCGCCTTGCCGCGCACGCGATCACCTCACAGAGGATGCGGATTCACAGGGTAGGCGTTCGTTTCCATTGTCTCTGAGTGCGCGAATCGCCGCTGCGAGCAAGAATCGCGCTCGTGCTGAACGCGATTTGCTGACCGCTGCGACGCTCGAAGAGACCTCGTCGGTCCCGCGCCTGGGTGAAGCCCACCCAGGCGTAGGTGAGGCTCACATCCATGCTGCGACGGGCGCTCCTTCTCATGCACTCGCCTCGCCGGCGCGGCGCGGCGCGCGGGGGATGCTGCGCGAAATGGCGCTGGCCGACGCGCGAAAGGTCGTTCGCATGGGTACGCTGCCCCAATGGGATACAAGCTTCTCGGCTTCGTGGTCTGGCAGGGCGGCAAGCGCTTTTTGCGAAAGCGCTACGGCTGGCTCATACCGTCGCGGCGCGTGCTGACCGGCGCGCTCGTCGTCGGCGTCGTCGGCGGCCTTGCGGTCGCCGCGGCGCATCGCGGCAGCGACTCGTAGCGGCCCCGCGCGTCCTCCGATCGCCGCCCGCAATGTGCGGGAAGGGCGTCAGCTGGCCGTGCCCGCCGCGCCCGCCACGTCCGCTGCTCCACCTATCCTGGACCGCCCGTGACCGCCCCCTCCTGCGCCCATCTGCACGTCCATTCCGAGTACTCCCTGCTCGACGGGGCGTGCAAGATCGAAGCGCTCGCGCAGCGGGCGGCGAGCTTCGGCCAGCCGGCGCTCGGGCTCACCGATCACGGCGTGATGAACGGTGCGATCGAGCACTACCAGGCGGCCCGCAAGCACGGGATCAAGCCGATCCTCGGCTGTGAGATCTATCTCGTCGACGACCAGGCCGCCCGCGGCCGCCACGAGCACAACCACCTGACGCTGATCGCGGCGACCGATGCCGGCTACCGCAACCTCGTCAAG
>DASVPU010000324.1:0-2484 GCA_036389475.1 Solirubrobacteraceae bacterium
CAGATCCCGGCACCTATCGGAGGCTTGTGCGCAATGTCGGATCGCTTCCACGCGTGACGACGGTGCACGCGGCGATAGCCGGCCGTGAGGGACCAGTCACCTTCTATCCGAGCGCCGAGAGCATCAGCTCGTCAATGTTTCCTCGCGGTCGCACGGGGACGACGGTCGTCGCCGGCCTCTCGATCGAGAAGCTCATGCAGGAGCACCGCTTGCAGTCGGTCGACCTGCTGAAGGTCGACATCGAGGGCGCCGAACTCGAGGCGCTCCGCGCGGCTCCGCTGAATCGCGTCGGCGAGCTCATCGCGGAAGTCCACTACGACCTACATCGCGAGGACGAGACCGCGGTGCGAGAGCTGCTCGAAGGCTTCGAGGTGCGGTTCGTGGCGCTCGACGAGCCTCACCGGGCTCTCGTCTACGCCGTGGCGAGTTGACCTTGCTGCCGCTGTCGGAGCGTGGTCAGGCGGGCGACTCCCAAGCGTAGGCAAGGTTGGCGTCGCCGGCGAGCCTCGAAACGGGGTGAGGTCGTTTGCGCTGAGCTCATCGCGCCAACGCGATCCAGGACCACCTCGGTGGGTTGCGCGGCGTACCACGCGCGCGCCGATGACGTCCTCCTGCAGCCACGCGCCCACGATCCCGTACGCCGCGGAAGCGAGCGACGCTCGTCAAGGCGACGGCGGTGGGATCGCCGCCGCGCGTGTCGCGAGCGCGCCGGAATGCGGAAACGGCACCCCCTCGGGGACGCCGACGCCAAGCAGCCCGCAGAGATCCTCCCAGCCCGAGCCGGTCTCCCAGCAGACCTCGAGCAGCCGGTCGCTGCCGCGGAAGAACTCGCGGACATGGTCCAAGTGCTCGGCGTAGAAGCGGCGGTACACCGCCGGAGCCGCCGCGGGCATCGCCGCGCCGTAGGCCGCCTCGTGGCCCCAGTACGGCGGCGACCGGTTCGTGTGCGCGATGATCGACCGCAGCCAGACGTCCACCGACGAGCGCCGCGTCAGCACGAACCGCGCATCCGGGAAGGCCTGTGCCAGCTCGGCGTAGGCGAGCGCCCACGGGATGTCGCCAAGGATCTCGAACGCTTCGGCGACGGCGAGCAGCTCGTCGATCCGGCCCTCGTGCCAGGCGCGCATGAGCTCGTCGCTGCGGTCGAACCAGCCCACTCGCGAGAAGCCCAGCGACTCCGCCGCCTCACCGAACGACTTCGTGCCGGTGCGGCTCAGGCCGATGCAGAACGCGACTGGTGGCACGTCTCCTCCTATGTATGCGAGTTGTCATCGCGACTCTACGGCACCTGCCGTCGCCTGCGATCGATGAGTGCTCGCGGTTGGTGGCCTCCGACGAAGCGGTCTAGCTGCCGAATCCGTAGACGTCGAGTTCTTAGGTCCCCGCGGCGCCGCCTCCGCAGGATGGCCCAGCTTGAGCGTGAGCTTCCACTGCGTGTCGTGGCATGGCACCGAGTAGTTGGTGGCGCTGTCGGCCTCGATGTTGAAGCGCCATGAAAGGACCGACCGTCTACATCCAAGTTGCCGTGCGCCAGTACCGCCGCGAGCGATGTGACGCTCATCGGATACTGCGGCTTTGTCATCTCTCAGCAGCTTACATCGAGGGTCTGGGCAACAGGACGCTGCCGTTACCTGCCGGCGGGGCTCGTAGCATCGCCGGCACCGCGACGGTGACAATTGCGGGGGACAAAGACCTGTTAATGGGCTGGGATCTGAGGTGGCTGGGCGAGGTCGATGTCGGCGAGCGGCTTGGGCTCGGCGACATAGAAGCCTTGGGCGTAGTCGACGCCGTAGTGGCGCAGCAGCTCGAGTGCCTCGTGGTCGCCGACGAACTCGGCAATGGTTCGCTTGCCCAGCCCGCAAGCGATCTGCACCAGCGACCTGACAACAAGCTGATCGGTGCGGCTTTCGGCGATCGCGTTGATGAACTCGCCGTCGATCTTGACATATTCGAAGACGAGGTGCTTCAGGTAATAAAAGGACGCAAAACCGGCGCCGAAGTCGTCAAGGGCGAATTCGCAGCCCAGCTTGGCCAGCTTGGCGGCGAAGCGCCTGGCGTGCTCGACGTTGACGATCGCGGCCGTTTCGGTGATCTCGACGCAGAGGCCGCGTCCATCGGCGCCAGCCGCCTGCAGCTCCTGCGCGATGATGGCTGCAAAGTCGCTTTCGTTGATCGACTTGGCTGACAGGTTGACCTCGAGGCACACGTCGCGTCCCGCGTGCTGATGGTCGGCGAGCACTCCGATCGTCTGGCGCAGGACCCAGCGATCGATCTCAGCGATTAACCCCATCCGCTCGGCGACAGACAGAAAGGCGCCGGGTGGGACCATTTCGCCGTCGTCGCCGACCATTCGTAGTAGCAGCTCGTGGCGGGGCACGCTGTCGCCGTTGAGCGCGAGGATCGGCTGGGAGTACAGCACGAAGCGTTCCTCCTGCAACGCAAGTTGGATGCGATCAGCCCAGGTCAGACGCGCCTGCATGCGCG
>DASVPU010000325.1:0-7984 GCA_036389475.1 Solirubrobacteraceae bacterium
ACGCGCCGACGATCGTCGTGCCGATCCCCGTCGAGCCGTCCGGCGAACCGGCCGCGCAGCGCGACATCGCCGCGCTGACCTACGCGGCGAACCCACACAAGAAGGGTCTGGACCGCATCCTTGCCGCCTGGGAGCTGGCCCGCAAGGATGGCGAGCAGCTCGTCGTCGCCGGCGCCAACCTGCGCGTGGGGATCGCCGGAGTACGCGTCACCGGGCGCCTTGAGCCGCAGGCCTATCGGGCCCTGCTTCGGCGCGCGCGCGTCTTCGTCGCCGCCCCGCGCCGCGAGGACTACGGCATCGCCCAACTCGAAGCGCTTGCCGACGGTTGCCAGCTCGTCACGACGAGCGCGCCGGGCCCGTACGCGGCCTTGGCGCTCGCGCGCGCACTCGACCCGCGGCTCGTCGTCACGCCCGACGCTCCGCCGCTGCTCGCCGACGCGCTGCGCGCGGCACTGGACGCACCGGCGGCCGGCTACGGCGCGCGGGCCACGGCGGCGATCGCGCCGTTCCGGCGCGCGTCCGTCGACTCCGTCGTGCGCGATCAGCTGCTGCCGCGCCTGCTTGCCTGACGTTTGCGCAACCCCGCAAACTGCGGCCACGGCCGAGTGTTGGCGACGTGCTCGCGCGTCAGCCATGCACGCCGCGCCGTCACGATGCCCCAGCGCATGTGCTCCAGGCGCTGCGTGCCGTGTGCGTCGGAGTCGATCAGGATCCGCACGCCCGCCTCTGCCGCGGCGCGCGCGTGGATGTCGTCGAGGTCGCGACGATCGGGCGCGGCGTTGATTTCCAGCATCGTGCCGGTGTGAGCGGCGGCCTCGATGACCGCGTCGATGTCGATCGCATAGGCCCCCCGCCGCTGGATCTTGCGCCCGGTCGGGTGGCCGATCGCGTCGATCCACGGATGCTCGATCGCGGCGACCATCCGCTTGGTCATCTCGCCGCCTGGCATGGCAAACGACGTGTGCACGGAGCCGATGACCCAGTCCAGCCGCGCGAGCAGCTCGTCGTCGTAGTCGGGCGATCCGTCGGGCAGGATGTTCGTCTCCGTGCCGGCGAGCACGTGGATGCCCTCCAGGCGCGCGTTGACCTCCGCGCTCCGCTCGATCTGGCGCTCGAGCTCGTCGGGCGTCACGTGGTCGCCGAAGCCATGCGTGGCCGAGTGGTCGGTGATCGCGATGTACTCATAGCCGCGCTGGCGAGCGGCGCGCGCCATCTGCTCGATCGTGTTGCGCCCGTCGGAGGCGATCGTGTGCATGTGCAGGTCTCCGCGGATGTCGTCGAGCGTGATCAGCCGCGGTGGCGAGAACGCCGGGTCGAGCTCGCCGCGGTTCTCGCGTAGCTCGGGCTCGATGTAGGGCAGGGCGAGGCGCTCGTAGACCTCCTCCTCGGTCGCGCAAGCCAGCGTCTCGCCGGTGGCGTCATCCAGGATCCCGTACTCGGAGACGTGCAGACCTCGGCGCACTGCGGCCTCGCGCAACGCCACGTTGTGGGCCGCCGAGCCGGTGAAGTGCTGCAGCAGGTTGCCGAACTGCGCGGGCTCGACGACGCGCAGGTCGACTGGCAGGCCCGTGTGCGTGCGCCCGCGCGCGGCATGCTCGTTCGGTGCGGAGGAGGATTCGATCGCCTCGAGGTCCGCGAGCGCGCGAACGAGCGCGCCCGGGTCCGATGCCGTCGCGATGATGTCGAGATCCTTGACCGAGTCAACGCCGCGGCGCGCCGAGCCGGCCAGCTCGACGCGCTCCGACGCCGGATGCTCGCGCAGCGCGGCGACGATCTTCTCGCCGACGTCCAGCGCGCGGTGCAGCAACGTCCGCGACGCCGGGCGCTCGCCGACGCCCGCCTCCAGCGACGACAGCACCGACGCCTCGAACTTCGGACCGAAGCCCTTGATGCCGCGTAGCTGCTGTGACTCGGCCGCAATCCGCAGGCTCTCCAGCGAGCCGATGCCAAGCTCGTCGAACAGCCGCCGGGCGCGCTTTGGCCCCAGGCCTGGAAGGCGCGTCATCTCCAGCAGACCGGGCGGATAGCGCGCGCGCAGCTTCTCGGCGGCGTTGATCGCGCCCGTGTCGAGCAGCTGGACGAGCTTCTCCTCGAGCGTCTTGCCGATCCCCGGCAGGCTGGTGACGCGGCCCTGGCGCGTGAGGCCGGCGATCGAGACCATCGACTCGCGCATCGTCTTTGCCGCGGTGCGGTAGGCGAGCACCCGGTGCACGACGGCACCGTCGAGCTCGTAGAGATCCGCAAGCTCGTCGAACTGCGCGGCGATCTCGAGGTTTGAGAGGTCGGCGGTCATGGTCGAAGAGACGGACCCGTAGGGTAATCGCGCGGATGCCTCACGACGCCTGGCTGATCCTGCCCACGTACGACGAGGCCGAGAACATCGAGGCGATGGTCGCCGCGGCGCTGGAGGTGCTCGCACGAGCCGCCCCGGGGGCGCACCGGATCCTCGTCGTCGACGATGGCTCGCCGGACGGCACGGGCGCGATCGCCGACCGGCTCGCCGCGGAGAACGGTTGCGTCGAGGTGCTCCACCGGCCGCTGCGCGAGGGGCTCGGTCCCGCGTATCTCGCCGGCTTCGATCATGCGCTGCGCGACGGCGCCGCGTTCGTCATCGAGATGGACTGCGACTTCTCCCATGATCCCGCCGACCTTGCGCGGCTGCTCGCGGCGGCGCAGGCGGCCGATCTCGTGCTCGGCTCGCGCTACGTGGCGGGCGGAGCGGTGACCGAGTGGGGACGCCTGCGCCGGTTGATCAGCCGCGGCGGATCGTGGTACGCACGAGTCGTGCTCGGTGTCGCCGTCCACGATCTCACCGGCGGCTTCAAGTGCTTTCGTCGAGAGGTTCTCGAGGCGATCGACCTGCCGACCGTGCGCTCGCGCGGCTACGCCTTCCAGGTCGAGCTGACCCACCGAGCGATCCGCGAGGGCTTCCGCGTCGTCGAGCTGCCGATCGTGTTTCGCGATCGCGAGCGCGGCCGGTCGAAGATGTCATGGCGGATCGCCGGCGAGGCGGCGTGGCTCGTTCCGCTGCTGCGCTTCGATCCGGCCGGTCTGCGAGCTCGCATATCCGGCCACGCCCGCCGCCGCTGAGCGGTTCTCGCGCCGCGACGCGTCGATGCATCGGCATGCAGACATCCGATCTCGTGCTCGTTCGCGGGCTCGACGACACGCGAACGACCTTGGATGCCTGGAACGGGCGCCCCTGGCCGGTACTTGCCCGCTGGTTTGGCGCTTCGCTTGCAATCGCGGCGCTGCTGCTCCTAGCCGTCTGGGTCGTTGCGACGCAATCGGTCCCCGATCAAGGGTTCGTCACCTTTCCCGGCATGGACGGCGAGCCGCAGATCGATCAGGTCTGGCACGTGCTGGGACGAAACTCGCTCGTGCTGGCATTGCACGGGTTCGCCTGCGTGGCCGGCTTCATCGCCGGCAGCTCGCTGCCGCTGCAAGCCCAGCAGCGCAGCGGCCTGTGGCGGTGGGTACACGACAAGGCCGGTCCGCTCGCGATCGCCTTCGTCATCGGCGCCACGTCGTTCTCGCTCATCACGCAGACGCTCGTGCTCGGGCAGGGAGCGGCGACGCTGGCCGCGCACCTGCACATCTCGCCCGCGTTGCTGCTCGTCGGCCTGCTGCCGCACGCCGTTCCCGAGCTCGTGGCGCTGTTCCTGCCGCTGGCGGCGTGGATGATCGCCAGCCGACAAGGCGATTGGCATGTCCTGCTGGCGGCGACCGTGGTCACCGTGACGCTCGCTGTTCCGATCCTCAGCGCCTCGGCGTTCGTCGAGGTCTTCGTCAGTCCCGGGCTGCTGCACGCGCTCGCGGGCTGAGAGCGGCCGTGGCGGCGCCTGCCGGAGCGCCTTGCTTCATTTTGTATAGTGGGTAGCACACCCGCTTCCAAGGAGACGTTCATGGCCGGTTCGATCATCGAAGTCACAGACGACAACTTCCAGGTTGAGGTCATCGAGTCCGAGAGCCCGATCCTGGTGGACTTCTGGGCTCCATGGTGCGCGCCGTGTCGAGCGATCGCTCCGGTGCTCGAGGAGATCGCGGCCGGGCGCGACGATCTGCGGATCGTCAAGCTCAACATCGACGAGAACCAGGAGATGGCCGCGGAATACGAGATCATGTCGATCCCGACGCTGATCCTCTTCAACAACGGCACCGCCAAGCGCCTGCAGCCGAGCCCCTCCAAGAGCAGGATCGAGTCGCAGCTCGAGCTCGAGCCCGCCGCGTAAGTACGACCTTCCGGGCCGGCCGCGCAACGAGCACGCGCGGCCGGCCCGAGTCTTTCGCCCTATGCGGTCGCGCCGGCGGTCGCGTGCACGGGCCGGCCGAGCTTGCCGGCGACCGCAGCCCCGACGTTGGGGTCCACGTTGGTCCAGTACTCCACTACGCGGTCCTGCATCTCAGGCTGCACGTCGGCTTCGCTGGCGTGGCCGGCGATGTTCGCCACCAGGTGATCGCGATCGGTCTGCGACATGACCTCGCGCACGAGCGTTCCCGGCTGCACGAAGTCGTTGTCTTCGGCATGGTCCTCGTAAGCGCTGCGCACGATCTCGCCCTCGACATGCCAGCTGGCCAACTCCCCGTAGCGGTCGGTGTCGGCCTTCGGCCCGCCGAAGGAGTTGGGCGCGTAGACCGGCTGATCTCCGGAGTGCTCATGGCGCATGGCGCCGTCCTTGTTGTAGCTGTGGACGGGGCACTGTGGCGCGTTGATCGGCAGCTGGAGGTAGTTCGTGCCGATCCGGTAGCGGTGCGTGTCGGGGTAGCTGAACAGCCGCCCCAGCAGCATCTTGTCCGGGCTCGGCCCGATCCCCGGCACCATGTTCGCGGGCTCGAACGCCGCCTGCTCGACCTCGGCGAAGAAGTTCTCCGGGTTGCGGTTGAGCACGAACTTGCCGACGGTGATCAGCGGGTAGTCGCCCTTCGGCCAGACCTTGGTCAGGTCGAACGGGTTGAAGCGGTAGTCCGGCGCGTCGGCGATCGGCATGATCTGGACCTTCATCGTCCACTCGGGGAAGTCGCCCTTCACGATCGACTCCTGCAGATCCCGGCGGTGGAAGTCCGGATCCTCGGCGGTCATCGCCTTCGCCTCGTCGTCGGTGAAGTTCTCGACGCCCTGGTCGGTGTACATGTGGTACTTGATCCAGAACCGCTCGCCGCCGGCGTTGATCCACATGAACGTGTGGCTGCCGAAGCCGTGCTGGTGGCGGTAGGTCCGCGGCGTGCCGCGGTCGCTCATCAGGATCGTCACCTGGTGCGCCGACTCCGGCGACAGCGTCCAGAAATCCCACTGTGCGTTGTGGCTGCGCCGGTCGGTGTCGGGCATCCGCTTCTGGGAGTGGATGAAGTCCTGGAACTTCGACGGATCCTTGACGAAGAACACCGGCGTGTTGTTGCCGACCAGGTCGTAGTTGCCTTCCTGGGTGTAGAACTTCATCGCGAAGCCGCGCGGGTCGCGCATCGTGTCGGCGGAGCCGAGCTCGCCGGCGACCGTCGAGAAACGGATGAACATCGGCGTCTGCTTGCCGACGCCGTTGAAGAGATCGGCCCGCGTGAACTGCGAGACGTCCTCGGTGACCACGAAGAGGCCGTGAGCACCGGAGCCCTTCGCGTGCACCACGCGCTCCGGCACGCGCTCGCGGTTGAACTGCGCCATCTTCTGAAGGACGTAGTGGTCCTGCATCAGCAGCGGCCCGTTGGGGCCGACCGACAGCGAATGCTCGTCACTCGGCGCCGGGATGCCTGCATCGGTTGTGGTGGGCGGTGGCGTCTTGCTGTCGCTCATGCGATTTCTCTCGCTCCTCGTGAGTGTTCTGGCACGCCTGGCAGGTGCCCCAGTACGTCGTGTCGGCCTCGTCGCATAGCTACCCCGATGCGTTCTCGGGAATCAGGCACGGGACCCTTGCTGCCGTCATCCAATCGCCATGATGGGCGACGCTAGCACGCTATGAATTGCCTCAATCTGTCACCGACCCTTGATCACCAAACGGTAATGGAACGTCAGTTGGCGCGAGCAACCCGGATACGCAGCTCGCGCCCGTCGATGCTGACGACATCGACCTGGCCGTTCGTGCCGCCGCTATACGTGACCATCAGCGCGAGCACCTCGCCGCTCAGGTAGGCCTCGTGGGCGCGCGCGGCGGCGAGCAGCTCGTCGTCGCCGTCGAGCGTCAGCGCGATGCGATCGGAGATCTCCAGGCCCGCCTCGCGCCTTGCGTTCTGCACGGCGTGGACGATCTCGCGCGCAAGGCCCTCACGCCGCAGGTCGTCATCCAGCGCGAGCTCGAGCGCGACCGCGTGCGAGCCCTCGCGTTCGAGCTGGTAGCCCTCCAGCGGCGCGAGTGCGACCTGCAGGTCGTCGGCGCAAAGCGTGTGGTCGTGCCCGTCGATGAAGACGCCGACCGGACGGCCGTCGCGCAGTGCGGCAGCGACGTGCGCCGCGTCGAGCGCCTCGAGCGCCTCGGCGACCTGCGGCATCGACTTGCCAAACCGCGGGCCGAGCGTGCGGTAGTTGGGCTTGAGGGTGTAGGAGCCAAGATCGCTGGCCTCCGAGACGAAGCGCAGCCCCTTGACGTTGAGCTCCTCGCGAACGACGTCAGCCAGGCGCTCGATCGCCTGGCGCTCGCGCCCGGCCGCCACCACGACGGCCTCGTGCAGTGGCTGGCGCACCTTGAGCTTCGCCGCGCCGCGCGCCGCGAGCCCCAGGCGCACGGTCTCGCGCGCGATCGACATCGCGACCTCAAGCTCGATGTCGCGCGGCTCGGGAACCGGCCAGTCGCAGAGGTGCACGCTCGGTTCGCCGCCATCGAGGTTGTCGTAGATCTCGTCGGCGACGAACGGCATGAACGGCGCAAGCAGCTGCGAGACCGTCACTAGGCAGTGGCGCAGCGTTTCGTGCGCCGCGGCGTCGCCCTCCCAGAAGCGCCGGCGCGAGCGGCGCACGTACCAGTTGGAGAGATCGTCGAGGAACTCCGCGATCTCGCGACCGCCGTTGGTCGCGTCGTAGGCGTCCAGCCGCGTCGTGACGATGTCGATCGTCGCGCTCAGGCGCGAGCGGATCCAGCGGTCGAGGTCGGTCGGCTCGCCGGTCTCACCCGCCGGATACAAGGTCGAGAACGCGTACGTGTTCCACAGCTGGCGCAGGAACCCGCGTACGCCCTCGCCGATCGCCTTGGTCGAGAACAGGTATCCGTCCCACGGCTGCTTGGAGGTGAAGAAGTACCAGCGCAGCGCATCGGCGCCGTAGCGGTCGATGATCTCCCAGGGCGCCACGACGTTTCCCCTGGATTTCGACATCTTCTCGCCGTTGTCGTCGAGGATGAGCCCGAGGCAGACGACGTTTCGGTAGGGCACCTCGGGGCCGCGCAGCAGCGTCGACACCGCCAGCAGCGAGTAGAACCAGCCGCGCGTCTGGTCCAGTGCCTCGCAGATGAAGTCGGCCGGGTAGACGTCCTGCAGCGACCGCTGGCCCGCAAACGGCTCGTGTCCCTGAGCGAAGGGCATCGCGCCCGAGTCAAACCAGACGTCGATGACCTCCGCAACGCGCGTGGCGGTCGCGCCGCACTGCTCGCATGCAAACGTCACCTCGTCGGCGTACGGGCGATGCGGGTCCTCCAGGCGCACGCCGGAGCGCTCCTCGAGCTCGTCGAACCCGCCGATCACCGTGATGTGCCCGTTCTCGCAGCGCCAGACCGGCAGCGGGGTCCCCCAGTAGCGCTCGCGCGACAGCGCCCAGTCGACGTTGTTCTCGAGCCACCGTCCGAAGCGGCCGTGCTTGATGTGCTCGGGGTGCCACTCGATCTGCTCGTTGGCCGCCAGCAGCTCGTCGCGCAGCTGCGACGTAGCGATGTACCACGACGGCTTGGCGTAGTAGAGCAGCGGCGTCCCGCAGCGCCAGCAGTGCGGGTAGGCGTGCTCGTAGGACTCGGCCCGCAGCAGCCGCCCGCGCGCGCGCAGGTCCTCGACGAGGTCGGGATCGGCGTCC
>DASVPU010000326.1:0-3864 GCA_036389475.1 Solirubrobacteraceae bacterium
CCGACTTCACGAGCGAGACCGCCGAGGCCCACCCCGACTGGCAGCTCGACCTCTGCGAGGAGGTTGTCGGCGTCTGGCGCGGCGAGCTGAGCAAGACGGCTGACATGACGCTCGTCTGGGGCCGGCCGCTCGTGTCCGGCGGCGCTGTCGTCACG
The DNA here is from genome assembly GCA_036389475.1 of Solirubrobacteraceae bacterium. Classification (GTDB taxonomy): domain Bacteria; phylum Actinomycetota; class Thermoleophilia; order Solirubrobacterales; family Solirubrobacteraceae; genus CADCVQ01. Next base: position 156 of record DASVPU010000326.1, read on the forward strand.
GCCGAGCTCGCGGATCTCCCGGTCGACCAGTGCGCGCTCGTCGAGGGGCGCTTCACGCTGCTGGCGCCCGACAACTACCGCGGCGACACGCTGGACTGCAAGCTCTTCGACAAGCGAGGCTCGAAGATCGCGCAGGAGTCCCTGTACGAGGACGACCTCGACGCCGGCGAGGGATAGCGCTTCGGTGGAGCTCGAAGAAGCCATCCGCACGCGGCGGACGCACAAGGCGTATTCCTCCAAACCACTTGAGCGAGCGACACTCGACTCGCTCTTCGAGCTCGCACGCTGGGCGCCGAACCACCATCTGACGAACCCGTGGCGCTTTCGCGTCGTCGGGCCGCATGCGCTCGAGCGCCTGAAGGAGGCATGCGGCGATCCGGTCGCCGCCGCCAAGCTCGACCGCGCACCGACGCTCGTCGTCGTCTCGGCGACTCAGACGCAGGACGACCCGCTCGGCAACGAGGAGGATCTCCTCGCGACGGCGGCCGCGGCGTATGCCGTGCTGCTCGCCGCCCACGGCCGCGGGCTGGCGGGCTACTGGCGCACCCCAGGCGTTCTGCGCACGCAGCAGGGTCGCGCCGCGGTGCAAGTTCCGGAGAACGAGCACGTCATCGGCCTGCTGCATCTCGGCCAGCCGCGTCAGGAGCCGCGCGTGCCCGAGCGTGCGCCGCTGCAGGACGTCGCGACGTACCTGGACTGAAGGCTAGTGCGCCTGCACCGTGTCGCAGCGCCGGCGGGTACGATGCCGCTGCCGGCGCGGCGCCCCCATGCATTCCGGGCCCGGTCCAGGAGGAGACCCATACCTAGACGGACCACAAGGACCGTGAGAGGTCTAGTCAGCGTGCTGCTGTTGTGCGTCGGCGTGATCGTCCTGGGCGCCTGCGGCGGCGGCGGTGGGAACACGAACACAAGCGGCACGAACGGCGGCGGCTCCATCATCGTGGCAACCAGCGCGGCCGCCGACTATCTCGATCCTGCGCTCGCCAGCAGCGCGGTGGCCTGGCAGGCGCTGTGGAACGTCTACACCCCGCTGCTCACGTATCCGCATCGCGCGGGCACCGAGGGCGGCAAGCTCATTCCCGGGCTCGCACGCGCGCTGCCCAAGATCTCAGCAGACGGCAAGACCTACAGGCTGACGCTGCGCAAGGGACTGACGTACTCCGACGGGACCGCGGTCAAGGCAGCGGATTTCGAGCACACGGTCAAGCGCATCCTCAACCTGCACTCGGTCGGAGTGAGCCTGTTCACCGTCATAGACGGGGCCGAGAAGTACCTGAAGGACGGCAAGGCGCGCGCGGACATCTCCGGGATCGCGGCGGATGACAAGACGGGCAAGATCACCATCAAGATCAGGTCGCGGAGCGGCACGTTCGCGAATGTCCTGGCGCTGGACTACGCCGGGCTCATGCCGGGCGACACGCCCTTTGAGAACCAGACCCCGAACCCGCCGCCCGGCGTCGGTCCGTACAAGATCGAGAACGTCGATTCCAGACACAACTTCGAGCTCGTCAAGGTGCCCGGCTTCGCCGTCGACGGACTCGAGCCCGGCAAGCTCGACAAGATCACGGTCACCGTCGTCAAGAACCGTCAACGCCAGACTCAGGACACGATCCGTAACAAGATCGATTACATGACGGACCCGCCGGCACCCGATCAGGTCGCGGCCATCCGCGCGCAATACGGCGGTAAGCGCTACAAGCAGTTTCCGATCAACGCTGCCTACTACTTCTTCCTCAACGAGCGGCTCCCGCCGTTCGACAACAAGAAGGTACGCCAAGCGGTGAACCACGCCGTCGACCGGCGGGCCATCGCACGTCTGGCGGGGGGACTTGCCGAGCCGAGTTGCAACTTCCTCCCGCCCACGATCAAGGGCTTCCGGAAGATCGACCCGTGCCCGTACGAGCCACCGAACTTGGAAGAGGCGAAGGCGCTGGTCAAGCAAGCCGGCGCCGAGGGCGCGGAGGTCAGCGTCTTCGGCAACGATGCATCGGAGACCAAGTCGATCGTCGAGTACATCGCGGAAGTCATGAACGGGATCGGGCTGAAGGCCCGGCCGCGAACGATCGAGGCCTCGGTCTACTTCGACGTCATCGGCGACCAGAAGACGAAGGCGCAAGCCGGCTTCACTTCCTACGGCCAGGACTTTCCGAACCCCGCGACGTTCTCGTTTCTCATCGACGGACGCGCGATCTCGGAGACGGGCAACCCGAACTTCGGCAACATCGACGATCCCGAGATCAACAGGCTCATCGACCGCGCAGGGAGGAGCACGAACCTCGACGCGGTGGCCGATGACTACGCGGCGATCGACCGGCGACTCGTGGAGGAGGCCCACATCATCCCCTACGGCAGCCGCCTGCTGAGCGTGTTCGTCTCCGACCGCGTGGACTTCGACAACTGCACCGTCTGGCACCCGGTCTACAACCTCGACTTCGTCAAGCTGTGCCTCAAGTAGCGGCCGTATCCTGTGGCGGCCGCGTCCGAGCCCCGATAGCTCAGCTGGATAGAGCGACTCCCTCCTAAGGAGTAGGCCGCAGGTTCGAATCCTGCTCGGGGCACTGTTGGGCCGTTTGCGCCGCTGTGGCCCCGGCGGTGTGCCGAGGGACCAGGACTCTCGATGGTTGCAGGGGGTTTAGTGGGTTAGAGCGGTTCAAGCGCCGTGGTTGTCGAGGGCAACCCGAACCGGCGTCTCGGTGCGCCGAAGTCACGGATCCGAGTCACGGACGGGCGCGTGACTCAGCGGCCAGCGGTGCCTGGCGTGAGTGTTGTGCGGGCCCGTAGGCTACGGCTGCTGGACAGGCCGTGTGCGTGGTGTGATGAGCCGGTGATGGCGTCTCGTGTTGACGCGCGGTACTGCTCGACGAGGTGCAGGCAGGCGGCGCACCGTGCGGGGATCCGTCGTGCCGAGCTCGCCGCGACGGCTGCACCGTTGCGACTGGCGTACGCCGATCCGCCGTATCCGGGCAACAGCGGCCTGTATCGCGGCCAGCCGGGCTATGCGGGCGAGGTCGACCTCGAGGAGCTGCTGTGGCGTCTGGCGAGCTTTGACGGGTGGGCGTTGTCGACGTCGGCTGAGGCGCTGCCCGTGATTCTGGCGTTAGCTGTCGCGCGAGGCCTTGACGTACGGGTGGCGGCGTGGATGCGTAGCGCGCGGCCGCATGCGACGGCTCGGCTGCTCAATGGTTGGGAACCCGTCGTGTTCGCCGGCGCCAGACAGCTCCCTAGGTCCGCGCCCCAGGCCGTCGATGCGCTGGTGGGTGTCGCTCCTCGTCGGCGCTCGACGCGGCCGGGTGCGGTGATTGGCGCGAAGCCGACGGACTTCTGTCGCTGGCTGTTCGGGCTGTTGGGCGCGCTGCCCGGCGATTCGCTTGAGGATCTGTATCCGGGCTCGGGGATCGTGACGTGGGCCTGGCGGCGCTGGACCGCCCAACCGGTGAGCGCGTCGTCTGCTGAGGGATAACTGTGAGGAGACAGGTGTCTCCTGGCCTTGAGGGTCGGGCCTGCGTTGGTGTGCCTGCGAAGCGTTCTGTGTCAGCGAGTAGCGGCCATCCCACGGCCCCTGGTACCGCCTCGGCGTTGACGCTGGCAAGCGCCTCTGCGGCTGCGCTCCCTTCGCCCGCTCTGCTCCCTCAGTGATGCTGTTTGGCGCCTGCGCGGCCGCGAGCCGTCGTGTGGGCAGGCCCATAAGCGGCTGCGCTGCAGCGTTCAG
>DASVPU010000327.1:0-3443 GCA_036389475.1 Solirubrobacteraceae bacterium
CGCGGAGCAGCGAAGAGGATCGCGAGCTCCGCCGCGACGCGCTCGAGCAGCTCCGCGCCGCCGTGGTGGTGCGCCGCTCGCACGCGCTCGATCGCATCCAGCGGCCAGTGCTCGGCCTGCCACGCCGCATGCGCCTCATCGGCGCTCCGCACGCCCTCCTGGCGCGCGCGTGCCTCGAGCGCGTCGGCGAGCTGCGGAAGCTTGAGCAGGCCGGGCGTCCGCAGGTATGCCAGCAGATCCTCCGCCGTAGCCTCCATCAGCGCGCAGCGCAGCAGCCCGACGAGGCCGCGGCCGAGCGGCGTGTGCCCGAACGCGACCCGCCGCTGCAGTGCGACCGGCACGCCGAACGCGGCGAACACCTCGCCCAGCAGAGGCGCGACAGCGTCCGGGTTGCGGTGGACGACCGCGATCTCCTCTGCTGGGATCCCGTCGTCGATCAGCCCCTTGACCTCGGCCGCCACGAGCTCGAGCTCCGCGCGTTCGCCGCCCCCCTGAAGCAGGGTGATCGCGTCGCCCGGATCGATCGGAGCGGGATCGAACAGCACGGCGTCGCCGTCTTCGAACAGGCCGCGCTCGAGGTGGTGCAGTGCCTCGCGCGCCGCTGGCGCGTAGTGCTCGGCGCGCGGCTTGAGCGCGCGCTGCTTGACGTCCTCGCCGATCAGCTCGGCGAACGTCGTCGCGCGCCCGGCGAATGCCATCCGACCGGGCTCGTATGCGAGCGAGAGCGTGACCGCGGCGGCGCCGTTTGAGAGCGTCTGCACCGCGTCGCGCTGCAGCGGGGTCAGGTCGTCGAAGCCGTAGAAGAACACCGGCGTCGCACCCCACGCGGCGGAGTTCTCGCGCAGCGCATCCAGCGCGGCGGCACCAAACAGCGGCGCATCGCGGCGCTTCAGGCGGTCGAGCAAACGCCGGTAGTCGGCGTAGAGCGCGGCAACCTCGTCGGCATAAGCGCGTCGTCCCCCGTCCTCGCCGGCCCACGCGCGCAGCGCCTGCGTCAACCGTTGCGGCGTCACCCGCAGCTCCTCGATCTCGTCGACGAACCGCAGCAGCTCACGCGCGAAGCCCGCTGTCGCCGCCGAGCCCCTCAGCGCCCGCAGGGGGGTCGCCGCAACGGCCGCCGAGGCGAGTCGCTCGCGCGCGATCCTGCCGAGCGGGCGGCCGCGCACACCGCCGCGCCGCGCCGCCTCGTCGATGAGCCGGCCGAAGCGCAGCACCTGCGCTCCGAAGACGATTCCGCTTGCCGCAAGCTCGGCCCGGTAGCGCTCGACATCGGCGAGCGTCGGCACGACGAGGATCGGCTCGTCGCCGCGTTGCAGCCCCGCGCGGTAGCCGTCGAGGACGACGCGCGCCTTCTCGGCGTTGGCGGGACCGGTGACCAGGGTGAGCGGCACCCCGACATGGTTGCGCGTCGACCCGACGTACTGATGCGAGGGCGCGATCGCGGGAGTCGTGGCCCGGCCGGGCCGCGAGCCGGCCCCGGCCAGCCGGCCGGCGGCCGCGAGCCGGCGCTTCGCCTCAGCGCACGGGCGCCACAACCGGCGCCTTGGGCGGGACCATGCGAGCGCCGGCTGCGGGAACGCCGTGAACGACAACGACGCGAGCGTGTCGAGCCGGTTCGCCGACACCTCGAGACAAGACATCGCTGGACTGTCGGTATCAGGGAGGCCGGATCAGCGCTCTTGCTCAAGGCTGGCCTATGACGTCAGACGTCAACGGCGACAAACACACCAGCGTCGGGATTTCGTGTCCAGGATGGCCACCCTGATGACGATCAAGGAGAACACATCCATGTTTTCAGCACGAGGGCTACTTGCCGCACTGGCCGCGAGCGCGGCGCTGCTGTGGACCGCGACCGCGCCCGCGTCGGGATCCGCTTCCGCGTCCGCTTGGCAGTCCGAGTCCTTGCACGCGGGCGCTCCGGCGATGAACTTCGCGACGTCCTCTGACCCGGAGGATCCGCCGGACCAAAATCACGGCGAGTGGCCGCGACCGGTCGGCGGCGAGCCTGGGGGCGGTCAGCCCTAAGATCAGCTACTGGGCAGGAGCCGCTGGCGCTCGGCGGCGCTGAGCGTGTGCGGCGCGCGCGTACGGGCGACGCGCAGCGTTTCCTGGAGGGATCCGCAGACCTCGCACGCAGTGATCCGCATACCGTCGTCGCCGGCGCTGACGACGCTGCGTCCGTCGCCGCTGAAGTCAGCACCGCTGGCGACACCCTCGTGCGTGTACAGCACCACGAGCGCGTCGCCGCCGGATGTGTCCCAGATGCGGATCGTCCCGTCGTCGCCGGCGCTGACGACGCGGTCGCCGCGCGCGTTGAACTCGGCGGTGTTGACGGGTCCCTCGTGGCCGACGAGGATCACCGCGTCGCCACCGTCGCGTGGCCAGATACGGACCGTGCCGTCGCTGCCGGCCGACGCGATTTGCCGCCCGTCATCGCTGTAGGAGACGCTGCGCACTGGTCCCTCGTGCCCGCGCAGGGTGCGCTCGAGTGTGCCGCTGCGAGCGCACCAGACGCGCGCGGTTGCATCATCTGATCCTGTCAGCAGGTGCTGTGAGTCGGGGCTGAACACCAGCTCGTTGACGTACCCGCGGTGGCCGCGCAGCCGCAGACGATGACCGCCGTCGACAGCCTGGATGACCAGCGGCGTCGCTCCGCCGATCGCGATCCGCTTTCCGCTCGCGTCGAGCGCCGCGGCATATTTCGAACCGCCGAGAGTCGGCACGATCTGAGATCGGGCGCTGTGAACGTCCCACAGACGGACGGTTTGATCGTGCGAGGCGCTGACGATCTGGCTGGCGTCCGGCGACAACTGCGCGACGCTCGTGCGCGTATGACCGACGAGTTGGCGTTCGGTCTGGGTCGCCGGATTCCAGAGGTGTACCGGGCCGTCGAAGTCGCCGGCGACGACCAGCGCGCCGTCGCGGCTGAAGCGCGGAAACGCTCCTGGGCGCTTCGCAATCCTCGTCGCGGGCGAGGTCCAAGTTCGCAGCGTCCCGTCTTCCTCGCCCGCACTGACGATCATGCTGCTGCCAGGAACGAAATATGCCCGCGCGGGACCTGTGTGACCTTTCAGCTGGGCGAGCTCCGCGCGCTCGCGAACGGCAACGAGGTAGACCACGCCATCGATGTCGGCGGTCACGATGCGGCGCCCGTCGCCGCTGAAACTCACCGACGTCAGCGGTTCATCCGCTACCGGGATATGCGCCGGTCGACGATCGTGGCGTGCGTCCCACAGCAGCACGTCACCGGACTCGTCAGTCATCGCCACGCCCGCATCGTCGGGCGCGAAGCTCACAGCAAAATCACTGTTCTTGCCGGCCAGCTGGACAGACGGACCGCCGCCGAGAGTCCAGATCCGTGCGATGCCGTCAGCGCCGACACTGACGAGCCTGCGCTGATCGCGGTCAAAGCCCACGCCATACACCGGACCGACAGGGCGCGG
>DASVPU010000328.1:0-26353 GCA_036389475.1 Solirubrobacteraceae bacterium
GACTCCGGCGGGTGAGCGACACCCCGGCCCGCCCGCCGCTGCGGCGCATCGCGCGGCTCTTCCGTCCCTATCGGCGGCGGCTCATGGCGGTCCTCGCGCTCATCGCGCTCTCGGCCGGCCTGGGGATGGTCTCGCCGTTCCTGCTGCGCGAGGTGCTCGACGTGGCGATCCCCGAGCGCGACACGACCCTGCTGGCCTGGCTCGTCGTGGGGATGATCGCCATCAGCGTCGCCACCGGCGCGCTCGGCGTGGGGCAGACGTGGCTGTCCAACGTCGTCGGCCAGCGCGTCATGCACGACCTGCGCACGGCCGTCTACCGCCATCTGCAGCGCATGTCGCTGGCGTTCTTCACCCGCACGCGCACCGGCGAGGTCCAGTCGCGGATCGCCAACGACATCGGCGGCGTGCAGAACGTCGTCACGAGCACCGCGACGTCGATCGTCTCCAACGCGACGACGGTCCTGGCGACGATCGTCGCGATGGTGATCCTCGACTGGCGCCTTGCGGTCTTCAGCCTCGCGCTGCTGCCGTTCTTCGTCTGGCTCACGCGCCGCGTCGGCCACGAGCGCAAGAAGATCACCTCCAAGCGCCAGGGCCGGCTCGCCGACATCAGCGTGCTCGTCGAGGAGTCGCTGTCGGTGTCGGGCGTGCTGCTCGGCAAGACGATGGGCCGCTCCGACGAGCTCGCCGAACGCTTCACCGCCGAGTCCGCCGACCTCGCCGACCTCGAGGTGCAGTCACGGATGGCCGGGCGCTGGCGGATGGCCTCGGTGCAGATGAGCTTCTCGGTGATGCCCGCGCTCGTCTACCTGTTCGCGGGGCTCACGATCGCCGGCGGCTCCAGCGCGGTCACGATCGGTACCGTCGTCGCGTTCACGACGCTGCAGACCAGGCTGCTGTTCCCGATCGGTTCGCTGCTGAACGTCGGCATCGACGTGCAGACCTCGCGCGCGCTGTTCGAGCGGATCTTCGAGTACCTCGACCTGCCGGTCGAGATCACCGAGCGCCCGAACGCCGTTGACCTCGATCCGCGTATCGTCCGGGGCGAGGTGACCTTCGAGAACGTCTCCTTCCGCTACGAGGAGGACGGCGCGCAGACCCTCGACGGCGTCGATCTCGTCGTCGCGCCCGGCACGAAGACGGCGATCGTCGGCGAAACGGGTTCGGGGAAGACGACGCTCGGCTACCTCGTCGCGCGCCTGTACGACGTCACCGGCGGCCGCGTCGCGATCGACGGCGTCGACGTGCGCGACCTGTCGTTTCACTCGCTCGCGCGGACAATCGGCCTCGTCTCCCAGGAGACGTACCTCTTCCACGCCTCGATCGCCGAGAACCTGCGCTTCGCGCGGCCCGAGGCGAGCGACCAGGAGCTCGTTCAGGCGGCTCGCGCGGCGCGGATCCACGACCTCATCTCCTCCCTGCCCGACGGCTACGACACCGTCGTCGGCGAGCGCGGCTATCGCTTCTCCGGCGGCGAGAAGCAGCGCATCGCGATCGCGCGGACGATCCTGCGCAACCCACCTGTGCTCGTGCTCGACGAGGCGACCTCGGCGCTGGACAGCGAGACCGAGCGCGCGGTGCAGGAGGCGCTCGACCTCCTCGCGGAGGGTCGCACGACGATCGCGATCGCACACCGCTTGTCGACCGTCCGCGACGCCGACGAGATCGTCGTGCTCGACGGCGGGCGGATCGTGGAGCGCGGCCGGCACGACGAGCTGCTCGAGCAGGGCGGGCGCTACGCGGCGCTTGTCACCGGCGGCGAGGCGGCCTGGGCGAAGCCGCTGAGCGCCGCCATCGACTACTGACGCCGGGCGGGTTTCGTGTACGCAAGCACGCTGGCGCGCCCAGGCGTGCGGGGCGCCATGCCCGCGTCGAGGTCGGCGCGCAGCCGCCGCAGGCCGTGGCGGGTCTCCTCCGGGTGATCGCGTTCGAGGCGCTCGAAGACGCTGGTCTGACGATGCCAGCGCGGGTCGGCGACGCGTTCGGGATACCCCGCCATCGCCGCCAGCGAGGCGTCCTGGAGGTCGGTGAACTCGATTGGGAGCCGCCGCGCGCCCGGCAGATGCGCGAGCAGATCGGCGAGCGCGAGATGGCCGGTGGCGATCCATCCACGCAGCGAGGGGAAGTAGTCGCCGAACCACAGCCCCGAGAGGTCCTCGCGCGTGAAGACCATGACAGCGAGGCGCCCGCCGGGGCGCAGGATCCGCCGCGCCTCGGCGAGCGCGCGCGCGGGCTCCTCGACGTGGTGCAGCATCGACACGAGCATCGCCCCATCGACGCTCTCGTCGTCCAGCGGAAGCTGCTGAGCGTCGCCGGCGACGGTGTCCAGCCCCTTGGCGGCGGCCTGCGCGAGCATCGCCGGCTCGCGATCGACGACCACCGGATCCCAGCCCTCTCCGCGCAACGCGCGCGAGTAGTTGCCGGTCCCGCCGCCGATGTCGGCGAGTCGCCGCCCCGGAGCGCCCTCCAAAGCCTTGCGCAACGGGCCCAGCACCGACGGGCTGGCGGCGCGCGTCTCGTCATAGGTCCGCGACTGGTTTGAGTAGTCGGGCAGCAGGCTCACGCGAACACCGCTGGCATCGTAGGCAGACTCGGCGACGAGGCTCCTGCGGATCGGCAGCTCCCGAGGATGCGATTGCGCTGAACGTAGGATCTCTGCATGAGCATCGTGAAGATCAACGCCATCACGGTTCCGCGGGAGCGCTTCGCCGAGTTCGAGCGCCGCTTTGCCTCGCGCGCGGGCAGGGTCTCAGGCGCCGAGGGCTTCGAGGCCTTCGAGTTGCTGCGGCCCAACGACGACCGCGAGGTCTGCCTCGTCCTCACCCGCTGGCGCTCGGAGGAGGACTTCAACGCGTGGCTGGCGAGTGCGGATTTCAAGGCCGGTCATGCCCAGCATCGACAGGACGGGCCGGTCGGGACGAGCAGCGAGATCTGGTCCTTCGACGTGCTCGAGAGCGAGGGACCCGCGGAGAGCTGAGCCCCTCAATAGCGCAACACGGCTGCGATCTGGCCGTGCTGCCCCAGCTCGTTGGCGTGATGGCGCAGCGGTAGGACCTCCTGAGCTACCGGTCGCCGCGCTCCCACGGCCGCCTGACGCTGGCGGTCGCGGGGCGCGGGACAACCCAGGTGGCTAGCGGCCGATGCCCAGCGCCGATGCCAGCCGGCCACCATCGGACTGATCGTCGGGCGTGTCGACCTCACGCAGCTTGCCAGTGTGGACGTCGTAGACGAAGCCCCGTACGGAGTCCTTGCGGGGGATGAAGGGGCTCGCCTTGATGCGGGCGATCGACTGGCGCACGTCCTCGTCGAGGTCGGGGAACGCCTCGGCCGCCCACCCGGGCTTGATGCCGACGTCGTCCTGGACCGAGCGCTTGAACTCGTCGTCGGTGAACGTGAGCATGCCGCAGTCGGTGTGGTGGATGAGGATGATCTCCTCGGTGCCAAGCAGACGCTGCGAGATCGCAAGCGAGCGGATCTCGTCATCGGTCACGACGCCGCCGGCGTTGCGGATGACGTGCGCGTCGCCCTCCTGCAGGCCGAGCAGGCCGTAGGGGTTCAGGCGGGCGTCCATGCAGGCAAGGATCGCGATCTTGCGGGCGGGGGGCAGCGGCAGCGTGCCCTTGTCGAAGCTGGCCGCGTAAGCCTCGGCGTTCTGCAGCAGCTCATCCGTCGTGCTCATGAGGACCTCCGTTGATCGTTAGGCGCGCGATTCTATACAAACCTGATCAGGTTTACGTCCTCGCCCGCGCGTCAAGCTCGCGCGCGCTGTGGTCAGGCGCCGTACGCGGCCGCGCGCGGATCGCGCGGCCCGCCGGCCACGATGTCGCGCCCGGTCGGGCGCAACTGCGCGTCGAGCTCGAGCTGCCAGAAGTAGCGCGTGAACGTGTGCCCGTGGGCGAAATCGCCGACGTGTGGCTCGACGCGCTCGCCCCGCGCGAGCTTCACGACCAGCTCGGGGTACGTGCATCCCGGTCGCGCCGCGTACATCGGCGCGGGGAATGCCCCGCCGAAGCGCGTGTTGACGTCGGTGACGGCGAGGCCGATCTCGGGATCGCGAAACGCCTGCACCGTGCACGGGCCGCGGACGCCGATGGCCTCGCCCACGCTGCGACCGAGTGCGATCAGCTCGTCGTCGTGGATGACCGTCCCCTTGATCGACTCGCCCCCGCGTGACTCGATCATCGTCCGCGGAATCGCGTTGAGGCAGCGCCCGTCGAGATCGCAGAGCAGGTCGACCGAGAACTCCGGCCCGCCCATCAGCCGCTGGACCATCACCGGCTCGTTGACGTAGCCGACGAAGAACTCCATCTCGCGGCGGTCGGCGGCCGGATGAATCGACCGTGCGCCCGATCCGCGGCGCGGCTTGACCATCACGGGGAACGACTGCGGCTCCTCGCCCGGAAGGCAGGTCGGCGGGCTCGGCAAGCCGTGGGAGAGCAGCAGGTGATGAGCCGCGTATTTGTCGAAGGTCGCGCGGGCAGTCTGCGGCGAGGGGACGAACGCGGGCAGCGCTCCGTCCTCGCGAGCCTGAGCCAGGCTCTCGATGTCGAGGTCGGTGAGCGGCAGGACCGCGCCGACATCGTGCTCTTCGACGACGCGCTGGAGGAACGGGACGAACGCGGGGTCGTCGATCCGCGGGGGCGTCACGACGAGGTCGGCCGCATAGCGCGCCGGCGCGAGCGGGTTCGGATCGGCCGCGATCGTGAACGCGTGCTCGGCGAACGCGCTGACGATGTCGTAGCGCTTGCCGACGCCGGTGAGCAGGACCGCGGTCTTCGTCACAAGCGCGGTCAGGTCGCGTGGAAGCGGTCGAGCGTGTCCGCGCGCAAGCCCAGGCGCAGCGTCTCCAGCGACAGCACTTCGCCCGGCGGCACGTTGCCGAGGTTGACGTCGGCGCCGTAGCGCTCGATGAGCCACACCTGCTGGTGCTTGCGCGGCGCCTCGAAGATCAGCTTCGAACGGTCGACCTCGTGGACGATCTCGTCGATCAGGCCGGTCCGCGCCTCGCCGTCGGGCCGATATAGCCCCGCCGTCCCCGTCGCCCGCCCCTCGCAGACGACCATCGTCGCGCCGGCGGCGAGTGCCTCCTTGATGAGCTGCACCCAGCGATAGGGGGCCATGACCGCTTTCGGATCCTTCTCCCCCACCTCACCGAAGACCGTATAGCGACCCGCAAGGCGCTCGATGAGCTGCGCCTTGTCCGCGGGCGGGATCGCCACGGCTCCGCTGGAGACCTCGATCCGATCGATCCCCAGCTCGTCGAGCCATGCACACAGCTCGTCGACGCGATCGTGCAGCCACGCCAACTCGGTGAGCGTCCCGCCGAGCATCACTGGCACGTCGTGCCGGCGATAGGCGGAGAGCTTGTCCTGGAGGTCCGCGGTCACGTAGGCCGAGCCCCAGCCGAGGCGGACCGTGTCGATGTGCGCGGCGGCCTGGCGCAGGAGGCCGTCGACCTCGCTGCTCGTCAGGCCGGTGTCGATGACGTGCGTCAACCCGGCGATGCGGGGCTTGGCGGTGCGCCGGGGGAGCGGGAGGAAGTCGGGAATGGCCGGCGCAGGCTATCGCCCCGCGGCACCAGAACACGCCCCGACGCATCGGCGTCCGCGGGACACCCTCGGCAACGTAACCGCCGCAGGATCAGCCCGTCACGCGCGCGACTTCGGCGAGCGTGGTCTCCCCCGCACGGACCTTCTCGAGGCCATCCTCGACAAGCGTTCGCATGCCCTGCGAGACCGCCATCTTCTTGATCTCCATGGCGGCCGCGCGCTGGACGATCAGGGAGCGGATCTCCTCGGTGACGACCATCACCTCGAACAGGCCGACGCGGCCGCGGTAGCCCGTCCCACGGCAGCGCGCACAGCCGACGGCTTCGTGAACCTGCGCATCCATCCCGGGGTGGATGCCGGCAGCCGACCCCGAGACGGTGGCCGCCTTGCGGCAGTGCAGGCACAGGCGCCGGGCCAGGCGCTGTGCCATCACGCAGTCCAGCGACGAAGCAACGAGATACGGCTCGACCCCCATGTCGATCAGCCGTGCGGGCGCCGCGGGAGCGTTGTTCGTGTGCAACGTCGAGAGGACGAGGTGCCCGGTGAGCGCGGCCTCGATCGCGATCTTGGCGCTCTCGCGGTCGCGCATCTCGCCGACCATGATGACGTCCGGATCTGCGCGGACGATCGCGCGCAGGCCGGTCGAGAAGGTGAGCCCGGCGCGCTCGAAGACCTGCATCTGCTTGACCCCGCCGAGGTGGTACTCGACAGGGTCCTCGATCGTCATGATCGTCTTCTCCGGCGACTGCACGATCGCGACCGCGGCGTAGAGCGACGTCGACTTGCCCGATCCAGTCGGCCCGGTCGCGAGGATCGCGCCGTGAGAGCTCGACAGCGCGCGTCCAACGCGTTCGCGGTCGTCGGCGCTCATGCCCAGCTCGCCGAGCGATAACGGCCCATCGCCCGGATCGAGGACGCGCAGCACGGCCGACTCACCGTTGACGAGCGGCACGACGGTTACGCGGATGTCGACGCGGCGGCCGTCCAGCGTGAGGCCCGTGCGACCATCCTGCGGCAGGCGCCGCTCTGAGATGTCGAGGTCGCTAAGGATCTTGATGCGCGAGATGACGCGCCCGGCCTGGCGCCGGGGCACGCGCGCGGCATCGGCCATGATTCCGTCGATGCGGTAGCGCACCTGCAGGTCGCCGTCGTCGGGGTCGAAGTGCACGTCCGAGGCGCCCTGCTCGATCGCTTGGGAGATGATCCCCCGCACGAGCTTGATCGTCGGCCCGTCGTCGGCAGCGGCTTCGAGGCCGGCCCCGGTCGAGACCGGCTCGTAGTCCTCCTCCTCCTGCTCGTCGCCGGCGAGCTCTTCGTCGAGCCGGTTCAGGCGGGCGAGCAGCAGGTCGAGGTCATCCCGCGACACGACGACCGGCTCGATGCGCAGGTCGGTGAGCATCGCAAGGTCGTCCAGCGCGAGCAGGTTGGTCGGGTTGACCATCGCGACAACCAGCGTCTCCTCGTCGCGGAATCCGACTGGCACCGCGTCGAGGCGCCGAAGGGCGGCGGCGGGCACGAGGTGCATCGCGGCGACGTCAGGCGTCAGCTGCTGGAGGCTCGCGTGCTTCAGGCCGAAGTGCTCGGCGACCGCGATCGCGAGCTGGTCGCCGCTCAAGAACCCTTCCTCGAGCAGCACCTGACCCGTCGGACGACCGGCCGCGCGCGCCTCGACCACAAGATCCTCGATGGTCTCGCGGTCGACGAACCCGAGGTTGACGAGCACGTCCCCGAGCCGCTGACGCGGTTGGGCGCCCGTGCCGGTGTCCTTTGCGGTCTCTAGCGGCGCCATCGAGGATCTTATCGGCACATTCGCGCGATCTCCCAAACCTCACCTAGTCTAGACACGATGCTATTTGCGAAACCAATCGGCATTACGGGGTACGCCTCGGGTATGAGTGTCGCCTGCGAGCGCGTCGTCGACCTGCCGGCAACCGCCGCCGCCGCCGGAATGGCCCGGCGTGAGCTCGCCGCAACTCCCGGAATCGGGGGCAAGCTCGGGTACAAGGCGCTGCTGATGGCGTCCGAGCTGATCGCGGTCTATGTGCAGAACGTCGAGCCCGACGGCGTCGCGAAGGTCCGGCTGTCGATCGCCGTGAGTCCGCAGCGGGTGCGGATCGAGGTCGGGGGCGGAGCGCCGGCCGCATCGCCCGACGTGCTGCTGAAATCGCGCGAGACACCGTCGCTCGGGGGGATGGGGCTGCAGATCGTCGACCGCATGGCCGACGCCTGGGGCGTATACGACGCCGACGAGTCGGCGATCTGGTTCGAGCTCGCGCGGACATAGTCCGTCCGCGCGGCCGCTACCGTGGGGCGCTTGATGCAGCTGGCCCCCGATCGCCCGAACGTCGAGCTGCGGCGCGGCCCGGGCGACGAAGGCCAGATCGTCGTGCTCGCGTTCCCCTACGACCCGCTGCTCGTCAACGTCGTGCGCGGGATCCCGGGACGACGCTTTGACTGGGACCGCCGCGAGTGGTGGGCACCCGTCGACGACTGGGCGGGCGTCTATGTGGCCGACGTCCTGGAGCGCTTTCCGGAGCTGACGGCGAGCGACGAGGTCGAGACCTGGATTGCCGGGATCCGGCGGCGCTGGGTCGGCATCGTCGGCACGGTGCGCTTCGACGGCCGCGGGTGGTGGACGTTGCACACGCGCGCGGGGAGCGCGCCGGAGACGCTGCTTCACGGTTCGGTGGAGCGCTCCGACGGGGTGATCCTGGCGCCGCTGACGGTCGCCGGGGCGAACGCGCTCAGCGCCGAGGACGTCGTCCGGCTCGATGCCGGCGCGCGGCGCTGCGTCCACGCCCTGCAGTCCGGCGAGGATCCGCCGCCGCCCGCGCGGCTGACGGCGGCCCGCACCTTCGACGGCGAGCGGCTTCGCCTGGACGTGTTGTGGGACCCGGATCTGGGGGTGGCATTCTCCAGGCTGCCCGGTGCGGAGGCACGCAGCCGTACGCTGCCGATCGACCCTTGGATCCTCGAGCCGCTCGATGCGTATCTGGGTACCCACGGCGTCGCGGTGGACGGGCCGGCCGCGCATGCCTTGGCGGCATTGCGGGTCGAGCACGACGCGGCGCGCGAGACGATCCGCCGTTCTCGCGCGGTCGAGGAAGAGCCGATCGCGGCCGTCGCCGCGGTGCTCGGGGGTGAGCTGGCGCCGTTTCAGTGGGCCGGCGTCCGCTACGCGCTGGACGCCCGGCGCACCTTCATCGCCGACGAGCAGGGGCTCGGTAAGACCGTCGAGGCCTTGGCGGCGCTGGAGGCGGACGGCGCGTTTCCGGCGATCGTCGTCTGCCCGGCGTCGCTGAAGCTCAACTGGGAGCGCGAGACGCTCAAGTGGCTCCCCGGCCGGACGGTCACCATCGTGGACGGGCGCGGCGCGCTGCCGCCGGCGGCCGACGTCACGATCCTGAACTACGAGATCGTCGCGGCCCACCGGCAGTCGCTGGCGCGGCGCGAGCCGCGGGCGCTGGTCGTCGACGAATCGCACTACGTCAAGAACCCGCAGGCCAAGCGCACGCAGGCGGTGCGGCGGCTGGCTGGCTGCGTGGCCGATGACGGACTGCGCCTGGCGTTGAGCGGAACGCCGGTGCTGAACCACGCCGAGGAGCTCGTTTCGCAGCTGCGGGTGATCGGGCGGCTGGAGGACTTCGGCTCCGGGGCGCAGTTCGCCCGGCAGTTCCGCGGGGAGCTGGCGGAGGAGCGGTTGCACTGGCACCTGCGCCGGCGCTGCTTCGTGCGGCGGCTGAAGTCCGAGGTGCTGCCGCAGCTGCCCGAGAAGCGTCAGGTCGTCGTGCCGGTGGCGCTGTCGAACACCTGCGAGTACCGGCTCGCCGAGGAGGACGTGATCGCGTGGCTGCGCTCGCAGCCGTTGGACCTGCGCGAGCTCAACGCGCGCATCGCCGCAACGCTGCGGGCCCAGCGGCTGGCGCAGCTGTCGGCGCTGCAGCGCCTCGCGGCGCGGGGCAAGCTCGCCGCGGCGCTGGCTTGGATCGGGGACTTCCTGGAGTCGGGCGAGCCGCTGGTGGTGTTCTGCCGCCACGTGGAGGTTCAGGAGGCCGTCCTGGCGCGGTTCCCGCAGGCGGCGCACCTGCTGGGGCGCGACTCGACGGCTGCGCGCGACGACTCGGTGCGAGCCTTCCAGGCAGCCGACGGGCCGCAGCTGGTGGTCTGCGCGACGCGGGTCGCGGCGCAGGGGATCACGCTGACGCGCGCGTCAAACGTTGCGTTCCTGGAGTTGGAATGGACCCCCGCGATGCACGACCAGGCCGAGGATCGCTGTCATCGCATCGGCCAGCGCGACGCGGTCACGGCTTGGTACCTGCTCGCCGCGGACACCATCGACGAGACGATGGCTGCGCTGATCCAGCGCAAGCGCGGGATCGTCGCCGCGGTGACCGACGGGCGGCGGCTGGAGGCCGAAGGGCTGGTGGAGGCGGTGGTGCGCGAACTGCGCAACGGCCGGCCGCTGCGGCACCTACGGCCTGTAGCTTGACGCCGCCATCGCGGCGCGATCCGGCGTCGTGGCCGCGAGATCCAGCGCGGTGCGGGCCGGCGAGATTATCGGGATCCTGTCCCGACGCATGATGTCGCGGCGGCCAGCGAGCGGGAGCGGTGCGCGCGCACGCCGTCGATGCGGCGGACACCGGAGCCGAGGACGGTGGCCTCCGGCTGCCGTCGTCCCAGCGGACGAACCCCCACTGCGCTGCGGCGGCGAAGTGGCTCAGAACGACCTGAAGATCGGGGGGTGTGTCGTTCTGATCCCCTCGGGCCACTGGAATTACGCCCCCTCGATCCTGCGAGAGAACCTGTTACAGCGCTACACGCGTGTGCAACAAGTCAGGCTCGCGGGCCGCGCCTCACACCATGCTGCGGCCGGGCAGCACGATCCACAGCTCCTTCGCCGCGGCCTGCACGAGGCCGGGGTCGAGATCGGCGACGGTACCGGCGCCGCGCCCGGAGAGCGTCTTGGCGAGCTCCTCCCATGCGCGCGCGACGGCACCGACCTTCGCCATCGGGCCCCAGCCCGCTAGCGCCCCGAGCTCTACGCCCTGCGCGCGGGCCTCCTCCATCGTCACGTCTCCGAAGCGCTTGTCCTTGCCGCCGATGCTCACCGGCCGCAGCAGGATCTCGGAGACGTCGGGGACCGGTGCCTCGGCGAACCTTTGCGCCACCGTCTCCCAATTGATGACGTTGAACCACGCCTCGACGTACTCCTGCCGGCGGTTCTCGTACTGCAGGTAGTAGGCGTGCTCCCAGACGTCGACGCCGAGCAGCGGCGTCAGGCCGTCCGAGATCGGGTTGTCCTGGTTTGAGGTCGTCACGATCAGAACCCGCGTTCCGTCGTGCACGAGCCATGCCCACCCCGAGCCGAACTGGCTCATCGCGGCATGCGTCATGGTGTCCTTGAAGACGGCGAACGAGCGAAACGTGTCCCTCATCGCGGCCATGAGCTTGCTGTCCGCGGGCGGCTGGCCGCCGCCGCCGGGCGTCATCGAACGCCAGAACATGCAGTGGTTGTACTGGCCGCCGGCGTTGTTGCGAACGACGTCGCGCAAGTCCTCCGGAAGCTCATCCAGGCGGGTCAGGATCTCCTTCGGGCGCACGTCCTCCCACTGCGTCCCGGCGAGCGCGGCGTTGGCCTTGTCGACGTACGCCTGATGGTGCTTGTCATGGTGAACGCGCATGATCTCCTCGGAGATGTACGGCTCCAGCGCGTCGTAGGCGTAGGGCAGATCAGGAACTTTGTAGGCCATGGGGCACATCATGACGCGCCTCCGGCCGCTAAGCCACCCTGGGCCATTCCGCGTCCGCTGTGCCGCCGGAAAGTTGCCAGCACAAGCTCGGTGCGGGAACCTGCCGCCGCATGCTCCGCGAGGGACAGGCTGCTATCGCATGAAGGTCGTCGTCGCGCGCACCCTTCCAGCCGTGGGGCTGGACAAGCTGACGGAGCGGTTCACGGTCGAGGTCGGCGGTCTTCCCTACGACCGTGACTGGCTGCTGGAGCACCTTCCCGGCGCCAGCGCGATCGTCGCCGATCCGACCGTCGCGATCGGCGCCGAGGAGCTCGACGCCGCCGGCAGCTCGCTCCAGGTCCTGTCGAACTTCGCCGTCGGCTTCGACAACATCGACACGGACGCCGTCCGCGCGCGCGGCCTGCGCGCGACCAATACGCCCGACGTCCTGACCAACGCGACCGCGGAGCTCGCGATCGCGCTCATGCAGGGCGCCGGTCGTCGGATGGCCGAGACCGACCGGATCCTCCGACGCGGCGAGTGGGTCGGTTGGGAGCCCGAGCAGTTTCTCGGCCGCGAGCTCTCGGGAGCGACCGTCGGGCTCGTTGGCTTCGGGCGGATCGGCCAGCGTGTCGCGGAGTTGCTGCGCGGCTTCGAGCCGCGCCTCGTCTTCAGCGGTGCCCATCCGATGCAGGAGGCGGCGGCGAAGCACGGCGCGGAGCAGATGGAGCTCGACGAGCTGCTCGCTACCAGCGACTACATCAGCCTGCACGTCAACCTCACGCCCGCGACAAGGCACATGATGAACGCCGAGACGCTGGCGAAGTGCAAGCCCGGCTCGATCCTCGTCAACACCTGCCGCGGCGCCGTCGTCGACACGGCGGCGCTCGTCGACGCGCTGCGCTACGGCCCGCTCGCCGCCGCCGGCCTCGACGTATACGAGAACGAGCCCGCCGTCTCGGAGGATCTCGCAGCGCTGCCGAACACGATGCTGGTCCCGCACATCGGCTCGGCCACCCGCAAGACGCGCGACGCGATGGCCGCCCTCTGTGCCGATAACGTGATCGCCGTGCTGCGCGGAGAGGAGCCGCCCACGCCGGTCGTGTAACCGCAACGTCACGGGCGGCGGTACGTCTGAAACCCAAACCATGACCGCCACCCACGACGACTACCTGCGCACGGCGTACTTCGGGTCGCTGGACGGGCTGCGGGCGATCGCGGTCCTCGGCGTCATCTGGCAGCACGTCGCCGGTCCCCACGGGGGCGCGCTCGGGCGCACCGGGCTGGGCGTGAGCCTCTTCTTCGTCATCAGCGGCTTTCTCATCACGACGCTGCTGCTGCGCGAGCACCGCAGCACCGGCTCCTTCAGCCTGCGCCGCTTCTACATCCGCCGCACGCTGCGGATCTTCCCCCTGTACTTTGCGGTTCTCGCCGTCTACGTCGTGCTTGTCGCGCTGGAGCGTCACGGCTCCGCGGCAAGCGAGCAGTTCTTCGACAACCTGCCGGCGTACGCGACCTACACGTCGAACTGGTTCGTCCAGGGTGTCGTCGCGCAGAACGCGATCTTCTACCACGCGTGGTCGCTGGCGACCGAGGAGCAGTTCTACGTCGTCTGGCCCGCGCTGCTGCTCGCCGTGCTGGCGCTTGTTCGCGCGCCCGGACGTGCGCTGGCGCTCGCCTGCGCCGTGGTCTGCGCCGGCGCGCTCGCCGACCAGCTCGCGACCCACGCGATCACGGGCTCGAGCTTCGGCCTCGTCGTCGTGCGCAGCATCGCCACGCCGATCTGCCTGGGCGCCATCCTCGCGGCAATCCTCCATCACCCCGCCGGCTACGACCGGGCTGGCCGCCTGCTCGGCTCGCGCTGGGCCGCGCCGCTGCTGGCGCTCGCGCTGGTCGCGACGCTGCAGACGCTCACGACCTTCTGGGTGGAGCTGTGCATGGCGCTGCTCGTCGCCGCCGTCTGCGTCCGCGAGGACCACCTGCTCGCGCCGGGACTGGCGACCGGGCCTTTGCGCCTGATCGGCGTCGTGAGCTACGGCGTCTACCTCATGCACATGCTGGCGGCAAACGCCGTCCGGCCGCTGCTGGGGCATGACTTCGGCATCGACGTGTTCGTTGGCGCGGCGGTCGTCGCGGTCGCCATGGCCTACTTGAGCTATCGCTTCTTCGAAACCCCGATCCTGCGCCTGAAGGCCCGCTTCGGCGGTGCCTCGACGCCCCCGCCGCCGGCTCGGCGCCTGGCGACCGCGCAGCCCGCGCGGACCTGACGGCCAGCAACGCGTCACGCGACTCAGGTCCGGCGAGGCATGTGCCGATACATGCCCGCGTCATGCTGACGACCTCGATCATCTTCACGCTGCTCGTCGCACTGTGGGGTCACCCGCGCGCGACCGCGCTCGCGCGCAGGCGGCACGACAACCCGTGCCGGACCGAGGCCAGCGGCGATCGCACGCCGGCTGGTCCGTCATCCTCGGCCCCCGCCGACGACCATTAGCCCACACCCACACGCCGGCGGCCCCGAACCGGACGAGTCGCATCCGACCGCGCCGACGTTCGGCGAGATCGTCGAGCGCTCGATCGAGCTGCTCGAGCGCCGCGGCCGGGTCTCGCATACCGCACTGCGCCTGGAGTTCGCCCTCGACGACCAGACGCTCGAGGCGCTGCGCTGCGAGCTCGTCGACGTGCTCGCCTTCGCGGCCGACGACGGCCGCGTCCTGAGCCTCGATCCACCGAATCCCGCGGCGTCTCGCCCCAAGGAGCTGTGGTCGGCGATGCCGGCGACGACCAGGCCGCAGCCCGAGGCGCACGGCAGCCTGACCGTCGTGCTGTGCGACGTCGTCGCGACGCCGGCCGCCCTGGAGCTCGCCGCTAACGCGCGCGGCGCTGTGAGCGCGCGCGTACACGCGATCTGCACCGAGGTCGCGCGGCGTCTGCGCGGCCACGTCCAGCTGTGGGTCGGCGACGGCGTCGCGATCCTCTTCGGCCACCCGCGTGCGCACGAGGACGACGCGCTGCGTGCAGCGCGCTGCGCCTGGGAGATCCTGCGCACCGTCCAAGCCGCGGGCGACGCCTTGCACCGCGAGTTCGGTGTGCCGGTCGCCGTCCGCATCGGGATCGCGACTGGGGCATCCGATGACTGCACCGACGCCGCGCACGCGTTCGGCGACACCCCCCGGATCGCCGCCCGCGCGCAGGCCGCCGCGAAGCCCGGCACCGTCGCCGTCGACGAGCAGACGCGCGCGCTCACCGCAGCACGCTTCGCCTTTGACCCGCAGGATGGCTTCTTCCTTCTCGGTGGCCCGCTCGACGCCGGCGTCCAGGCGACCGACCATGCGCCGGCGCCGCTCATCGGCCGTACCGGCGAGCGGGCGCTGCTGCGCGCGCTGGCGGAGCGCTCCACCGACGGCACCCGCTCGGCGGTCATCCTGCGCGGGGCCGCCGGGATCGGCAAGTCGCGCCTGATCGAGTCGCTGCGATCGATCGCGACCGGCGACCTGAAGATGCACGTGATCGAGTGCCGCAGCTCACCCACCCATCGCGGCAGCCCGCTGCACCCGGTGCTCGAGGGGCTGCGCCGCCACTGGCAGCTCGACGGCGCCGAGGCCTCGACGCGGCTGGCAGACGGCGTCCATCGCGCCGGCGGCGACGATCGTGCCGTTGCGCTGCTGGCGGGCATGCTCGGCGTCGCGTTCGTGGAGGGCGTGGCGCTCGGCGCGGTCAGCTCGCGGCGCAGGCGCCGCGAAGGGCTCGCAGTCCTCGTCGACGCAATCGAGGGCGAGGCCCGCCGCACGCCGCTGCTGCTCGTCATCGAGGATCTGCACTGGGCCGATCCGTCGACGATCGAGCTGCTCGACACGCTGCTGTCGGGCGGACGCGAACTCTCGCTGCTGCTCGCGCTCACGGCACGCTCGGACTACAGCCCGCCCGTCAGCGCCACGCTGCAGCGTCTGGAGATCGGGCCGTTGGACTACGGGGAGACGGTGCGGCTCATCGAGCGCGTCGCGGACGGCGCGATGCTGCCCGACAGCGTCGTCGACGAACTCGTCGAGCGCTCCTGCGGATCACCGCTGCTGACCGAGGAGCTCACACGCACGGTGCTCGCGACCCAGGACTCCGGCGCATCGATCGCGACGACGCTGTACGGCAGCGTCATGGCTCGCCTGGACCGCGACTCGACCGCCCGCTCCGTCGCCCGGCTGGCCGCGACGGTCGGCTGCGAATTCGACCTGTCGCTGCTGCTGGCGCACGGCTCGATCGACCGCTCCGCACTCGACTGGGGCCTTGAGCGGCTCGCCGGCGAGAACGTCATCCGGCCCGCCGGAGCCGGCATCTACGCCTTTCGCCACGCGCTGCTGCAGGACGCGGCTCGCAGCTCGCTGCGCCGCCGGCCGCTGCGCGAGCACAACCTGCAGATAGCGCGGACGCTCCTGGAGCGCTTCCCGCACGTCGCCGCGGCCGAGCCCGCGCGCATCGCACGCCACTTCGAGTACGCCGGCCGGCTGCCCGAATCGGTGCGCTACTGGCTGCGCGCCGGCCTGCAGGCCCTCGGGCAGGCCGCGCTGCAGGAGGCGGCGGGGCATTTCGAGCGTGGCCTGGAGCTCACATCGCGCACCGCCGACGGACCCGACCGCCGCGCAACGGAGCTCGCGCTGCGCGTGCTCGCCGGCCATGCGCTCGCCGCGGCCGAACGCTGGGACGCGCCGGCGCGGTCGCTCATTTTGCCCGCGCCGACGAGCTGACCGGCCTGGTGGACCCCACGCCGCAGGTCTTTCGCGCCCAGATCGGGCTTGAGACGTACCGCTTCGTCAGCGGCCGCATCGAGGACGCGCTGGCGCTCGCGCGGATGCAGATGGCGGTCGCGGAGGCGGCGGGCTACTCCGAGTTCGTGCTCGAGGCCGAGTGCGAGGTCGGCGGCGCGCTCGTGCATCTCGGCCGTCACCGCGAGGCGCTCGCGCACCTCGACCGGGTGGTCGAGCTCTACGATCCGGCCCACTACGGCGAGCACGCGGTCCGCTTCGGCCGCAACCCGGCGGCGATCGCCTACGCCCATCGCGGGCTGGCGCTCGCCTGCCGCGACGACCTCGACGGCGCACGCCTCGCGATCAGCGCCGCCGCGGAGCTGCTGCGCGCGGCGCGGCATCCTTACAGCGAGGCGTGGGTGCATTGCGCGGCCGCCGCCGCCGCGCTCGTGCTCGACCAGCGCGAGATCGTGGGGCGCGAGGCGACGCTGGCGCTGCAGATCGCAAAGCGGGAGGGGTTCGACGACTGGCTGGCTCAGGCGTCGGTCCTGCGCGGCTGGGCGCGCGTGCGGGGCGGCGACGTCGACGGCATGGACGAGCTGCGCCGCGGTTTGTCCGCCTGGGAGGCGACCGGGGCGCTGATCATGCGCCCGTTCTTCCACGGGCTGCTCGCGGATGCTCTTGGGGTCAACGGGGAGCCGGAGCTCGGCCTGGTGGAGATCGACGCGGCGCTTGCGTGGATCCCCCGCGGCGAGCGCTGGTGTGAGCCCGAGCTGCATCGCTGGCGCGCGGAGCTGCTGCTGCGCTGTGGCGACGACGCGGGCGCGCGGCGCAGCGTGCAGACCGCGGTCTCGCTAGCACGGCGCACCGGCGCCCCGGGCTTGGAGCGGCGCGCGAAAGCGACGCTTGCGGGCGTCGGCGGCGGTTCCGTGGTGGCGTAGACGCTCGCGGGAGTCGAACGGTCAGGCGCCGCCGGCGTTCCAGGGAGCGCGTTCGAGCGGCGAGCGCAGATCGTCGCGCGGCGCGACCGGCGGTGGCTTGGTCGCCGTGCCGGTCTGCTTGGCGCGAGGCTTCATGCCGATCCGAGCGACGGTCCACTCGCTCCCGCGCTGCGTCGCGATCCACGTCACGTCAGGATCGGAAGCCTGCCGCCGCTTCACCTCGGCCAGAGCCTCTTCGTGCGTCATGGTTCACACCATAGCCGCCGTACGCCAAGCGGGCTAGCGGTGGCCCGCCTAAGCGCGCAGGCGCGTGCACGCGGCGAGCGTGAGGACGTCGGCCCAGCTCAGCGCCCGCGGCGGACACCAGCGTGAGCAACAACAGGATGGCCGTCGCGCTCGCGGACAGGACCGTCCGGCGCGACGAGCGGTCGCCCAACAGCGCGGTGAACACAGCCGCCAGCGCCCTAACAGCTCGCGCGTCGCACATCCTTCGCGCAGCGCGTCCAGCCCGTTCAGCGCAGCAGCCTACCGCCGCCCTTGGTCCCTGGGTCCGGAATACTGAGTCGCTTGACCCGTCCCGCGACCCGCCTCGTCAGGCTGAGCGCGCTCTGCGCCGCGGTGGCGCTCAGCTGCGCCGCCGGCCCGGCGCAAGCCGCCGCCCCGAAGCACTACGTCGCGCTAGGGGACTCGTACACCGCCGGCACGTTCATCCCCAGGCAGTACGGCGAGCCGGTCGGGTGCAACCGATCCGACCACAACTACCCGTCGCTCGTGCAGCTTCAGATCAGGGCAGAGCGCTTCGTCGACGAGAGCTGCTCGGGCGCCAAGACGGAGGACATGACCGGGCCGCAACGGCTCCTGCTCGACGGCGTACACGCGCCGCAGTTCGATGCTCTGACCGCGGACGCCGACCTCGTCACGATCGGGATCGGCGGCAACGACGTCGGACTCGTCGGCGCCGCCGTCACGTGCCTGGTGCTCGGCGCGCTGAACCCGACGGGCTCGGCATGCCGCAACTTCCACGCCCGCCCGAACGGCGCGGACGTGCTGCTCGACGCGATCGCGGCGACGGCGGCCAAGGTCGCGGCGACGCTGCAGGGCATCCACCAGCGCTCCCCCGTCGCACGGGTCCTGATCGTCGGCTATCCCGCCGTCGCACCGCAGACGGGCAAGGGCTGCTACCCGTTCGTCCCGCTCAGCGACGACGACGTGAGCTACCTCAACACGATGCTTGCCAAGACCAACGAGATGATCGCCGCGCAGGCAGCCGCCAACGACGCCGAATACGTCGACACGTACAACGACAGCATCGGCCACGACATCTGCACGCCGCCGCCGGCACGTTGGTTCGAGGGCCTCGTGCCGGCGGCCCCGGCGTTCCCGATCCATCCCAACGCGATGGGCGAGGCGAGCATGGCCCGGTCGGTGCTGCGCGTGCTGGAGGGCCGGTCGGCTCCGGCGCTCAGCAACCTCAAGCGCTCGCGCCGGTTCTACCGGCCCGGGCAGGCGATCGAGCTGACCTACGACCTCGACCGCGCGGCGTCGGTGCTGCTGGAGGTGCGTCGTGGCGTGACCGGCCGGCGCTCAGGCGGCCGTTGCGCGCCCGCGACGCGAGCCAGCCGTGACAAGCCCGCGTGCCGCCGCTTCTCGAAGGTGCTGCGTCGCGTCATCGGGGAGGCGAAGGCGGGCGCCAACGCCCAGAGGCTGTTCGCGAGCATCGCGCCGCGCAAAACGGGGCTGTACCGGCTGACGGCGACGGCCGTCGATGCCGACGACCTGCGCAGCGCCCCGCAGGTCGTCCACTTCCGGATCAGGCGCTAGCGCCCGCGCAGCGTCACGATCGACGGGTTGGCGCTGCGCAGGTTGAAGCTCGCACGGCGGGCTGCGAAGGCCGTCAGCGCGCGGCGGCCCGAGGCGCTGGAGTCCAACGATGCCCAGACGCGGGCGGCGTTGACCTCGCCGCGCAGGCGCCGGGTCGTCAAGCCGCCGCGTGACTTGCGCGCGCGCGGCCGGGTGGCGCCGTTGCGCGCCAGGCAGCGCAATGCGCCGGTCATCGTCACGAGGCTCTCGGCGTCGGTGCCCTGGCAGCCGCTGCGCTCAGCCGCTCGCTCGGCAACGCGCATCGCGACGGCCCGATCGGCAAAGCCGCCGATCGCGGCGAGGTAGCGTTCGCGGCCGGCATCGGACAGCGTCCCGTGCAGCCACCATGTCTCCGGGGTCGCCTCAAGGTCGGATTCGAGCTCGGCGCTCTCTGTGGTCGGCCGCGCCGCAAGGAAGCGGTCCAGCTGCTCGCGCGGTATCAGGCGGTCGTCGGCCTCGCGCAGCATGAGCACGTCCGAGGCGATCTTGCTCGACAGCTTGACCGGCTCCCATGCCGCCGTGACGTCCTCCGTCGAGCCGAAGACCGTCTCCATCTGGCCGGCGATGATCGCCCGGGGGCCGTCGCCGCTGGACTTCGCCTCGGCCATGTAGGCGTGGAAATCGGTCGGTGCGCCCGCCGCGATCACGCAGTCGATCGCCTTCAGCCGCGCCGCGACGACGAGCGCGATCTGCGCGCCCGCCGACTCGCCGTAGAGGCACAGCGGGTTGCCCTCGGCGCGCTGCAGCTCCTGGCCGGCGGCGTTGAGGACATCGGTGATGCCTGCCGTGCCGGCGTCGTAATCCACCGAGATGACGCGCCAGCCGCGCTGGACGAGCATCTCTCCCGGCTGCTCCATGAGGTACTTCTGCGACTTCTCGCCGGGGCCCTGCCAGCCGCCACCGTGAACCATGATCATCGTGCCCTTGACGTCGCTCGCCGGGGAGGCGACAAGCGCCTCGGCAGGCTTGGGCGGCTGGACCGGCTTCGGTGGCGGGGGTCCGAGTCCGAGCAACCCGAGCAGGCTTGTGGCGAGGACGGCGGTGAGGGAAGCCATACGGCCCTATCGGCAAGCAACGCGCGATGTCTGACGAAGAGGCGTGCCACCCTGGCCAACAGCCGCGATCAGATTTGTGACCACGGGCCCATGAGCGGCACGTTTGGCGACGCGATGATCGTCGCTATGGCAGATCGTACGTTGCTCCGACTCGAACTCAGGAGCCGTGTCCTCGGCAATCCGCGCCTTCCTCGCCGGCGCGTGACGTCACCGATCGGGCGCGGGTTCGAGTGTGCTCGCGTCCGCGAGCTCCTGCGTGGCTGGGACCGATGAGGTCCAGGCGCACACGCTCGAGCTTGCGGCGCGGGCCTCGGCGCGGCTGCATCCGCCCAGCCACGCTGTCAGAACCACGGGGCCATGCGGCAGATCCGCCCCGATCCCTCCGGGGACGACAAGCCGCACAGCCCGGGCTGACCGCCACCGTGATCGCCGCGCCGCGCTCGTGGCGCGGCGATCGCAGATGGCTCCCTGCCGCGGCCATGCGCCCAAGCGCTACCGCACGATGTCCGCGGGGGGCCGTGCCGCCTGCCGCGAGCCCGGCGGCGCCGCGCCCAGCTCGATGAGCTCCGCCAGGTACTCCACGTCGCGCGCGATCCCGGAAAAGCGCCCCGAACCCCACGTGTACAGCCACGGCAGCCCGGCCACGTAGAGGCCGGGCACGTCGGTCACGCCCCGGTCGTGACACGGCCGGCCGCGACCGTCGAAGATCGGTGCCTGGACCCAGCCATAGTCGGGGCCGAAGCCCATGCACCACACCACGCTGGTGATGCCCATCGCCTCGATGTCGAGCGCGGCGACCGGCTCACCCGGCTGCCAGACCGGGGTGTAGCGCGCCTCGGGCGGCGCGTCGATCCCTTTGCGAGCGATGTGCTCGTCGATCGTGTCCTTGATCGACTCGGCCGCGGCGTCGGCAGCGTCGAGGTTGGCCTCGAGGTCCGCGGCGAACGTGAAGGCACCGTCGCGCAGGCCCGTCAGCCGCCCGTACAGGCACATGCCCTCCAGCGCGAAGCGGCGCAGGTCGATGTCGCGTCCGCCGTCCCGGCCGGTGACGTACTGGTTGGCCTTCGCCCGCACTGCTTCGCCGAGCTTGTGCTCGTGCACCGGCCGGTCGTAGTAGCCGAGGTCGTCGAGCCACGCGACGACGTCGCGGCCGCGATAGAAGCGCGCCGTACGCGTCGCGCCGCCGACGCAGAGATGCACCGTGCGCCCCGCCAGGTGCAGATCCTCGGCGATCTGACAGCCGGACTGCCCGGTTCCGACGACGAGCACGTCGCCGTCGGGTAACGCGTCGGCATTGCGGTATTGCGAGGAGCTGAGTTGGACGATGCCGGGCGCCAGGCGCTCGGCGAAGCGCGGGATCCGCGGGACGTGGTAGCCGCCGGTCGCGATCACGACCTGCTCGGCGCTGAGCGAGCCGGTGCTCGTCTGCAGGGCGAAGCCGCCGTCTGGGTCGCGGCGCAGCTCGTTGACGGCCACGCCCTCCAGCAGCGGCGGTCCGAATGATGCCGCGTAGCCTTCGATGTAGCCGACGATCTCGTCGCGTCCCATGAAGCCGTCGGGGTCGTCGCCCGTGTACGGGAAGCCGGGCAGCTGGCATTGCCAGTTCGGCGTGACGAGGCAGAACGAGTCCCAGCGTGCCTCGCGCCACTCATGCGCGATCCGCCGACGCTCGAACACGAGGTGCTCGATGCCGCGCCGCTTCAGGCAATAGCTCATCGACAGCCCTGCCTGGCCGCCGCCGACGACGATGACCGGGCGCCTCATTCCTCGAACCCCATGACGGTTACGTGCGCGCCCTGCGCCCGACGAAGTCCGCGAGCGGATAGGTCTCGCCCTCGGCCAGATGGTCCATGACCGACCGCGACGGCGAATAGCAACGGTCGATCGACCCGTCCGGCCAGCGCACGGTGAAGTGCAGCGCGGGCATCAGGCGACGAGCGGCGCCGAGACGCGGTAGAGGTCGGGACGCAGGTCGCGGATCGGCGACAGCGCGCGGCGGGCGCGTTCGAGGGTCGCCTCCACGTCGAAGCTCGCCAGCGCGAGGCCGGGCCGCGTGCCGGTCGCGTCGACGATGTCCCCGCCCGGATCGACGATCCGGGCGCCGCCGACGAAGCGCAGCACGCCGAACTCCCCGGTCTGATTCGCCGACGCGACGATCATCGAGTTCTCCGCAGCACGCGAGCGGTCCCACAGCTCGGCGCGCCGCCACTGGCGATCCTCCTGCAGCCGTGCCGCGGCGTTCGTCACGCTGCACGGCCACGCCGAGAGGAAGGCGAGCACCTGCGCGCCGTCGAGCGCGAGCGTGCGTGCCGCCTCGGGGAAGGCCTTGTCGTAGCAGATCAACATCCCGATGCGGCCCACCGGGGTGTCGAACGCCTCCAGCCGATCGCCGGGCGTCGTGAAGCGGTCCTCGCGCAAGGGCAGGTGGATCTTGCGATGCACTCCCAGGACGCCGTCGCCGGTGACGCATGCGGCGGAGTTGTGGCGTCCGCCGTCGGCACTGGCCTCGCAGAACCCGATGCAGACCGTCAGATCACGCGCAAGCTCACAGACCCTGCGGAGCTCCGGCCCCGCGGCATCGAGCGCCGGCGGCGGGGCGACGTCTTCTCCGTGCAGCGACTCGACATAGCCGCCGAGCGCGGCCTCGGGCAGCACGACGAGCTTGGCGCCGCAGACGCGCGCCTCCCCGAGCACCCGTTCGATCGTGCGAAAGCACGCCTCCAAGTCGCGGCTGAACGGCGCCGCCACGGCGGCGATGACGAGATCGCTCATCGCAAGGACGCTCCTTCCGGCTCGGCGCCGACGCCAGCCGATCGATGACGTGCAGTCATGCTGCCTCCCTTCTTGCAGGACCAAGGCCGGTCACGGACTCTGTGAGTGCGACGGTCACGTCGCCGTCGGGCCAGCGCAGGCGCACGCCGGGCCGCGCGTCGAGGCGGCCGATCGCGGCCGGCACGGCAGGGCCGGCCGCCGGCGGCGGCGCCCCAGCGCGATCAGCCGTGAGCATCGCGAAGCCGGGGAAGCACGTGAGCCAATCGGCGGCGCAGACGCCGGCAGGCCGCGGCACCGCCGCGACGTCGACCTCCGTGCCGCAGCCCGAGGCTTCGCCCAGCATCCCGGCGGTGCCGACGATGCCGGCCATGCTGACGTCCTTGGCCGCATGCGGCTGCGCCCTGGCGACCGCGCCGAGCATCGCCGCCAGCTCGTCGCGCGAGCGCCAGGACGTGCAGTCCCATTGGCGCGCGCGGTAGCCGGGCCGCCAGCCGCCTTCGAGGTCGGCGGTGAGCGTCAGCACGTCGCCGCGCCGTCCCCCGCCGGCGGGCACGGGTCGCTCGGCGCGGCCCAAGCCGGTCACGCTGAGAGAGCCGGGCACGCCGAGGGTCGTGTGGCCCCCGAGGACGGGCAGCGCGAACGCCTGCGAGCCGGCGCGCAGCCCGCGCACGAGGCGCTCGGCGTGTGCGGCGTCGGGCGCACCGATCGTGTCCATCGCGCCGACCGGGGTCGCGCCCATCGCGCTGAGGTCGTGCGCTGTGACGAGCATCCCGCACCACCCCGCCCATTCCGGGTCGCGCTCGACCATCGCCGGCAGGATCGCGTCGGTCGCCGCGATGAGCCCGCCGCCGCCGGGCACCGGAACGCCGTCGTCGCCGCACCAGCCGTCGATGCGATGCAGAAGATCGGTGAGCAGCGGGCCGAGTGGGGTCTTCGTCGATCTCACGAGCACCTCGAAGCGATCGACCGGCCAGCGCATGAGCTCGTGCGCGACAGGACCCCCGCCGAGCGGCCGTACGCGCTCCCAGCCAAGTCTTGAGAAGAAGTGGATGTGGCTCTCCTGCACACGCGCGTCGAAGCGCAGCGCGCCCGCGTCGACCGCCGCGACGCACGCCGAGCCGACGAGCGCCGCGCCGACACGCCCGCGAGCACCGCCGGCGCACGCGCCGACGACGAGGCGGCTGCCGCGCCACCAGCCCAGCTGCGGATCGGCGCCGGCCTCGGGATGCAGCCGCACACCACCGAGCACCTGGCCGTCGGCGGCGACCGCGACGAGCACGGCTGTATGCGCCGCCCCGTCGTGCTCGTCTCCGTCGTCGCGGGCGAAGATCTGCTGCTCCTCGACGAACCTTCGCCAGCGCAGCGCACGGTAGGCGGCAAGGCGCGCCGGATCGTCGTCGGCACGGACGATGAGAAACGGCGGCGGCCCGGCGGGTCGTGGGCCCGGCCCGCCGAGCCGCTGGATGAGATCGACGACGCTGCTCATCCGCCCACCGCGCTCAGAGCCGAGCACGCGCCGCAGGCGGCGCAGCCGGCGCCCTGGTCGGCGCCGCGCATGCCGGCCGCGCGCAGCGCGCGTCCGACGCGGTCGGTGACGTCGGCGACGATCTCGTGGCTCGGCGCCGGCACGCCGTCGGCGTGTGCGAGCGCGCCGAGCAACGGCCGGTAGGGCACGACGAAGGGATAGACGCCCATCCCGATGAGCCGCCTGGCACCGGCGACCAGCTCGTCCGGGCTCTCCCCCAGGCCGATGAGCAGGTACGTGGAGACGCGGTTGCGTCCGAAGACGCGCACGGCTTCCTGCCATGCCTCGTCGTAGCGGTGCAGCGGCACGGTGGCCTTGCCGGGCGTCCAGCGGTCGCGGACCTTCTGATCCAGGCTCTCGACGTGGATCCCGATCGCCGTCGTGCCCGCGTCGTGCAGGCGAGCGATCCAGTCGAGGTCGGCGGGCGGCTCGATCTGTACCTGGATCGGGAGGTCGGGCAGCACGCGGTGCACTGCGGCGACGCAGCGCGCGAGGTGGCGCGCCCCGCGGTCGGGGCCGTTGGACGTTCCGGTCGTCATGACCAGCTGGCGTATGCCGTCCAGCCGCACCGCCGCCTCGGCGACCTCGGCGAGCTGCTGCGGGTGCTTGACCTGGGTTGTCGCGCCGGAGCGCAGCGACTCCTCGATCGTGCAGAAGCGACAGCGCGTCTCTTCGTCGGTGTAACGCACGCAGCTCTGGACGACCGTGGTGGCGAGAACGCGGCGGCCGTGCAGGCGCGCGAGCTTCTCGTAGGGGATGCCGTCGGCCGTCTTGAGGTCGTAGAAGCGCGGGCGCGCGATGGGCTCGAGGTCGGCGTCGACGATGACGCGGTCGCGCATGAGCGTGCCGTCCGCGTCGCACTCCCACGGCGAGTCGGGCGCGATCGGCAGCGTCAGCGGGGTGCCGTCGAGCGTCCAGTGCCCGTCGTCGCTCGGCCCGGCGCCCGCGCGCCGACGCAGCGGCGGGCGGGCGCGCAGCCCGAGCACGGCGAGCTCAGCGCGCAGCCCGAGGTCCACTAGTGGTTCGTCCTGTAAGTCCGTGCGTGTTTGGACGGTCGCTGGCGCCGCCTGCCAAGGACGCAGGGAGGAAGGTGTGCCCCTGGCACATCGACGACCAAGGACGCGCGCCAGGCGGTGATCAGCGGCCGAAACGGGTGCAGACTTGCGGGACGGACCACTAGAACATCCAGGTCGTGTTGATGAGCGCTCCCTTGCGCGCGTACTCGATCATCGCGTCTTGCATGTCGAGCGGGTGGCAGGGGATGACGCCCTCCATGAGGTCCTCCTCGCGGGCGCCGTGCAGCGACAGGCCCAGGCGGCATGCGAAGACCTTGCCGCCCTCCTCGATGAACTTCGCTATCTGCGCGTTCTCGTTGCGCATGCCCGGGAAGATCTCGCTGCCGATGTCCGGGAAGCCGCGCGTCGCCAGGCAGTTCAGCGCCCCGATACCGAAGAAGTACAGGGCGGAATCGAAGCCCTTGCGCTGAGCGCGGATTGCCAGCAGCACGGCGACGAAGCTGACCGACGATTCGTGGACGATGCCGTGCACCATGCCGAGATACGTCTCGCCGGGCTCGGCCTGGTAATCGGGGAAGACCTTCGTCGCCCCGTAGATCGACTCACCCAGTCCCTTGCTCGGGTGGGGAATCTCCATCAGGCTCTCGATCTCCTGGTCGCTGAGCTTCGGCTCGACCGCCATGTAGGGCTCCTCTTCGGGTTGGACGGGATTCGGACGACATTGAGTCGCTATCCGTGGCGATTCATGGTGCGGCGAGCCGGCCGCCGCCGGTATGGACCGGGCGACCAAGATGTTGGGCCGACGCTTCGACAGGTCGTCTAGCGGGGTCGCGCCAGGTTCTGCCTGGGTTAGGCGGTGAGGAAGCGGGTATGCCCTCTGCGCTGTTGACGCGCGATCGGTGCGGCCAGATGTGGTGCGCGGCGGCACCCGGAGTGAAGCTCACCCCGCCAGCGCCGTCGTCGCCCCGAAGCGCTTGACAAGCCCTTCGTACTCGAGACCACGTCCGAAGGACCTCGTGCGGCGAGCGACGGCCAGGCCGGGTTAGGCGCTCAGCATCGCGTGTGGTGCGTTGGCTCCGGGTGAGGGCTCATCCGACCTTCTTCGCCACGATCGTCTGCCCGTTCTGGTGCACGGCGGCCCCGGTCACGCGCCCGTTTGAGTCCGAT
>DASVPU010000329.1:0-4472 GCA_036389475.1 Solirubrobacteraceae bacterium
GCCCCTTTCGCACGACGAACGTAGAGTTAGGCGCACCTTATTAGGTGTGCCTAACGAGCGTCAACCGTGCCGCTGTCTCTCTGCGCTAGCGAAAAGCAGCAGCGCGAAGCCCACGCGCGGGGCGGCGTGCGGCAACGGACCGTGCGAGGCGGGGCGCCTGCTCGGCGAGCCACTGTGCGCCGCCGCGCTCAGCAGCCGTCCGCGACAGCCAGATGTAGCTGAGGAACGCAGCGGGACCGAAGACCGTCATCACGGGCACGAGCGCGGCGGCGGTCGTGCCGAACAGGCCGGGGGCCAGCAGCGGCGTGACGCTCGGTCCGGCCGCGCCGAAGACCACGATCACGAACACCTGCAGACGTCATGTCTTGGCTCTACGAAGCTACTCGTCATCGCCAACTCAACCATCGACTCGGGAGATCCGCGACGCGATCATCGAGCGCGCGGCCGCCGGTCCGGCGCACGTCACGCTCGTGGCGCCGCTATCCAGCGTCGCCGGCTCTGTGACCGCGCGCCGTACGGCGACGGAGCAGCGCCTCGAAGGGGCGGCGCAGGGGCTGCGCCAGGCGGGCGTGACGGTCGACGGCGTCGTGGGGGACGCTGACCCGCTCCTCGCCGTGGCCGATGCGTGAGACCCGCGGTGCTTTGACGAGGTCATCGTGGTGAGGCCGCCATCGGTATCGCGTTGGCTGGCCCATGATCTGCCTCACCGGATCGTTACTGCAGCGCGTGTAACGCACGTCGTCGCCGCAGCCTGACCTGCGGACGCCCCCGGCGTCAACGCCCCTGTCGGCGATCCGATCGCGACCAGTCCGGCGTCGCTATTGCTTGAGCGCCGCCGCGAAGCGCTGGCGCTCATGGCTCGCGTCGCGGGCGGCCTGCGGCTTGAGCAACGTGATCGCGCGGGTCACGGCGTGGTCGATCTCCGCGCCCCAAAGCGGATCCTCGACCTGTCGGGCAAGCCGGCCGAGAGCACTTCCGATGCCCTTCCAGCTCAGGCCCAGGCTCGTGAGGATCGCGCCGGCGCCGGCCGCGGCCGTCGCTGCGCTATTGGTCGCGAGCATGGCCGCGATGCCGCCGACGAACAGCACGAGCACGGCGGCGACGAGGACCGGGAACGTGCGCAGCAATCGCCCGGCGACGCTGCGCATCCGCACGGAGAGGCGCTGAGCCGCATCGAGGTAGTCGGCGATCTCGAGCATCTCCTTGGCGGACTTCTCACCAGACAGCACCGCGCGCCAGAGTTGGCCCTGGCGTCGCAGCAACGCCCACGTCCGTGGGTTGTCCGGCGCCACGGCATCCTGGACCTCCTTCGCAGTGCCGTCGCCTTCGACCGAGCCGTTCCACTCCACCAGTGAGGCGCGCACGGAGTGGCCGGCGTGCGGTGGCAAGGCAGAGCTCAGATCGTCCAGCGCTGCGACGATCGGCGCGACAGCCATGTCGGACAGCCGGTCCTTCAGCTTCTCGGCGCTCGGGGGTCGGGCAGTCAGCCAGAGCATGTCACGCCCCAACCGATATGCCCGGCCGAGCCGGAAGTCGACCGCGCTGAGGATCGAGAAGGCTTCGAGGTGAAGCTGGTGAGCGGGCGCGGATCGGCCGGTCTCCGCGCTCTTTTCGATCGCGGCGGCAAGGTCTTCAGCGTCAAACGGCCTCTGGCCCGTCGCTTCGACGATCTTGGTGAGCTTCGTGCAACCGACCTGGACGTAGCGGAGGCAGACGTTGATGCTCTCAACTTCGTCGATGCCCGCGAAGTCGCCCGCGAGCGTATCCACGACGGAGTGCTCGCCGCACAGGGCACCCAGGTACCAGCCCAGCGAGAACGCGGCCCCAACCAGCTCGTCGGTTGCGTCCGGCGGCTCGTCACCGACAGCAGCGACGAACCCCGATACGAGGTCGTCGGCGCTACCGGCGCCGTTCGCGGGCTTGCCGGACGTGATGGCTGCAGAGTTCACGGATCCCTCCAGGATCGCTACGGGTTCCGCTATGAGACCGCCCGCGCAACGCCGCGTCAAGGACGTCTGTGACCATTCGCACGGACCAACCCGTTGCGGTTGGTGAAGCGGCTCACCGTGTCGTCGCCGGCTCCCTCAGGCGGCTGGACCGTCGAGCAGCCGGTCCAACGCGGCAATCGGTCCTTGCACGCCACGGGGACCCCGCCCTCAAGCGCCACGACCGTCTTGTCGCGGTAGGTGAGGGTGTACGTGAACCCGCCCGACACGGTGAACGGCGGCCGGTACAGAGGCTTGAGCGAGGCGAAGTCCGCCGCCTCGAGCACGCTCACGAACTCGGTCAGATCCGTGGCCGCGACCGATCGTCAATCGCCTGCTGCACGATCGCGTGGAGCCGCGCAACCGTCGCGACGTCCTCGAAGGGCCGCCGGCTGGGTCAGTGGGACGTCGCCAACCACGACGATCGTCGCTGGGCCTCGGAATGCGGGCACGCAGAAGCACACTCGATCTACGGTGAAGTGATAGTCGCTGATGCGTGCGGCCTGCCAGCGCATGCGAGCGCCGTCCAGCTCCGCTGCGCCGTTCCGTCAGCGATGCCTGGATCGACCGGGCCTGGCGTGAGCGGCGCCCGTGCCATCGCGCTCGACGCACCGGTGCTCAGCAGCTGAGTCGCCGCCGCGGCACCACCAGGGCTCGCATGCTGAACGTCAACCGGCGCGCCGACGCTGCTCCCGGCCAAGTTCGATGTGCACGTCTCATGATTACCTCCGGGTTCGGGGCGCGTTCGCGAGGCGACGGCCGATGTTCGATGTCACTGGTCAGACGGCGGCGGACACGCGCACCTCGTTGCGGACATCACGGTAGGCTTCGGTTTTTAAGCACGCATGAGCAGTCGCCTACTCGATTTCTCGCGTCGCGACTACCTACTCAGCGAGTGAAGCGAGCGCGCCGGCTTCTGCCGCAGACATGAACCGGCGTGCATTGGCGGGCGTCTGCCGTGGCACGCTCGAACGCTCAGCCCTGGCCATAGCGGCGGCGCACGGCGGCTCGTTGGGGGAGTTGCTCCGCCCGTCGGTGATCGTTGCCATGGCTTCCGGCGGGGAGCATTGTCGCCCAGTCGCTGCGCAGGCGCGCAATCCACGGCTTGGCGTCAAGTGACGCGTAGGTTCGTTCGGCGGCGGCGAAACACGCATCGGCTTCGTCGGGACGATCCAGGGTGGCGGCGAGCAGGCCGAGATAGTGACTCGTCGCGCCGAACCACGACGCCCCGGTGGTGACGAGCCGGTGGCTGTGGGGCTCGAGGATCGCGTGCAGCCGCAGCGCTCTGGGGACATCGCCCAGCTGCGCGCAGGCGACGCTCGCGTACGCGGGGATCGCGAGCGCCATGTAGTCGGCCGGCAGGTCCTCAAGTCCGCTGCTCATGAGCAGTTCGAAGTGCCGGCGGGCATCCTCGACGCGGCCGACCTCGCAGAGGATGACGCTCATCCCGGCGCCGACGAGCAGCGGCATCGACTGGTTCGGCGTGATCTCAGGGCTGGTCGGCAGCGACGAGCCCGGAGTTTGGATCAAATCTGGCAGGTGCGGATCGACGCGGTCCAGTGAGCCCTGCAGAAAGCGAGCCACGAACAGCTGGCCCACAAACCACAGCTCACTGTCGGGCTCTCCGCCTCGGCGCCCGAGCTCCACCGCCGCGAAGGCGAGACGCTCAGCCTCCTGCGCGGGTCCGCTGATCGTGTAACGCTTCGCGCGAGCAAGGACATCGCACCAGCGCATGAACGGCTGGCCGAGTTGATCGGCGACGGCGCTCAGACGTGCCAGCAGACGGTCGGCCTGCTCGAGATCGCCGGCATTCATCGCGCCCTGCGCGCCCAGATACGCGACGTGTCCGGCCAGCAGCGGATCCTGCAGCCGATCGGCGAGCTCGCCTGCTTCGCGGAGGTTCGCTCGGCGCTCGGCCAGCGTCCGCGACGGCGTCCACTGTGTGACAGAGCGCTGCGTGAGGACGAGCGCGAGCGTTCGAGGATCGCCCACGCGCCGCGCCATCGCCAGCGCGTCGTCGCTCAGCTTGTCGCGCAGTCGCCAGTCACTGTATGTCACGAGCTCGAGCGAAAGCAGCGCGAGCAGCGCCGCGCGCGTCGGGCTGTCTGCGCGGTCGTAGGCGGCAAGCGCCGCGTGCAGCACGACGACCCGCTCGCGATCGACGCCTTGGCCGGAGCTGAAGACGCCGCGGTTGTTGGCGAGCGCCGCCCGCGCGAGGCGATCGGGATCGTGCAGATCCTGCGCCAGACGGGCGCCGTCGAGCAACGTTCGTCGGTAGGCAGGATCCCCGGCCTGACGCTCGGCGTCTCCTTGCGCGATGACGAGGTCGCAGCGCTGGCGCTGCAGCGGGCCCTGATCCGCCGCGTCGATGAGCGTGACCGTCTGGCGAAAGTGCGCGGCGGCCTGCTCATAGGCCAGCACTGAGACCGCGTATTCCCCGGCGCGCGAGCCGTACTCGATCGCCTTGTCGAGCTCCGCGCCGGATCC
>DASVPU010000330.1:0-1518 GCA_036389475.1 Solirubrobacteraceae bacterium
CGAAGGCGCCCGCCACACCAGATGGGCCGCGCCCAGCGGGCCGCAGCGCAGCGCGGTACCTCGACACCGCGAGATCGACTTCGGCCTGGCCCGCTCGATCTGCAAGCAGCTCGGCGTGCCGCCCCCGAGCGGGCCCCGCTAGTGCTAGTCCCAGGCCCCGGCCCCCGTGCGCACGCCACAGACGGTGCCATGCCTCCCGACCCGTACCACGCCCACTAGCGGTCACTCAGCTAACGGTTCGGCGTCAACCGCTCGGCAGATGAGGGCGGCCAGAAATCCTCGACGCGAGAGAGACGAGCAGCACACCTGCGGGGGACCTCCCAGAGCCCTGCTTGTTTGCTTCATTTTGGTCATGAGGGCTATCCACTTCCGTCCACCGAGTGGGTCGAGCGACCGCGGAACAGGGGATCGGAGCGATCACGTGCACACCGGCGGGGTCGCCGGCGCTGTTCAGGGGCCCCATTGCCCCACTCGGGCGGCCAGGTGGAGCGAAGTGGACAGCCCGTTTGGTCATTATGCAGCGAATGGTGGGGAGCGGAAGCAGGGACGCTCATTCGGAGTCCACGAGCGCTCGGAGGAAGACTCCGTCCGCCATGTCGTAGTCGCACGCCTGGTACGAGGACCGATCCCTGACCAGGCCGGTGGACGGATCCGAGGGATGGTGCGCGGTCGTGATCCGCCCCGCGTGCGCCGCTGGCGCGAGTGCGAGACCGACGGTGATCGTCAGCCCTATCAGCGTCGCAGCTGACGTCAGACGCTGTTTCATGAACGCGCTGCTGCTGTCTGGATGGACGTTGGATAACTCCTCCTGGGTGTTGTTGTGCGGCCTGTTTGCCGCTGTGCAGCTGAATGTGGTCTACCGTGCTGGCGGTCTGCAGCAAGGCGACCAAGCGTCGACCAAACGTTGACCACGACCGAACACGTTCGGGTAGGGCTGCTGGGGTGATGGAGGATCGGCGTGACGTGGAGGCGGCGGGCAGCTCGCCGCAGGAGTGCTTTGCGGCGGAGTTGCGGCGGCTGCGCGTGGAGGCCGGGTTGTCGGTGCGCGCGTTGGCGCAGGAGCTTCATCGCGCGCACAGCGGCATCGTGGAGTACGAGAGTGCTCAGCGGCTGCCGGGGGTCGAGGTCGTCGAGCAATACGAGGACGTCTTCGGCTTGGCGCACGGGACGCTGGCTGTGCAGCGCGAGAGCGCGCGCGCCGCACAAGTTGAGTCTCCACGCGATGGCAGCGTCGATGAGCACCTCGGCGACGTTGTGTGCCCGTACAAAGGGCTGCGTCCGTTTGAGTCTGATGACGCGGCACTGTTCTTCGGTCGCGAAACGCAAGTTGAAGAGGTTCTGAAGCGGCTGGGCGAGATGCGCTTCGCCGCGGTCGTTGGCGCGTCGGGAAGCGGCAAGTCCGCGTTCGTGCGCGCTGGGCTGCTCGCGCGCATCAGCTCGAGCACGACGAACGGCACGAACACGCGGGTCGCGGTGCTGACACCGGGCGAGCATCCCCTTGATGAGCTCGCGCGGGCT
>DASVPU010000331.1:0-13281 GCA_036389475.1 Solirubrobacteraceae bacterium
CGCCAAGGGCGACCTCACCTCGGACCTGCGCGGGGTCGCCGCAGCGGGCACCGCGATCCTCGTCGCCACCCACGACCCTGAGTTCGCCGCGCTGGCCGCCGATCGCGTCGTCCTGATCTCCGGCGGCCGCGTGATCGCAGACGGTCCCACCGGCGAGCTGCTGACGGGCGGCTGGTACTTCGCGACCGAGACGGCGCGGATCGTCGACGGGGCGCTGCTGCCCGAGGACGGCGCCGAGGTGCTGCGCGCTCGGATGTCGACCGAGGTCCGTCCGTGACCTGGCAGCTCTCGTCGTTCGCCCTGCTGGCGCTCGCGCTCGCTGCGGGCTTCGCCTGGTATGACCGTGCAAGACCGTCGGCGAAGGTGGTCGCGCTGGTTGCCACGCTGGCCGCGCTCGCGGCGCTTGGACGGGTGGCCTTCGCGCCGCTGCCGAGCGTGAAGCCGACGACCGACATCGTCCTGCTCTCGGGATACGTCCTGGGCGGGCCGCCCGGCTTCGTCGTCGGCGCGGTCGGCGGGCTGGCGTCGAACATCTTCTTCGGCCAGGGCCCGTTCACGCCCTGGCAGATGGCTGCATGGGGCGTAGTAGGGCTGTTCGGGGCGCTGCTCGCGCGGCTCTTTGGGCGCGATCTCGGGCGCTGGTCGCTTGCCGTCGCCTGCATGATCTCCGGCTTCGCCTATGGCGCGTTCTTGGATTTCCACCTGTGGGTGCAGTACGCGGGCCAGCACACGTGGGCCGAGTACGCGGTCATCGCGGGCAGGGGGCTGCCGTTCAACGTCACCCACGCGGTCGGCAACGCCGTCTTCTGCCTCGCCTTCGGACCCCTGCTCGTGCGCGCGCTGCAGCGCTACCGCGACCGGCTGCAGATCGAATGGAAGCCGGTTCCGGCGGGCTCGGAGCTCGCCGCGGTCGCGATCGCACTGCTGGTCGTCCTCGGGACCAGCGCCGGCGATGCGCGAGCTGCCGACCGCGCCCAGACGCGCGCAATCTCCTACCTGCGGGCAACGCAGAACGCCGACGGCGGATTCGGCTCGGACCGCGGTCGCGCTTCGAGCCAGCTGCAGTCGAGCTGGGCCGTGCTCGGCCTGGTCGCCTCTGGGCGTGATCCGCGCGGCTTGCGCCGTAACGGGCGCTCGGCGGTCGACTACATCGTCCGCGGGATCGGGCAGGTGCGATCGCTCCCAGACCTCGAGCGGACGATCCTCGCGCTGGCTTCGGCGCGGCGCTCGCCGCGGTCCGTCGGCGGGCGCGACCTCGTCGCCGAGCTCGCCCGCAAGCGGCGCTCCAACGGGTCGTTCGGCGGCCTCGTCAACCAGACCGCGTTCGCGATCCTGGCGCTTCGCGCCGCGGGGCGGCCCCGATCGGACGCCGCGATCCGGGCTGCCGCCCGCTGGCTTGCGCGCCAGCGCAACGGCGACGGCGGCTTCAACTTCGGCGGCCGTGGCGGTACGAGCGGCATCGACGACACAGCGGCGGCGCTACAGGCGCTCGCTGCCGCCGGCCAGCGCCGCAGCGCGACGGTACGGCGGGCGGGAACGTTTCTCGCCAGGCGCCAGAACTCGGACGGCGGCATGCCCCTGACGCCCGGCGACGATTCCAACGCGCAGTCGACCGCCTGGGCGATCCAGGGACTCGTCGCGGCCGGCCGGGAGCCCGCGCGCGCCCGCCGCCGGGGGGCGCGCTCGCCGCTGGCCTACCTGCGCTCGCTGCAGACCTCCGACGGCGCCGTGCGCTATTCGCGCACCAGTCGCCAGTCGCCCGTCTGGGTCACGGCGCAGGCGTTGACGGGCTTCGGGCTCAAGCCCTTCCCGCTGCGTTGATCGCCTTCCAGACCGGCGATCGCAGATGAGATCGGATAGGTTCTCCGCCGCATGAAGGTGGGCGTTCCCAAGGAGACCGGCCAGGGCGAGTCGCGGGTGGCTCTCGTGCCGGAGGTCGTGCGCAAGCTGACCGCGAAGGACTTCGAGGTCGTCGTGGAACCCGGCGCGGGCGAGGGTTCGATGCTCGCCGACGCCGTCTACGAGGATGCCGGCGCGGCGATCTCCGATGACGTCTGGACCGCCGACGTCGTCGTGAAGGTGGCAGCGCCGAGCGACGAGGAGATTGCAAAGCTCGGCAAGGACACGGTCCTGATCGGCTTTCTCGGCCCGCTTTCGAACCCGCAGACGACGAGCGCGCTGGCCGAGGCGGGAGCGACCTCGTTCGCGATGGAGGCGATCCCGCGGATCTCGCGGGCGCAGTCGATGGACGCCCTCTCCTCGCAGTCCAACGTCGCGGGCTACAAGTCGGTCCTCGTCGCGACGAACCACTTCGGTCGCTTCCTGCCGATGATGATGACGGCGGCCGGCACGGTTCCGCCGGCGAAGGTGCTCGTCCTCGGTGCCGGCGTCGCGGGCCTGCAGGCGATCGCGACGGCGCGCCGCCTCGGCGCGCAGGTCACCGGATACGACGTTCGCGCGGCCGTCGCTGAGCAGGTCAAGTCGCTCGGCGCGGCGTTCCTCGAGCTGGAGGCGGGCAAGGGCGCGGAGGGCGAGGGCGGCTACGCCCGCGAGCTGACGGAGGAGGAGAAGGCAGCCCAGCAGCAGGAGCTGACGGACAAGATCTCGACCTTTGACATCGTGATCACGACAGCACTCGTGCCGGGTCGCCCGGCGCCGCGACTGGTCACCGCCGAGGCCGTCGAGAAGATGAAGGCCGGCAGCGTGATCGTCGACCTCGCGGGGGAGACGGGCGGCAACTGCGAGCTCACCGAGCCCGGCGAGACCGTCGTCAAGCACGACGTCACGATCGTCTCGCCGCTGAACCTGCCGGCCGCGATGGCCGAGCACGCCTCGTCGCTGTATGCGCGCAACGTGCAGTCGTTGCTCGAGCTGCTCGTAGACGAGGATGGCGCGCTGCAATTGAACTTCGACGATGAGATCATCTCGGGGGCGTGCATCACACGCGAGGGGGAGGTCGTGCACGCGGGGGCGAAGAAGGCCGTTGCGGCGGCGGGCGGGGGGCCCGCCGCCCCGGCCGCCCCGGACGCAGCACCCGACCTGCCCGCGGAGGCCGCGCCCGCCGACGATGCGCCCGGCGAGCTCGCCGCGCAAGCCGATGCCGACGACGCGGCGGCCGACCGGCCGGCGGACGAGCCCGCCACGTCAGCCGACAGCCGCAGCGCCGAGTAGAAGGGTTTTGGCCGTGCAGTCGCCGATAAGCGCCGTCATCGTTGCCGCCGCCGGGGGCAGCGGCTCCGGCAGCCCGCTGCTGACCGAGCTCGCGATCCTCATCCTGGCCGCGTTCGTCGGCTTCCAGGTCATCTCCAAGGTCCCGAACACGCTGCACACGCCGCTGATGTCCGGCACGAACGCGATCCACGGCATCGTCCTGCTCGGCGGCCTGGTGGCGATCGCGCACGCGAGCGGCTTCTTGAACAAGTTCATCCTCGTCATCGCGATCGCGTTTGGCACGATCAACGTGGTCGGCGGCTTCCTCGTTACCGACCGGATGCTGAGCATGTTCAAGCGCAAGCCCGAGCCGGCGCCGGCGCCAGAGGAGAAGTCGTGACGGCGACCGTCTTCTTTCAGGAGCCGAACTTCATCAACGCGACGTACATCGTCGCGTTCTCGCTCTTCATCACCGGCCTCGCGAAGCTGACGAGCCCGACGACCGCGGTCCAGGGCAACAAGATCGCCGCCTTCGGCATGCTCATCGCCGTCGTCGCGACGCTGCTGAACCCGGCGCTCGACGGTTCGGACTTCCTGCTGATCGCGATCGGCCTGGCGATCGGCACGGCTGTCGGCGTGCCCGCGGCGCGCAACGTGAAGATGACCGCGATGCCGCAGATGGTCGCGCTCTTCAACGGCGTCGGCGGTGGCGCGGTCGCGCTGATCGCGTGGGCGGAGTTTCGCCAGTCGCACGGCGATCTCGCCGCCGAGCTCGACGTGGGCATCCCGCTCGTGTTCGCGGCGATCATCGGCTCGATCTCCTTCTGGGGCTCGAACATCGCCTTCGGCAAGCTCCAGGGCCTGATCTCCGGCAGCCCGGTCAAGATCCCCGGCGGCCTGTTCGTCAACATCGCGTTGCTGGCCGCGGCGATCGGCGCCGGCGTCGCGATCCTGCTCGGTTCCACGAGCGAGGGCCTGTTCATCCTGCTGCTTGTCTCGGCGGCGGTGCTGGGGAACCTCGCGGTGCTGCCGATCGGCGGCGCCGACATGCCGGTCGTCATCTCGACCTTGAACGCCTTCACCGGCCTCAGCGCCGCGGCCGCCGGCATCGCGCTGGACAACACCGCGCTGATCGTCGCCGGCATGATCGTCGGCGCGTCCGGCACGATCCTCACCGATCAGATGGCGAAGGCCATGAACCGCTCAATCGGCTCCGTGCTGCTCGGCGGCTTCGGCGGCACGGCTCCGGCGATCGAAGGCGGCGCCAGCGAGACCGGCGGCACCGTGCGCTCGACGAGCGCCGCCGACGTCGCGATCCTGATGGCCTATGCCCGGCAGGTCGTCGTCGTGCCCGGTTACGGCATGGCGGTCGCCCAGGCGCAGCACGCGGTGCGCGAGATGGCCAAGGAGCTGGAGCGGCGCAACATCGAGGTGAAGTACGCGATCCATCCCGTCGCGGGTCGCATGCCGGGTCACATGAACGTCCTGCTGGCCGAGGCCGACGTGCCCTATGACCAGCTCAAGGAGATGGACGACATCAACCCCGAGTTCGGCCGCACCGACGTGGCGATCGTCATCGGCGCCAACGACGTGACGAACCCCGACGCGCGCCTGAAGCCCGACTCGCCCATCTACGGCATGCCGATCCTCAATGTCGACGAGTCCAAGCAGGTCATCGTCCTGAAGCGCTCGATGGCGTCGGGCTTCGCCGGCATCGAGAACCCGCTGTTCTACGACCCCAAGACGCAGATGCTCTTCGGCGACGCCAAGGCGAGCGTGTCCGAGATCACCTCCGAGCTGGGCGCCCTGTAGCGCCTGCACGCAGAGCCTCGTTGTCGTAGGGCACCCTAAATGCTAGGCTGCGGGCAGCTTAGGGCAACCTAACCAACGGGGGGTTCGCATGTCGTTCGCGGAAACCGCGCTGCTCGGCGCGCTGGCAGGCTTCACGATCTTTCTCGGGCTGCCGATCGGGCGATTGCAGCTGCTCGGGACGCGGGCGAAGGTCGCGCTGGCGATGTTCTCCGTCGGCATCCTGGTCTTCCTGCTCGTCGACGTGCTCATGCACGGCTTCGAGCTCGCCGAAGGGGCGCTGAGCGCCTTCAAGGACGGCGACGGGACCTTCGCGTACGCCGCGTGGATGGCGCTGCTGCTCACCGGCGGCTTCGCGCTGGGCAGCGCCGGGTTGGGCCTGCTGGAGAAGCGCATCCGACCCCCGAAGCCGGTTCCGCCGCTCGCCGGCGGTGCCACCGACACGCTGAAGGTCGACGACCACCAGCTTCTGTCGCTGCACGCGAGCGCCGTGCGGGCCCACGCCCTGCGCACCG
The DNA here is from genome assembly GCA_036389475.1 of Solirubrobacteraceae bacterium. Taxonomy (GTDB): domain Bacteria; phylum Actinomycetota; class Thermoleophilia; order Solirubrobacterales; family Solirubrobacteraceae; genus CADCVQ01. The sequence goes on from DASVPU010000331.1 coordinate 5,475, forward strand.
GCCTGATGATCGCCGCCGCGATCGGGGTGCACAACTTCGCCGAGGGCCTCGCGATCGGCGTCTCGGCCCACGCCGGCCAGATCGGCCTGGCGACCGTCCTCATCATCGGCTTTGCGCTGCACAACTCGACCGAGGGGTTCGGGATCGTCGGCCCGCTAGGAGACGTGCGGCCATCGTGGCGCTGGCTCGGCATCGCCGGCCTGATCGGTGGCGCACCGACGTTCCTCGGCGCGATGATCGGCTACAACGTCACGAGCGAGCCGCTCGAGCTTGCCTTCTACGCCGTCGCCGGCGGCGCGATCTTCTACGTCATCGCCGAGATCACGAACGGCATGCGCCGGCTCGGCCATCGCGAGCTCGGCCTCGCGCTGCTCGCCGCAGGCTTTGCGATCGGCGTGCTGACCGACCTCGTGGTCGCCTACGGCGGCGGCTGAGCCGGCCCGCCTACCGCTTGATGGTGAACTTGGTGCTCTCCGAGCCCTGGTTGCGGAACACGTCGACGGCAACGGTCCCGACCGACAGCTTGGCGTTCTTGGACGTGCCAAGCGCGCGCTGTGCAGCGCGCGACAGCTGGACGGTGACCGTCAGCTTGCCGGCCTTGCGGTAGCCGAGCACGATCGAGGGCACCTTGATGAGCTGGCGCGAGTGCTTGGCCTTTGCGGCCTTGCCGCTGGCTCCCTTCAGCTTGAGCAGGGCACCGGGGCGCAGCTTGCCGGCGACCGCGATCACGCCTGGCTCGTCGGTCGCGACCTCCATGCGCATCTTGCCGCTCCTGCCGATCGTCTTGAGCTTGGAGAGGACCGTGACCGTTGAACGCGGGGCGCTGGCGTCGAGAATGGCGCCATCGGGACCGATCTTGCCGCCGCCGAGCACGATCGGACCGCCGGCGTTGGGCCCGCCGGTGCCGGGCGTGCCGGGTGCCGCGGTGCTGTTGCCCAGTAGCGTTCCGAGCAGGCTGTCGACCGCGCCCGTGGGCAGGCCAAGCAGGTCTCCGCCGACGATGCCCCCGAGCGTGTTGTCCACGACGCCGGTCACGGCCGCCTGCACCCCGCCGATGACACCGCCGACGGTCCCGGTCACGCCCGCGACGACGCCGCCGACGCCGGGCAGGATACCGCCGAGGGTCTGACCTGTCTGCGTGACGACGGTTCCAAGGTTTGGCAGCACACCGCCCAGCCCGAGCTGGGCCTGTGCGGGCGCTGCGGCGCCGGCGGCGCCGGCGCCCAGCGCGAGGACGGTGAGCAGCGCCGCGGCGCGGCGGGAGCGAAAGGGGGACATATCGTCGTATTCGACATGCAACCGCTCGCCCTTGAGCAATGGCAGACTGCGATCGGATGATCTCCCGCGCCGACGCGCTGCAGGCTCTCGACGGCGAGCACTTCGACGTGGTCGTCATCGGCGGCGGGATCACGGGCGCCGGCGTCGCCTTCGATGCCGCGACGCGCGGGTACAGCGTGGCCCTCGTCGAGCGCGCCGATTTCGCCGCCGGGACCTCGAGCCGCTCCTCCAAGCTCGTCCACGGAGGCCTGCGCTACCTGCAGAACTTCGACCTCGGCCTTGTGCGCGAGGCGCTGCTGGAGCGCCAGCTCATGGTCGCGCTGGCGCCGCACCTCGTCCACCCGCTGGCGCTCGTCGTCGCGGCCTTCGACGGTCAGCGCCCGGACCGCCTCACAGGAGTCGGCCTGAACCTCTATGACGTGATGTCCGTCGAGCGCCTGCGCGGTCGCGCCCGCCTGCCGCGCACGTGGCGGGGTGGACGTCCGTCCGATCCCACGCGTACCGACTTCTCGGAGTGGAGCCCCGAGCGCCACCGCATGATCTCCGGCGAGGAGGTGCTCGAGCTCGTGCCCGCGCTGGCGGCGCGCTCGCCGACGTCGGGCTACCTCTTCTACGACTGCCAGACCGACGACGCTCGGCTCGTGCTGACGGTCCTCTCCGAAGCCGAGCGCTTCGGCGCGGTCTGCGCGAACGGCGTCGAGGTCACCGCGCTCGTGCGCGAGGCCGGCCGCGCCGCCGGCGTGCAGGTTCGCGACCAGGCCAGCGGCGGCGAGTTCGTCGTCTCCGCATCGAACGTCGTCAACGCGACCGGCGTCTGGGCTGACCGCCTGCGCCCGCACGAGCTGCACGACGAGGCCGAGGTACCGCGCATCCGGCCCAGCCGCGGGACGCACATCACGGTGCGCCACGAGGATCTGCCGCTGTCGGGCGGTGCGATCGTCCCGGCCGGCGGCGGTCGCACGATCTTCGCGCTGCCGTGGCTCGGGCGCACGCTGCTGGGAACGACCGACAACGACTACGAAGGCGACCTCGACGGCAGCCACCACGTGCCGCCCGCCGAGGCGGACATCGCATACCTGCTCGACGCGACCAACGAGTACTTCGGCACGTCCCTGGGCCCGGATGATTTGACCGGCGCCTATGCGGGGGTCCGGCCGCTCATCCAGTCGGGCGACCCGAAGAAGTCCGTCGACATCTCGCGCAAGGCCGAGCTGTATGAGACCTCGAGCGGAATGGTCACGATCACGGGCGGAAAGCTGACGACCTGGCGGCGGATGGCGAAGATGACTGTCGACCGGCTGGTGGAGCGCGAGGCGCGCGATGCTCCGTGCCGGACGCAGCAGATCCCGCTCGGCGCGCCGGTCGAGGTCAGGGACCTTCCGCGCGTCACAGGCGTGCCCGAAGCCGCGTATCCCGCGCTGGCGGGCCGCTACGGCCACGCGGCGCACGACGTGCTGGCCGTCGCGCGTGAGCGACGCGATCTCGCGCGCCTGATCGTGGCCGACATGCCCGACCTGCTCGCCGAGATCGTCTATGCGGCGCGGCGCGAACAGGCGCGCTCGCTGGGAGACGTCCTGCTGCGGCGCACGCGCCTGGGCCTGCTGTCCGGCCGGGAGCTCGGCGCCGATGGGCCCGTGGCGGCGCTCGTCGCCGGCGTCCTCGCAGTTGAGCTGGGATGGGACGAGCGCGAGCGCGCGACGCAGCTTGACGGCTGGCGCGCGGAGGCATGCGCCGAAGGCGTCGTGGGCAACGCGTAACTTTCCGGGTCTCCGATGCGCCGTCTACTGCCCCTCATCGCCGTTTTGATCCTCACGCCGGTCGCGCCGGCCCGTGCGACCTTCTTCCCCGGTGACCCGATCGACGGACCGAGCGCGGAGATCGTGGCGCTCGGCGACCTCGACCTCGCTCGCGACGGCACCGGCGCGCTGACGTACATCCGCCAGATCGCGGGCGTCGATCACATCTTCGTCGCACGCTTCGTGGACGGCCTGTTCCAGACACCCGAGCGCATCGACGGCGCGATCGCGGCGGCGGGCTCGCAGCCCGTGGTCGGCGCGGCCGACGGCGGGCGCCTCGCGGTCGTCTTCGTGAGCAGCGGCACCGTCTACGGCGCCGTCCGGCCGGCCGCCGGCCAAGCCTTCGCGGAGCCGGTGGCGCTCGGTCCGGGCAAGGACCCGTCGGTCGACATGTCGCTCAACGGCACCGCGTTTGCGAGCTTCTCCGGGACCGGTGACGTGCGCGTCTCGCGGCTGGACCGGCGCACGAACACCTGGGCGACGCTGCCTGATCCGGCCGATCTCGATCGGACCCGCGACGCGGGCTCCGCCGGCGCGCGCTCGCGTGTCGGGGTGTCAGCCGACGGGATCGGCGTCGTCACATGGGGCGAGGTGGGCCACGTGTTCGCACGCAAGATGTTCGGCACGGCGTTCTCCAACGCGCCGCAGGATCTGACTCCCGCAGATGTCGCCGGGCGTGTGACCGCGCTGTCGGAGCTCCCCGAGATCGAGGCCGAGGACGACTCGAGCTACGCGTGGGTCGTCTTTCGCCAGCGCTTCGCCGACGGCGGCGACACGCGCATCCTCGCCACGCGCCAGCGCGGAACCGCCTTCGATCCACCGGTCGCGGTCGATCCCGGCGGCGAGCAGGTCGGCGAGCCGCGCCTGGCGATGACCGGCCGCGGCGTCGGCCTCGCCATGACGCTGGGTGCCGTGTCGGGGCAGCCGATGGTGTCGATCCTCGACAAGGACGACTTCGCGGCGGGCATGCGGTTGTTCACGCCGAGCGTGGCCAAGTCCGCTGTCGCGCCGGCGGTGTCGGAGAACAACGACGGGCTGATGGCGACGGTGCTCGGCGGACCGGGGGAGGCGCCGTATGTGCGCGTGCGCCCGTACGAGAACGGCGGAGCCGTCGTCGGGCGCGAGCTCGTCCTGTCGCGACCGGAGCTCGGGCCGGTTGACGCCACGCGCGGGTTCGACGCAGCCGCCGACCGCGCGGGCGGCTTCGTCGTCGCCTGGGTGCAGGGAGGGCCGACGAATCGCCAGATCGTCGCGGCCTACGACGACCGCCCTCCGCTGAGCTTCACCGGCTACACGTCCCAGCGCTGCTGCCGCAGCGCGCTGCCGCGGCTGACCTGGCAGCCCGCCTTCAACCTCTGGGGCCCGTCGCGCTATCAGGTGCTGGTGGACGGCAACGTGGTGGGGGAGACAACCGATACCGCCCTGCGGCTCAGCGTCCCGCTGACAGGCCCGACGCACCGCTGGCAGGTTCGCGCGACCGATCCACGCGGACAGCTCAAGCGCACGCGCTCGCGTCTGCTGCGTGTCGACGACCTGCGCCCGCGCCTGGCGGTGCGTTACGCGCGACGCAATCGCAACGTGACCCTGGTGGTGCGCGCTCGCGACCCCAATCGCGGCGGGCATCGCGTGTCGGGCATGCGTCGCATCACCGTCGCGTGGGGCGACTCGTCACCGGCGGCGGGCGGCATCTTCGAGCTGCGATCGACTCATCGCTACCGCGGCAGCGGCTCCTATTCGCTGGCGATCAGGGCCGTCGACCGGGCCGGCAACGAGACGATCGACAAGCGCACGGTTCGCGTCGGGTAGCGCGCGCGCCGTCTGTCGACCGCGGCGGGGCGCAAGGAAGCTGGTCGCTCCTCGCTAACGTCGTCGCGGTTCCCGTGCGCCGTCATGCCGTCGCAGCCGCGGGCCGCACCCTCGCGCTCGGCGAGCGACCGTGGCTCATGGGCATCGTCAACGCCTCGCCGGACTCGTTCTCGGACGCGGGCGCGTACCCGGATGTCGACGCGCGCGTCGCGCTAGCGGCCGAGCTGGTGCGTATCGGGGCGGACATCGTCGACGTCGGCGGCGAGTCGGCGATCACGCTGCGCCCGCCGGTGCCGGTGGCGGAGGAGATCGCGCGCGTCGTGCCGCTCGTGCAGCGCATCTGCGACCAGCTCGGGGACGCCGTCGCGGTGTCGGTGGACACCTACAAGCCGGCGGTTGCCGCCGCCGCGATCTCGGCCGGGGCGTGCATCGTCAACGACGTCAGCGGCCTGCGCGACCCGGAGCTCGCGGATGTCTGCGCCGATTCGGGCGCGGCGCTCGTGCTCATGCACACGCGCGCGGCGCCCAAGCAGCGGCTGAACGATCCGTGTCTGTACGACGACGTGGTGGACGACGTCATGCGATTTCTGAGCGCGCGCATGGATCTCGCCCGCGCGCGCGGCGTCTGCGACGAGCAGATCATCCTCGACCCTGGCCCGGACTTCGCCAAGACGCCGGCGCAGACGATCGCGCTCCTCAGCCGCTTGGAGGAGCTGCACGCGCTCGGGCGCCCGCTGCTCCTGGCGGCCTCGCGCAAGGACTTCGTCGGCGCGCTGACCGGGCGCGGCCCGCGCGAACGGCTGGCGGGGACGCTGGCGGCCGTCGGCTTCGGCGTCGACGCGGGCGCACACGTGCTGCGGGTGCACGACGTCGCGGAGGTGGCGGACTACCTGCGCGTGCGCGGCGCCCTGCGGGGCGAGGCGGCCGTCGATCCGGCGCTCGCGCTCGATGACGCCATCCGCCACGCGCGGTAGCCTTGATCTCACGAGTCGCCGGCCGCTGTCCAACGCGGTCGGACGCCCACCGACGATTCACAGGAGGTCCCGTATGTCCGTCATCTCTCGCTCCGCCTTGGAGTCAAGCTCGCTGGCCGACCTTCACGAGATCGCGTCCGAGCTCGGACTCGACAGCTATCGCCGCCTGCGCAAAGCCGATCTCATCGACGCGATCATCGACCGCCAGGGGACCAACGGCGACGCGCCGGTGCCCGACGCCGATGCCGCTGCCGGCGCGGAGTCGCAACCTGACGTCGAGACGGCGGCCGAGGACGACGCGGACCTCGAGGCCGCGAAGCCGGCGCGCCGCTCACGCCGCGGCGGTCGGGGGCGCGGCCGCGCGCGCGATCGCGACCCCGGCGAGATCGAGGTCGGCGAGGACGAGGTCGAGGCTCCCCCGGTCGAAGGCTCCGGCCGCAACGCGCGGGCCGCGCGCGATACGGACGAGATCGATGCAGGACCGGCGCCCGCACCGCGTTCCGGGCGCGGCGCGCGCGCCGGGCGTGACGAGAGCCGCGACCGCGGGCCCTCCGAGGACAGCGTCGCCAGCGGCACGGTGGAGCTGCTGCCCAACGGCTCGGGCTTCCTGCGCGTTACGCCGCCCGAGCCGTCCGACGACGACGTCTATATCTCCACGGCCCAGGTGCGCCGCTGCGAGCTCGTCTCCGGCGACGAGGTCACAGGGCCGGTGCGCTCTCCGCGCCGCTCGGAGCGCTACCCGTCGCTCATCCGCGTCGACACGATCAACGGTCGTTCGGCGGACGAGGTCGCGGAAGGCACGAAGTACGACGACCTCCCGTGCACGTACGCGACGGAGCGGATCGCGCTGGAATCCGAGGACCCGACCCTGAAGGCAATCGAGTGGCTGACGCCGTTCGGCCGCGGCTCACGCGTCGTCCTCGTCGGCGGCCCGCGCGCCGGCAAGACCGAGGCGCTGCGCCGGCTCGCCGGCGCGCTCGCCGGTCAGGAGGAGCTTGAGAGCGCCGTCGTCCTGACGGGCGTGCGCCCCGAGGAGATCGCGGAGTGGAAGGCCGGGCCGGTGGCGCCCGTCGCCGAGTTTGGCCTCGGCGCGCCGGCTGATGTGCAAGGCCAGGCGATCGAGCGTGCGATCGAGACCGGCCGCCGCGTCGCCGCTCGCGGCGGTCACGCTGTCGTGCTGATCGACACCCTCGAGTACGTGCCGGCGCCGTTGGCCCGCCGCCTCCTTGCGGCCGCGCGCAACATCGTCGACGGCGGCTCGCTGACGATCATCGCGACCGCGCGCGAGCCGCTCGGCGGCGAGACGACGGTCATCTCCCTCGACGCCGCGCTCGCCGGCAGCGGCATCGTCCCCGCACTCGATCTGGCTGCGAGCGGCACGATTCGCCCCGAGCTGCTCGTGGGCGAGAAGGGCGCCGCGGCGATCGCGGAGGCGCGGGCGGCGGCGCTGGCGTAGAACGCTAGTCGCCGAGCTCCATCTGCCCAGTGGGCGGACGGCCGTCGCGGCGCGTCGAGCTGTGCGCCCAATGGTCGGTGATCTCGCTTGCCTTGACGTGGCGATAGCTGATCCCGCGCTCGATCGGAGCGACGTCGAAGCCGCCGCCGGCCGCGACGCCGTGGACCTTCGCGTGGAACACGCGCCCGCGCTTGTTGACGAGCACGACGTCACCGGGATGGATCGCTCGAGTGCGCACAGGGCCGTAGATGGTGGCCGAAGGCGCGGACGGTGCGGCCGCGGCGGATTCGGACTCCGCGGCCGATCGCACCTTGTTCGGCGACGGCGCGTCGCGGACAAATTCCGCGATGGCGCATCGGCCTTTACAAACTGCGTTGGTAAAGTACGGGTATCCCGCGAGTGTCCTCCAAGAACCAGGTGACCCTGCCGGTAGAGGCGATGCGGGCAGCCGGGATACGGGCCGGGGACGAGGTCACGGTGCGGCCGACAGGTGACGG
>DASVPU010000332.1:0-1686 GCA_036389475.1 Solirubrobacteraceae bacterium
GGCCCAACGAGGTCCCTGCTTGGAGTACGTCGAGGAGCACTGGATCGACATGCGACCGAAAACCGTTGTTGATGCTTCCGGCTTTCCGCGACCATTGGCTTAGGACGTCGTAACCATGCAATATCGGCGCTCCGGTCGATCTGGTGGTGAAGTCAGCGGGGTAGCGGGATCGTGATACCGCTGCAGCAGAGGTAGACGAGGGCGATGAGCGGTGCAGCGGAGTGGAAGCCGAAGCTGCGGTGGCTGATGAGGCGGATGCGGCTGTTGAGGCCTTCGAGGCGGCCGTTGCTGAGGCCGAGTCGGATCGCGTTGAGGATGCCGGCGCGGTGGCGGCGAATCGTGCGCGCGAGCTTGATGAACGGCTCGAGTCGCGATCTGGATGCCCAGGCAAGCCAGGCGTCGAGGTGCGCCGGCGCGAGCGCTCGATCGTCGAGCTGGTAGAGCAACCTGAGCTCCTCCTTGAGCAAGAACGCGCGGAACATCGGCTTGTTGGCTTGCTGCACCTCGCCGAGCAGCGCGAGCTGCGGGACGCTCTGCTTGTCGGGGCTCTTCAGTAGCGACCACCGCGTGCCCTTGATCCAGCGGCCCTTGGGTGTGTGGGAGCGTTCGTGGGCGTTCCACTCGTCACGGCGGACCTGGTCAACGGCGCGCTGGGCGAGACGAACGACATGAAACGGGTCAAAGCAGATCTCGGCGCGCGTGTTCTCGCCGATCGCCTTGGCGTAGCCGCCGCTCATGTCGATCGAGACCGCGCGGATCGAGTGGCGCCGGTCGCCGAGCTCGGTAAAGAACGCCTGCAACGTCGCGGCGTTGCGGCCCGGTGAGCACCACACGATCGCGCCGGTCTGATGGTCGACGACCGTCGTGAGGTAGCGCTGGCCGCGACGGTAGGAGATCTCGTCGACGCCGATCGCGACCAGACCCTCCAGACGACGCTCGTCGAGATGGTCGGCGACGACGCGCTCAACGATCCGCCCGACGGAGTCCCAGGCGATGCGCAGCAGCCCGGCGATCGGGGTCTTGGCCATCTGCTGGGCCAGCCACGCCGCGACGTCTTCGAAGTCGCGGGTGTAAGCAGAGCCCGCCCGCGCCCATGGGACCGCCTCGTAGCGCACGCCGCAGTCGCGGCAGTCCAGGCGCCGCAGCTCGCACTCGATGACGCAGCGCGTCGAGCCGAGATCCAGGTGGCGCCAGCGCTTGACGCGCCGCGCGTGGATGCGACCACCGACCTGGCCGCAACTCGAGCAGACGCGGCGCCGGCGCCGCAGCCGCACGGATACGATCACCCCCTCTTCGCCGAAACAGACATCGATGACTGATGCTCCGGGCAGACGGAGCAGCCTGTTGAATGCCGTGGTGACGCGCACGTCGTCCTCCTTCGCAAGCCGCTGACCTTCGACAGCCAGCAGCCTGCCGCCGAGGACGGCGGCGCGTCGCTGCGCTTTGCGCAAGCTCCGAAGACTTCTCAGCGACACCCCAAGCGCCCGCACGCAGGCGATTCGCGCGCGACTACGTCGCTACATCACCACCAAACGGCGAGGAGACCCGGAAGAGCTGTCGCGGGTTCAGGGCGTACGCGAGATGCTCGTTCGCGAGTCGCCGAGCGCGCAGCAGCTTCCTAGACCTGCTGTCTGCCCGAGTTGGCCGGCTTGACGTTGGCGGGTATCGCGTCATCGGCGGGTGTGG
>DASVPU010000333.1:0-1941 GCA_036389475.1 Solirubrobacteraceae bacterium
TCGCCGGCGGCGTGAAGGACATCCCCGGCAAGTACACCGGACGCCGGGATGGCAGGGGCTTGCATCGCATACCCGCAGGTGACCCCCGGCGCAGAGCCAACCGGCGAAAGGCCACGGCGACCTGCGCCCTGCTCATCGAGCGCAACCTCTGGGACCGCGCCGGTTCGACTGCGACGAGTTTCCGTTCGGGTGCACCTGGGAGGGCGCAGTCGGCCCCAACTGGGATTTCTCGGTCCGTTGATCAATCGCACGGAGAACCGCCGCGCTCGCCAGTTCCTCAGCGCGTTCTTCACGTCCGACCGAATCCTTTACAACGTGGACCCGTTCTACGTCGCGATCACCACAGAGCCCCCAACCCCGACATTCTCGGCGCCACCGGGCCGGGGCTCGATGACGACTTTGATCCCTGCTGGGAGTGAGCAGCGCCGCCGATCAACGGCAACCCAGAACGGTCTCGGACACGGCAGCGCCCGGCAAAGCGCGCGCCGCCGGTGATAACAGGGATGATCCGCGGCGACAGGCGGCGCGCTCCCGCGGTCGCCTGCGAGCGCGCGACTGCCGCTCGTGCATGCAACCCCGTAGCGGCTGAGAGCGCCGACACTTCACGTCCCGCAAGCCGAAATGGCTTGCGGGACGCCCGATCCTCCTGCGGGCGCCGATCGCTGCGGGGGGAGAGAGGCCGTCTCGTAGGAGGATCCCATGGCCGGGACGTGGCGCGCGATCAAGGCGCCCTTATGCGCGGAGGAGCGCGCTGCGTGCCTGGGCCGAGGCGATGCGCCGGCCATCGCGTTTGCTGAGCACGTCGATGTCGAGACTGACGTTCACTCAGCCCGACGTGGGCTGGCGCAGCATCGTCCAGACGTGGACCGGACCGACGTCGAACTGCTCGCTGACGACGAAGCCCAGCCGCTCATAGAGCGGCACAGTGCGCGCGTTGGACGTTTCCAGAAACGCTGGGACACCGAGGCGGTCCGTCTCGGCGAGCGCGGCCGCGACCAACGCCGATCCGACACCCTGCCCCTGCCGGTGCGGACGCACAGCCAGCAGGTCAAGAAACCAATGCGGCTGGCTCGGTCGTCGCTTCTCAAACGCGCGGGACGCTCTGATCGCTGGAGGTAGCTGGCGGCGGTAGGTCGCCACGAACGTTGGCAGCCCGCGCAGCTGCTGCAGCGCCGCGGGCTTCGGGTCAGCTGGCTTGCCCCACAGCGCGACAGCGTCGACCTCCTCGGTCGTCCACACGCCGCCGTACGGCAGATATGTCTTGCGCATGACATGCCCCATGCTGCGCTGAAGGGCGCGATTGCGGCGCCCTGTGTTCGGGAGCAACCAGTCGCTCACCGGATCGTCAAAGAACGCGTCCGCGAGAACGCGGTCAAGCACAGGTACGTCATCGACGCGGGCAAGGCGGATCGCCGCGGCCATCGCTGCCTCCTACGAAGAACCCCGTCCTACCACACCCACAAGGAAGCCGCGGCGCCCGAACTGCGCTTCTCGTCTGGATGGAGTTGGTCGGCGAGCGGGGCGCCAGCGAGAAATCTGCTAACGGTTGCGAGATCATGGCTGTGCTGGTGGATTGAAGCGAACTCGTAGATCGGGTCGCAGCGGCGGTGCCAGCCAGAGGGACCGTCTGCGACGTCGCCCGCGATGGCGCCGGCGCAACCCCAAGCCAAACGGCCTGCGGCACGCCGAGTCCGCGAGCGAGCGGCGGCCGTTGACCGGAGGGGAAGGCCGGCTCGCAGGCGCGATCCGCTTGCGGTGCTCAGCGCCCACGCGACGAGCGCGCCAGTTCGTCAAGAAGGAGCCGCTGTGTGAGAGTTGCGCTCGGCTGCGCATCGCATTGACCAGCCACAGTCGGTTACGCGCTGGCGAGGCCCTTGTCGCGCCGAGCGATAGCGGCGCGCTGCATCCGAGGAGTGCCTTGGGCCTGCTACAAGCTGCCAC
>DASVPU010000334.1:0-7364 GCA_036389475.1 Solirubrobacteraceae bacterium
AGGTGCTCGACCACTCGTTCTTCCGGGTCACGCGAGACACCGACTACGACGTCTCCGACGAGGCCGACGACCTGCTCCAGGCCGTCGAGGCCGAGCTGCGCCGGCGGCGCTTCGGCGAGGCCGTGCGCCTGGAGGTCGGCGTCGGCCTGGACCCCGGGGTGCGAGCGCAGCTCACGGAGGCGCTCGACCTCGAGGAGCGTCAGGTCTACGACGTCGACGGCCTGCTCGACACGAGCGACCTGTGGCAGATCCACGGGCTGCGCGGGTTCGGCGAGCTGCGCGACCCGCCCTGGACGCCGGTGACGCAGCCGCGCCTGCAGGGCAAGGAGTCCGAGCACGTCAACGTCATGGCAGAGATGCGGCGCGGGGACATCCTCGTGCACCACCCCTACGACTCGTTCGCGACGTCGGTCGAGCGCTTCGTCGAGCAGGCGGCCGCCGATCCCGACGTCCTGGCGATCAAGCAGACGGTGTACCGCACGACCGACGACTCGTCGCTCGGGGAGGCGCTCATCGGCGCGACCGAGCGCGGCAAGCAGGCGGTCTGCATGGTCGAGCTCAAGGCGCGCTTCGACGAGCGCGCGAACATCGGCTGGGCGCGTGCGCTGGAGCAGGCGGGCGTCCACGTCGTCTACGGCTATCCGGGCCTGAAGACGCACGCCAAGTGCATCCTCGTCGTGCGCCGCGAGGGCGATGGCGTGCGCCACTACGTGCACATCGGCACCGGCAACTACCACCCGACGACGGCACGCCTGTACACCGACTTCGGCCTGTTCACCTGCGACGAGGACATCGGCAACGATGTCGCGGACATGTTCAACTTCCTCACCGGCCTCGCGCGGCCCAGCGGCTATCGCAAGGTGCTGATCGCACCCAACGGCATGCGGGAGGCGATCATCGAGGAGATCGACAAGACGATCGACGCGCACGAGCGCGGCCAGCCGGCGCACATCCGCATGAAGATGAACTCGCTTGTGGACCGCCGCTGCATCCGGGCGCTGTATCGCGCCTCGCGCGCGGGCGTGCCGGTAGAGCTCAACGTCCGCGGCATCTGCTGCCTGCGCCCCGGAGTCGAGGGCGTATCGCAGAACATCAGCGTCCTAAGCGTGCTCGGACGCTTTTTGGAGCACTCGCGCATCTACAGCTTCGAGCACGACGACGAGACCACCGTGCTGATCGGCTCCGCCGACCTCATGCCGCGCAACCTCGACACGCGTGTCGAGCTCATCACGCCGGTCATCGACGATGCCATACGTGCGGAGCTGCTGGACACGCTCCAGCGCTCGCTGGCGACCGACGTGCGCGCGTGGGAGCTGCAGTCAGACGGCAGCTGGCTCGCGCGCGAGCCGGGCGACCCACCGCGATCGGTCCAGCGCGAGCTCATGGCCCAGCACGCCGCGCGGGCGAGCGAGGCGTCGCAGGCGGATCTCGACGCGTGAGCACAGCCGACGACGCCGGCGCCGCGCCCCGGTCGCGACCGCAGGACGCGCGCGTGCACGCGCCGTCACGCGGGAACCGGCGGCTGGCCAAGCTGCTGGACGCCGTCGACGCCGACCTGCAGGTCAAGGCGTGGTGGCACGCGGCCTGCATCAACGCCGAGCGCCTGCACATGTCCGATCACTCCTGGGTTCACATCCAGGTCGTGCTGAACATTGCCCTGCGCCTGTCGCGGCTGCTGTTCGCGCGCGGGGTGACACCGAGCATCGTCAGCGACCACGACATGGAGGTGCGCGACGCGGAGGTCGTCATCGCCGCAGCGGCGCTTCTGCACTGTGTCGGCATGTCGATCCACAGAAAAGATCACGAGGCGTACTCGCTGTTTCTCACCGCCGACAAGCTCGGCGGGCTGCTGGAGGAGATCTACGAGGAGCCGCAGCGATCGATCGTCGTCGCGGAGACGATGCACGCAATCATCTCGCACCGCTCCCAGGGAGCCCCGTTCACCATCGAGGGTGCGATCGTGCGCGTCGCCGACGCTCTTGACATGGCCCGCGGGCGCTCGCGCGTGCCGTTCGAGGCCGGTCATACGAACATCCACTCGCTGTCGGCCTACGCGATCGAGGAGGTCAAGATCGGCGCGGGGGAGGACAAGGCCGTGCGCGTGGAGATCGAGATGTCCAACTCGGCCGGGATCTATCAAGTCGACGAGGGGCTGGGCACCAAGCTTCGAGGCACGCCGCTGCAAGAGCACATCGAGGTGGTCGCGCGCATCTCCGCCGAGCACGAGCAGCGCCTGGTACCTATTTTCCGGTTGTAGAGCGCCGACGCGCCACCGCGTGATCTGCGCTGCGGCGCGCCACGCTACGAGCCCTCACACATGTCAACTCCGACACTCGAAGGGCATATCGTGACCGACTCTGCACTGCGCGAGCTCGCGGACGACCCGTCTTCGCGCAAGCGCTTTCTCAAGATGTTGGGCGGGGCCGGCGCGGTAAGCGCCTTTGGCGTCGTCCTGGCCGCCTGCGGTGACGACAGCACGGCTGCGAAGGGTACCGCGGCCTCGTCGTCCTCCTCCTCCGACAACGCCGGCGATCTGAAGATCGTCAACTACGCGCTGACGCTCGAGTACATCGAAGCCGAGTTCTACAAGCAGGTCGGCGAGAGCGGCCTGATCAAGGACAAGGCGGTGCTGGAGATCGCCAAGAAGTTCGGCGAGTCCGAGCAGGAGCACGTCGACGGCCTGAAGGCTGCCGCCAAGGCGCTCGGCGGAACCCCGGTTGCCGCGCCGAAGACGAACTTCGAGCCGACGCTGAAGAAGGGCCTCAAGCACGTGCTGGAGACCGCCGCGACGGTCGAGAACCTCGGCGCCGCCGCCTACCTCGGCCAGGCGGCAAAGATCAAGAGCAAGGAGATCCTTGCCTCCGCGCTGCAGATCCACTCCGTCGAGGCGCGTCACGCCGCGGCGCTGAACATCCTCGTCGGCCGCGGATTCGGCGACGGCAAGGGCGGCCTGAAGGGCGCGCTCCCGGATGGGCCCTTCGGCAAGCCGCTGGACATGAAGACCGTCCTGGCCGCCGCCAAGCCATTCCTGGCCTAACCGGCCACCACGACGAGAAAGCGAGAACTGTCATGGCTTCATCGCAACTGGTGGCTGGAGAGCTTGCCGCCATCGAAATTCAAGGGACCACGCGCCAGGCCTTCCTGTTGCGCGCCACGCTCGCCGCAGGCGCCACGGTCGGCGCCATGTCGGCCACGCCGCTGATCTCCAAGGTGCTCGCCGCCGACGGTGGCGGCGACGTCGACATCCTCAACTACGCCCTCACGCTCGAGTACCTCGAGTCGGACTTCTACACGAGGGCCGCCAAGCAGGTGAAGGGCCTGTCGAGCTACGAGCAGAAGCTCACCGCCGAACTGCGCGACAACGAGCTCGCACACGTCGACGCGCTGGTGGCGACGATCAAGAAGCTCGGCGGCAAGCCCGTCGCCAAGCCGAAGTTCGCCTACGGCAACACGTTCGGCTCACGGGCCGCGTACTTTAAGCTCGCCAACACGCTCGAGGACACGGGCGTCAGCGCCTACAACGGCGCGGCCGGCGGCATCGATTCCGCCGACGTCCTGGCTGCGGCCGGCGGCATCGTGCAGGTCGAGGCGCGCCACGCGGCGATGATTCGCCTCGTGCGCGGCAAGGCGCCCGCGCCCGTCGCCTTCGACCCGCTGTCGGACATGGAGACGGTGCTGGCGGCGGTCAAGCCGCTGATCGCCTCGTAGCGACGCTTCCGTCGCGCTATGTGCCCCGCTGCTCGATCCAGTCGCGCCACTGGAGCGGCAGCGCGGGCGCGGCGAGGAGCTCAGGCAGCCGGGTGCGGTCGTGCAGGAAGGCGCGGTTGGCGAGGGCGATCGTGACCTCGTGGTCAGGACGCTCGACGACCTCGATGTCGTCGCCGGCGCCGATCTCGCCGTCTTTGACGATCGAGAGGTAGAGCCCCGGCCGTTCGGCGCGCCCGAAGCGCTTGGGGAACAGCCGATCCTCCATGCGCAGGCCGAGCTTAAAGCAGGGCACGCGCGGTTGGCGGACCTCCAGCAGCGTCGAGCCAACGCTCCAGCGCTCGCCGATCCGGGCGGCGCTCAGGTCGACGCCGCGCGTGGAGAGGTTCTCCCCGAAGGTGCCCGGCCCGAGCTCACGGCCGAGCTCGGCCTCCCACCAGTCCGTGTCGTCCAGCGAATAGACGTAGATCGCCTTGTCTGGTCCGCCGTGAAGCTTGCGGTCGGCCTGATGGTCGCCGTCGAGGTTCACGCCGCGCACCGGGATGCGGCCGCCGACGGGGTACTTCCAGATCGCCGTCGTGATCGTCCGGCCCTCGAGCTCGACGGATCGGATCTTGCCGACGTTCACCGACGCGACGTGCATGCAGGTCTCAGCGTAGAGCCGCGAGACGGCTTCTTGCGCCTTCATAGCTCCCGCTCGTAGAAGTAGCTGAGCGGGCCGTCTGGCCCGCCACCGCGGTTGCTGAACCCGAGGCTCTCATACAGGGCGCGGGCGGCGACGTCGTCGTCGCTCGTGCCGAGGTCCATGTGATCGGCACCCTCCCGACGAGCAAGCTCGATCGCGGCCTGCATGAGCGCGCGTCCGAGCCCGTGCCCGCGCCGGTGCGCAACCACGTAGAGCTCCGCCACGTAGCATTCGAGCGCGTTCGTCCAGATCGCCGGCCGGAAGCGGAGCACCGCGAGCCCGTCGGGGCCGGTGCCTGCGACGAGCACCACGATCTGTCCCTCGGCGAGCAGTTGACGCACGCGCTCTGCGAGCTCGGGCGGGCTCGGCGTCGGCTCGTCGAACTCGCTGTTGAAGTCGTGCAGAAGCTGGCCGATCGCCTCGGCGTCCGCGGGGTCCGCGCGGCGAACGGTCAGGTCAGGGGGAGTGTTCATCGACGATGTCCTCGAAGGCGACTTGGACGATCGCCCGGGCCGACCCTACTCCGGCAAGCTTCGAAGGCTTGACGGCGGCGCGCGCAGCGGGGACGCTCGCGTCGTGAGCTATCTCGGATACCCGCGCGTGAACTTCGCGGGCCTGTTTCAAGCGGACGTGTCGACCGTCAACAACACGTTCGCCAACTTCGACGACGAGCGCTTCATCGGGCGCTTTCAGCGTTCCGGCGGGCGCGGGCGGTGGAATCCTCGCGGCACAGGGGCGTGGCGCGTGCGCGACTGCAACGTGACGAGTGTGCTGTCCACCGACGGCAGGCCGGCCGGCGATCCGCTCACGAGCGCGGTCGTCGCACACGCCAACGACCGCGTGAGCGCGAAGCTCGTAGACCTCGACCCGGCGCAGCAGCAGGTATCGATGATCTTCGGCCTGCGGCTGGCGCTTCGCTTCCCGGACGGCCGCGAAGGGTTCTCGGGCGCGTTCAAGCCCGCACCGTTCTCCGACATCTGGCTGCGCTGCGCCGCCTCGCCGGGCATGCACGGCTTGAGCGCGACATACCAGTCGGTGATCGAAGTCGAGCAGTGGGGCGACGAATCGATGTCGGCCCTCCTGCAGGAGTTGCGCGAGGCGACCGCCGGCGAGCTGTTGTCGATCAAGTTCAACGTCGACGGCTTCGATCCCGTGTCGACGTCGCCGACGTTCACGTGGGGCCGGATCGTCGGATCGATCGGCCCGTACGCTGCCGGGGAGCCGCATCATTTCGTCGCGGCCCGGCTTCTGGCGACGACGGGATCCGGACCCGCGCCGGCGCCGTGCAGGATCGACGAGGACACCGCGACCCTCAGCCTCGACCTCGGCAACAGCTTGCCAACCGATGTGGCGGGCAAGTCGCTGATCGACTCGGAGGTGCTGCGGCTGGTCGCGCGGCCGGCCGGCGCCGAGCCGGTCCTGCTCGCGTCGACGAGCTCGGGGCATGCGTTCTATGACAGCTTCTACACGAGCCAGGCCGGGATCCTCGGCGCGAAGCTCAACCCTGCGCAGCTGGAGGCTGCCCGGCTGGGCCCACTGGCGCTGCTCAACGTCAACGACGACCCCGTGCTCGTCGAAGACCCCGACGGGCGCTACCTTCGCGCGGACGAGTTCGTCTTTCGCATGAGCCCCGGCGACAAGGCTGCGGTCAGCATCTATGCGACGAGCTTCGGACAATGGGCCGCCGGCGTGCAGATCACGACGCGCTACGACACGTCGCAGCTCGGCGGACCGGTCGCAGGCGTTCCCGAGTCCGCGCTCACCTTCCCGGAGTCGGTGAAGACCGGACCGCAAGGGCGGGCGCTGCTAGAGCTGACCGCCTCGGATCCCGGCAACCCGCGTCAGTTCGTCGACGGCCAGGTCTACGGCGTGGCATACGGCTGGGAAGGCGATGAAGCCGTAGCTCAGGGCAACAAGCTCAACGCGCTCGTGTGGAGCGCGTACGCCGCCCCCAAGAAACCGACCTGGGTCGCCGATGTCCAGCCGATCCTCCAGCAGTACGCAAACCTCTACCCGATCATGCGCGACGTCGTCGACCTCTCCAACTACGTTGACGTGGCGCAGCGCCACCGGCGGGCGCTGATGCTCGCGATGGACCTGCCGACAACCGATCCGAATTACATGCCGGTCACCCGCGACCTGTCGCCGGCCAAGCGCGACATGATCGTCGGCTGGCTCAAGCGCGGGCCGCACCCGCCGATCTTCAGGATCGACGACGTCGAGGGCCTCAGGCAGGTTCTGCAGCTCGCGATCGAGCTCGAGCACGCGACGATCCCGCCGTACTTGTGTGCGCTGTTCTCGATCGTGCCCGGGCAGAATCAAGTCGTAGCCGAGCTGATCAAGAGCGTCGTCATGCAGGAGATGCTGCACATGGCGCTGGTCTGCAACCTGCTCAACGGCGTCGGCGGCCATCCCAGGATCGCCTCGCCGTCGTTTGCCCCGAGGTTCCCTGGGCACCTGCCCGGCGGCGTGCGGCCCGACCTGACGGTCACGCTTCGCAAATGCTCGATCGCACAGGTCCGCGACGTCTTCATGGCGATCGAGGCGCCGAGCAAGCCGCTGCGGGTCCCCGACGACGTGCCGCCCTACGTGGACATGCATGGGATCGAGGTCGACCGCGCGGGCGACGTGACCGACGAGACACGAGCGTCGAGGGTCGCCCAGGAGCTGGCGATGCACTTCACCCGCGTAGAGCACGAGCCGCTGACGATCGGCTGGTTCTACAAGCAGATCGGCAAGGGGATCGTCGAGCTTGGCGACGGGATCTTCACCGGCGACCCGTCACTGCAGATGACGCCGGAGATCTACACCGGCGCTCCGGGCAACCTGTACACGATCGGTGACACGACGCACGCGCTCCTGGCACTGCAGGAGATCGAGCGCCAGGGTGAGGGCACCCCCGGCACCGATCCCACCGCCGGCCCGCGAAACGAGCTGGCCCACTACTACCGCTTCAAGGAGATCGTCGAAGGTC
>DASVPU010000335.1:0-3047 GCA_036389475.1 Solirubrobacteraceae bacterium
CGCCTGCACCTCGACGCGATCCGGCTGTTCGGAGACCGAATGCTGCTCGACGACAAGCGCGAGCTGAGAGCGATCGCGGCCGCCCGCCTGAAGACCGCCACGCAGCTCGAGCACGACGCGACCGCCGCCTCCGCAAAGCTCCAGTCGCTCGGCGAGAAGGCATCCGCGGCCGGCGAGGTGACCAGGACGGGCATGAAGGCGTTCGACGAGCTCGCGAGCTGCGGGCGCAAGGCGGGCGCGTTCTTTCGCAAGGCGACGAAAGGCAGCGCCGGCGCGCTCAGCGGCCCCGATGCGGCGTGCAAGAGCGCCCGCCTCGCCTACGGTCAGGCGACGACCGTGGCGGACGCGCTCAAAGCGCACGCGACGCCATGACGGACGGCGGTCTCGTTCAATAGATGGCCCAGTGGGTCCGTCCTGTAAGGACGAACCACTAGGACAATGCCGCCGCGAGCACGTTGGTGATCGCCTGCGCCGGCTGCGGTGGCGCGTACAGGTAGCCCTGCGCGCGATCGCAGCCGAAAGCGCATAGATATTGCTCCTGCTCGCGAGTTTCGACACCTTCGGCGACGACCGTCAGTCCAAGGGCGTGAGCCATGTCGATGGTGGCTTTGACGATGGCGCGGTCGTCGGCGTTGGAGTCGATGCCAGAGACGAACGAGCGGTCGATCTTCAGCACGTCCAGCGGAAAGAGCTTCAACCGGCTCAGCGACGAGTAACCGATGCCGAAGTCGTCGAGGGCGAGCGTCAAGCCGAAATCCTGCATCGTGCGCAACACGGTCGCCGGTGAGTCGGCTTCCTCCATCAGCACGCTCTCGGTGATCTCCAACGCCAGGGTACCGGGGAGCAGGCCTCCCCGCTTGGCGATGCTCGCCGCCTGAGCAGGAAACAGTTCATTGGTTGCCTGTCGACCGGAGACGTTGACCCACACGCCGAGCGCCGTGCCGAACTGCTGCTGCCAGGCAGCCGTCTGGCGGCAGGCTTGGTCCAGGACGTACAGCCCGAGATCCGCTATGAGGCCGATCTCCTCGGCGACGGGGATGAACTCAAGCGGCGGAATCATCCCGCGTTCGGAATGCTCCCAGCGCACGAGCGCCTCGGTCGAGATCGGCCGGCCGGTGCCGAGGTCGATCACAGGCTGATACCAGACCGAGAGCTCGGCGCCGTCGAGCGCCTGGCGCAGTTCGGACTCGGTGCGCATCCGGCTGGTGACCTGCACGCGCATCGCCTCGTCAAACAGCTCGTAGCGTCCGCGTCCGCGCTCCTTGGCTCGGTACATCGCCGCATCGGCGTCGCGCAGCAGCGATCCGGGGGTGTCGTGCACGCTCGTGGCCAGCGTGATGCCGGTGCTGACCGTGAAGCGGTGCTCGCCGCTGTCGAGAACCAGCGGACGGCTGATCGCCGCGGCGAGACGCTCGGCGACCTGCGTCGCCTCGCGGGCAGCGTCGACGGCGGGACAGATGACGACAAACTCATCGCCACCCAAGCGTGCGACCGTGTCGGTCGGGCCCACCGCGGCGGTCAGCCGGGGCGCCAAGGCGAGCAGCACTTCGTCGCCGGCGGTGTGGCCGAGCGAGTCGTTGATCATCTTGAACCTGTCGAGATCCAGCGCGAAGACCGCGACGTCGATGCCCTCCCGGCGCCGGCGGGCGAGCGCGTGCGCGAGCCGATCGAGCGCCAGCATGCGATTCGGCAGGCGGGTGAGCGGGTCGTGCAGCGCCGCATGGCGCGCCGTCTGCTCCTCGCGATCGCGCTCCACGGCCATGCTGATGAGCCGTGCAACGCCCGTCAGGAACGCGACCTCGTCCTCGGAGAATCTTCGGGATTCCAGCGCATAGACGTAGAAGATTCCGAACAGCCGGTCGTGCCCGTCGATCGCGACGCTGAGGCTGCTGACGACGCCGAGCTCACGCAGCCTCGCAGGCGACGTGAAGCGCTTCTCTTCCGCCAAGTCCTCGACGATCACCGGTTCGCCTGTGCGCAGGATGTGTCGCGCGATCGGGCACTCGCCGAGCGACATCCGTTGTGCGCTCGCCACCTGCTCCGGCACGCCGGCGGAGGCCACCCGGTCCACCCTCTCGGCCGCTTCGTCGATCTCGAGGACACCGGCCGAGTCGACGCCGAGGGTGGCGATCGCCGTCGTCACCGCCTCGGTCATGAGCCGGGAGAGATCGTGGCTTTGAAGGGCGACGCGACCGAGGTCGGCAACGGCGTTGTGCTGGCAGGCATGGCGAGCGAGCTGCCGTGCAGCCTGAGTCTGTCCGGTGATGTCGCGAGCCACCACGAGCGCGGACTGAACGGAGCCGTCCTCGGCGCGGACGGGGACGGCCTGAACCGCGAACGTCAAGCCCTCGCTGTCGAACTCGAATGCCCGCCGCTCACCGCCGAGCGCCGCATTGTAGGTATCCAATGAAAGCTGAAGGACCTCGTCGGGGACCTGGGTGTACAGCTCGGTCACCTTGCGGCCCCGGAACAGGTCCTCGTCGAGCCACGGAAGCCGTCTGATCGACTCTCCGTCGGCGATCAGGATGCGCAAGTCGTGATCGATCAAGAACACGCTGGTATCTGGCAGATTGGCGGTCAACGTCCGGTGCAGCGCCTCGGAGCGGCGGATCAGCAGCTCCGCCTCATGCTGAGCCGCTGCGGCGGCGCGCTGGGCGCTGACGTCGCGGAAGAGGATCAGGCTGCCGGTGCCGTTGGCCAGCGCGACGGGTGAGGACGAGTAGGCGATCGGTAACGTCGAGCCGTCCTTGCGCCAGAAGAAGGCCTCGGTTGACTCGCAGGCCGCGCCGGAGCTCTCGACGATGTCGGCAGCGGGAAGCGGCGTGTCGTCGAGACGACCGTGCAGCGTAGCGTCGCCGTCTCGCCCGATCAGCTCGTCGGCTTCGTAGCCGAGCATGCGCAGCCCGAACTGATTGACGTAGATGATCGATCCATCGCTATCGGTGACACAGATCCCGTCGGCGACGCTGTCGGTGATCGCCTGCGAAAGGCTGGCTGCACGGTCGCGCACCATGCCGACCGCCCCAGGGCTGTTCATGTCCTTGGCC